>NZ_JAHKRL010000381.1 GCF_019396405.1 Nonomuraea rhizosphaerae | reverse complement strand
CGGCCAGCCGCCGGCGCAGAACCCCGCCCACCCCCCGCCGACGCCCCCCAGGTCGAGCACAACAGGCCGGGCTCCAACCTGAGCCGCGACCCCTCCGACCCTGACCACAGGTTCGTGACGGCGGGGCAGATCAGCGGCTCGCGCACCCCGCCGCCCGAGCGTCAGCAGGAGCTCTGGAACACCGTCTTCGGCGACGACTACCAGGGCATGGGCGAGCCGGAGTCCCTGGAGAGCTCGGGCAAGCCCCTCTGGATCTACGCGCTCGCGGGCTCGGTGGCGATCGCGCTGGTCGGCGCCGTGCTGTGGGCGTTCCTCGCCGGGCCGCTGGCCAGCAACGAGCCGTCCCCTTCGGCCACGACGGCCGCCAAGGCCTCCACCTCGCCCAGCTCCGCGCCCACCAAGGCGGCCAGCTCCATCCCGCGCCTGCCGCGCTGGTCGGGCCGGGCCGCCCCGGTGACGGGCACGGTGCAGAACCTCACGGCCGGGCTCACGGTCCCCCGCCTCGGCGGCACCTGGCAGCTCGACCAGCGCGGGCCGGTCACGGTCAGGGCCACGTACGGGTACGACACCCGCCAGTTCGTCGTGACCGGCCCGAACAGGGCCGCCCAGATCATGACGGGGCCGCTGTCGGCCAAGCTGGCCTCCTCGTTCACCAGCGAGGACGACCTGGAGCCGGTGATCAAGCAGGTCGTGCTGAACGCCCGCAAGCGCTTCTTCCCGGCCGACAACAAGGTGCGCAAGATCGCCCAGCAGCCCATCAAGGTGGGCCAGAACTCCGGGCGGGTGATCGCGTACGCGCTCACCTCGGGCACCGAGAAGGCGACCATCGTCGTGGCCGCCGTCAACACGGGCAAGGACGTCCCGGCGATCGTCTACATGTCGGTCCCGTCCACCAGCAAGCAGTTGCTGCCCGACGTCAACACGGTCATCAAGCAGATGAAGGTGACCGCCGCCTCCTGACGCCTCCCGCTCCGTCCCCGGCCCGCCCGGGCCGGGGGACGGAACGAGTGGGGTCAGAACGTGCACTCCATGTGCTTGATGCCGTTGATGAAGCTGGAGTGCAGCCGGTCCGGCTTGCCGCCCTCGATGCCGGGGACCCGCCGCAGCAGCTCGCGGAACATCACCGTGATCTCGCGGCGGGCCAGGTGGGCGCCGAGGCAGAAGTGCGGGCCGGGGCCGCCGAAGCCCACGTGGGGGTTGGGCGAGCGGGTGATGTCGAAGCGCTCGGGCTGGTCGAACACGGAGGCGTCCCGGTTGGCGGACCAGTAGTACAGCACCGCCTTGTCGCCCTCCCGGTACAGGTGGCCGTTCATCTCGAAGTCGCGGGTCGCCTTGCGGCGCATGAAGTTCACCGGCGCGGCGAGCCGGACGATCTCCTCCACGGCCGTCGGCGAGTGCCCGTCCAGGTCCTGGAGCCAGAGCGCGCGCTGGTCGGGGTTGTTGGTGAGCAGGCGCAGGCCGTACGAGATGGCGTTGCGGGTGGTCTCGTTGCCGGCGACCACGAGCAGGATGAAGAACGAGCCCAGCTCCTGAAGGGTCAGGCGCTCGCCGTCGATGTTGGCGTTGACCAGGGAGGAGGTCAGGTCGTTGGTGGGGTTCTCGGCGCGGTGGGCGGCGAGGTCCTGGACGAGCTGCTGCAGCTCCATGCCGGCGTTGAGCAGGAGGGTGGCGACCTGGCTGATGTCGTCGCCGGCGTACTCGGGGTCGGTGCCGCCGAGGATGACGTTCGAGCGGTCGAAGACGAACTGGTAGTCGCGCTCGGGGATGCCCATCATGTCGCAGATGATCTTCAGGGGCAGGCGGGCGGCGACCTGGGCGACGAAGTCGCCGCCGGGGCCCTCGGCCAGCAGGTCGTCCACGATCTGCGAGGCCGCGGTCTCGACGTCGGCCTCGAACTGCTTGATCATCTTGGGGGTGAAGGCCCGGGAGACGATCCGGCGCAGGCGGGCGTGGCGGGGGTCGTCCATGTTGATCATGGAGCCGAAGTACTCCGTGAACTCGGCCGGCATGTCGGGGATGCTCGTCGCGCCGCCGTTGCCGGAGGCGAAGACCTCGGGGTTGCGGCTGGCCTCCAGGATGTCGGCGTGCTTGACCAGCGCGTAGTAGCCGGGTCCCGGCGGCAGGAAGTCGACCTCCGGCTCGGCGAAGAAGGCCGGGGTCTCGCGCGCCCGGAGCCGCTCGAAGGCCACCTCCCGCTCCGTCATCGGCTTGGCCCAGAAGTCACGGTCCGACAGGTCAAAGTCAACGACGTCCATGAGCACCAACGTTCGGAGAGCGGCCTACACACGACGAAGTACACCGTACGTCGGAAGGGTCGGGAATGGGGATTTTCGGGAGATCAGAAAACCGTTGGCGTCCGTGTGGCGATGATCGGTAGCGTGACCCGCATGACGTTCTTCTACCTCCGTTAGCGACCCGCCGGCGGGTTCGTGGGTGACCCACCGCCGGTGATGCGGGGCGGCCTGCCGCCGTCCCGGGTCGCGACGTGGGAGAAGGACAGTTGCGCAAGCTGGCCGTGGCCAGGGCGGTGCGTGGCATCGAGCCCTTGGTGGCTGCTGAGATTCGACGGGCCGGGCTCGGAGCGGTGCGCGGGGTGCGCCATCGCGAGGTGTGGTTCGAGACGGCCGAGACGGGCCCCGCGCTGACGGGGCTGCGGATGGCCGACGACGTGCTCCTGGTGGGAGCCGTCGTGGAGGGCGTGGGGCGGGACAGGACCGCCCTGGAGCGCCTGGCGGGGGCGGCGCGGGAGATCGACCCCGCGGGCCTGCTGAAGGCGGAGCCGGACGGGGTGGAGGTGTCCGCCTCGTTCCTGGGGCGGCGCAACTACGGCCGGTTCGACATCGAGGACGCCGTCGGGGGTGAGCTGGCCCGGACCCTGCGGCTGCCGTACCACTCGCGCCGCGACGGCCGGGTGCCGCCGGAGGGGGCGGCCGGGTGGCGGGTGACGGTGGAGGGCGATCGGGCGGTCATCGGGCTGCGCGTGTCCGGCAGGCCGTTGCATCGCCGGGCGTACAAGGTGGCCTCGGTGCCGGGGACGCTGCACCCGCCGGTCGCGGCGGCGATGGCCTGGCTGGCGCGGCTCGGCGACGCCCGCACGGTGCTGGACCCCTGCTGCGGGGCCGGCACGACGATCGTCGAGGCGCGGGCGCTCGCGCCGCGCGCGCGGTTGCTCGGGCTCGACCTGGCCGTGGACGCCGCCAAGGTCAACGGCGAGAGCGGCGCCGCGTTCGGGGTCGCCGGTGAGGAGGGAGGCGTCGCGTTCGCGGTGGCCGACGCCGGGCGGATCCCGCTGCCCGACGCCGGTGTGGACCGCGTCCTGGTGAACCCGCCCTGGGACCGTCAGGTGCCCCCGGCCGGGCTGCTCCGGCGTGATCCCGGCCGGCTGTGGCGGGAGATCCGCCGGGTGCTGGCCGACGACGGCTTGGTGGTCGCGCTCATGCCCGAGGACGCCCGTACGGGCCTCGTGGTGGACAGACTCGTGGTGGACAGAACGGTCCGGATCAGTCTCGCCGGGCAGCACCCGGCCATCGCGGTGCTCAGGAAGCCGGGCCGAGCCAGTCCAGGATCAGCCGGTTGACCTCGGCGGGCCGCTCCACGTGCAGGAAGTGGCCCGCGCCCGCCACCTGCTCGGCCCGCGAACCGGGCGGCAGGTGGCTGAGCGCGTTCTTGGCCAGGTCGGCCGACAGGCAGCCGTCCCGCAGACCGTGCAGGTAGAGGATCTCGCCGGTGGCGGCCGGCTCGGGCGAGGGGTAGCGGCCGGTGGGCGGGGTGGTGCCGAGCATCGCGCGGTAGTAGCCGATGGCGGCCGTCAGGTTCGCCGGCCGGGCCAGGCTCTGGCGGACGAACTCCACGTCCTGCGCGGCGTCGTAGCCGGGCGACCAGTCGCGCCAGAGGCCCTCGATGAACCCGGGCGTCGAGGCGGCGGTCTCGGCCAGGGCGGTCTGGAAGAGGAAGATGTAGAAGGAACGCTTGAGCTGCTCGTACTCCAGGAAGCCGGTCAGCACGGCGGGCGTCGGCGGCACGGCCAGTGCCACGGACCTGCGGAAACGGTCGGCGCACACGTACACGGGGAAGGCGCCCCAGTCGTGCCCGACGAGCACTGCCGACTCGTCGCCGCCCAGCTCCTCGCGCAGGGCCATGACGTCGGCGACGATCGCGCCCGACTCGTACGCGCCGTCGGCGGGCACCTCGGTCGGCGCGTACCCGCGCATGAACGGCGCCACCGCGCGATAGCCCTGCTCGGCCAGCGCCGGCATCAGATGGCGCCAGGTGTGGGCCGTGTCGGGGAAGCCGTGCAGGCATAACGCCAGCGGCCCCTCCCCTACGGTCAGATACGCGAACTCCACCCCGTTGGCGTGGACGGTCCTGATCTCCATGACTGCGAAACCTAGCACCGGGGCCGCGATCGGAGTACTACTCCTTGTATGCGACGAGGCCGCCGTGCTGCTGCCGTGCTGCTGCCCGCCGGGGTCCTGGCCGACCGGGTTGATCGCCTCCGTCTGCCGGGAGGGTCCCGAGGGCGGCAAGGCGCCGGGGATCTTCAGCGCGGTCTCCGGACCGGCCATGACGCTGGGCCCGTTGGTAGGCGGCGCGGCGCTGTTCGCGGTCGGCACGGCCGTCGGCGTGGCCGTGCTGGCGCTGCCGTACGGGGCGGGGGCCGGCACGATGCTGCTCGTGGCCGCCGCGCCGGCGCTGGTGGCGGCACTGCTGCCGGTGGCTCTGCGGGGCACCCGGGCCAGCCTGTCCCCGTCCGCCCCCACCCCGGCCGAGGGGACCGACCCCTCGGGCCACTGACACCTCCGCCCGGCCCGGCTGCTGAAGACCGGTCACGAGAAGCGGCGCCCGCCTGCGCGCCGAGGCGGCCGGAAGGTCAGAAGGTGTATTTCAGGTGTTTGACACCGTTGATGAAGTTCGAGAGCAGGAAGTCCGGCTCGCCCACGGACCTGATGTTCGGCAGGCGGGTGAACAGTTCGCGGAACATCACGGTCATCTCCCTGCGTGCCAGGTGGGCGCCCAGGCAGTAGTGGGGGCCGGGGCCGCCGAAGCCGACGTGCGGGTTCGGGTCGCGGGTGATGTCGAACGTCTCGGGGTCGCTGAACACCGTCTCGTCGCGGTTGGCCGAGTTGTAGAAGAGCAGCACCTTGTCGCCCTTCTTGTACTGCATGCCGTTCATCTCGTGGTCCTGGGTGAGCGTGCGGCGGAACTGGATCACCGGTGTCGCGTAGCGGATGATCTCGTCGCACGCCTTGACGACGTGGCCGTCGAAGTCGTCCAGGAGGAGGGCGCGCTGGTCGGGGTGGTCGGTGAAGAGCTTGAGCCCGTACGCGATGGCGTTGCGGGTGGTCTCGCTGCCGGCCACGACGAGCAGGATGAAGAACGAGCCCAGTTCCTGTGGAGTGAGCCGTTCCTCGCCGTTGACCAGCAGGCTGACCAGGTCGTCCGTGGGGTGCTTGCGGCGCTGGTCGCCGAGGCGGGCGGCGAGGCGGTTGAGCGAGAAGCCGGCGTGCAGCAGGCGGCCCAGGCCGCGGGCCACGTCGAGGCGGTTGAAGCCGGTGCCGATGCCGGTGTACTCGGGGTCGGCGTTGCCGAGGATGACGTTGGTGCGCCGCAGCACCATGTCATGAAATTTCGGTGGGATGCCCATCATGTCGCAGATGACCTGTACGGGGAGCCGCGCCGCGATCTGCGACACGAAGTCGCCCGGCCCCTCGGCGACCACCCGGTCCACGATCTCGGCGGCGGCCCTGGCCAGGTCCCCCTCCATCTTCGACAGGATGCGCAGGGTGAAGGCCCTGGAGACGATCCGGCGCAGCCGCGCGTGCCGCGGGTCGTCCATGTTGATCATCGAGCCGAAGTACACGGCCAGCCAGCGGGGCAGGTCGGGCACGCTGTTGGAGCACGGCTCGCTGCTGAACACGGCCGCGTTCCTGCTGGCCTCGGCCACGTCGGCGTGCCGGACGAGGGCGTAGTAGCCCACCCCTCCCTTGATGAAGGGGACGGGCTGCTCCGGCACGAACACCGGCTGGTCCAGCGCCCGCAGCCGCCGGAAGACCTCCATGCGCTCGGCCTGGGGCAGCCCCCAGAACAGGTACTGGCCGATGTCCAGGTCACTGGAGAGCGTCATGACAAGAAGATTTGTGCAAGCGCTCACTTACGTCAAGGGCCAACGCCCCTCCTCATCGCCCGGCGATCAGCTCCGGCTCAGCGCTTGGCGATCAGCTCCGCTCCCTTCTCACCGATCATGATGGCGGGGGCGTGCGTGTGGCCGCGGTTGAGCGTCGGCATGATCGACGCGTCCACGACCCTGAGCCCGTCGAGCCCGCGCACCTTGAGCGACGGATCGACGACCGACTCGGCGTCGACGCCCATGCGGCAGGTGCCGACGGGGTGGTACAGCGTCTCGCCGCGCTCGCGCACCCACTGCGCCAGCTCCTCGTCGCTCTCCGGCCCCGGGTAGGGGGCCATCGGCGGGCCCGCCCACGGCTTCATGGCAGTGGTGGCGAAGATCTGCTTGGCCGCCTTGAGCCCGGCGACCAGCCGCTTGATGTCGCCCTCCTGGGACAGGTAAGCGGGGTCGATCACCGCGTCGCGGCCGTTCAGCGTGACCCTGCCGCGGCTCTGCGGCTGCAGCAGGATGACGCCGACGGTCAGTCCGTGGCCGGTCGGCGGGGTGAGCCCGTGGTCGACGAACGGCCCCGGCGCGAAGATCAGCTCGATGTCGGGGGCGGGCTCCTCGGGTGAGGTCCTGATGAAGGCCACGGCCTCGCCGACGTTCGTGGTGAGCATGCCGGAGCGCAGCACGATGTAGCGCAGCAGGTTGCCGATCGACTCGGCCTTGGTCAGCGTGACCGGCTGCTTGCACTGCACGAACACGCCGGACGAGAGGTGGTCCTGAAGGTTCCTGCCGACCTCGGGCAGGTCGTGCACGACCGTCACGCCGGCGTCGCGCAGCTCGTCGGCCGCGCCGACGCCCGAGCGCATGAGCAGGTGCGGCGAGCCGATCGCGCCCGCCGACAGGATGACCTCCCGCTTGGCCTTGATCTGCGCGCCGCCGTCGTGCTCGACGGCGACGGCCCGGGTGCCCTCGAAGACGACCCGGTCCACGGTGGCGCCGGTGATCACGGTCAGGTTGGGGCGCTTGAGCGCGGGACGCAGGTAGGCGTCGGCGGCGCTCCACCGCCGGCCGCGGTTCTGGGTGACGGGGGTGGCGCTGTAGCCCTCGTTGGAGCGGCCGTTGAGCTCGGCCAGCCGGGTGTAGCCCAGCTCCTCGCAGGCCTGCAGGAAGGCCGCGGTGGTGACGTTCGGGCTGCGCAGCTCGGAGATGAACAGCGGGCCGGACGAGCCGTACACGCCGCCGTTGTTGCTGCCGACGCGGTGCTCGGCCTTGGTGAAGTAGGGCAGGACCTCCTCGTACGACCAGCCGGGGATCTCCCACTGGTCGTAGTCGCGCTGGCAGCCGCGCACCCACATCTGCGCGTTGAGCGAGGAGGAGCCGCCGATCACCCGGCCTCTGGGCCAGTAGAGCTCCCTGCCGGACATCTCGCTCTGCTTGGCGGTGGTGTAGTTCCAGTCGTACTCGGTCTTGAAGAGCTTGGCGAAACCCGCGGGCATGCGGATCTCCAGCTTGTCGTCCTGACCGCCCGCCTCGACGAGGGCCACGGACACGCCCGGGTCCGCCGACAGCCTGTTGGCCAGCACGCATCCCGCGGAACCGGCCCCGACGATCACGTAGTCGTACTCCATGACCCCTCCAGGTAAGTTGGTACTTGCTTACTCCACCCCGCGTACCGCGTCCATACACATCTGTGACCGTCATTACCTACCGGTCGGTATGGACGGCTGCAATGATGGCGCACAAGTCGTCTTATTGAGGGAGGAAGGCGTCATGCTCAACCTGTCGATCGTCCTGGAGGACAGCGCCAGGAACACCCCTGACGGCACCGCCATTGTCTTCGGCGACATGCGGCTGCCGTACTCGATGATCGACACCGTGGCGAACCAGGTGGCGAACCTGCTGGTCTCCCGGGGGATCGCCAAGGGTGACAAGGTCGCGCTGGCCTGTCCCAACCTGCCCTACTTCCCGTTCGTCTACTTCGGCATCCTGAAGGCCGGGGCGACGGTGGTGCCGCTCAACGTGCTGCTGCAGTCGCGCGAGATCGCCTACCATCTCGGCGACAGCGACGCCAAGGCGCTGTTCTGCTTCGAGGGCACGCCCGAGCTGCCGCTGGGTGAGCGGGGCAGGGCCGGGTTCGAGGCGGCGGAGGGCTGCGAGCACCTGTTCATCCTCCCGGCCACGCCGCTCGCGACCGAGTCCGAGCACGGCGAGTCGATCTGGGCGGCGCTGGACGGGATGGGCGCCACGTTCGAGACCGTGCAGACGGCGGCCGACGACACGGCCGTGATCCTCTACACCTCCGGCACCACCGGCCAGCCCAAGGGCGCCGAGCTCAGCCACCAGAACATGCTGCTGAACGCCATGGCCAGCGACAAGATGTTCCCCCGCCAGGAGGATCTCGACATCTACCTGGCGGTGCTGCCGCTGTTCCACTCCTTCGGCCAGACCGTCGTGATGAACACCGGCTTCCTGCGCGGCGCGACCGTCGTGCTGATGCCCCGCTTCGACCCGGACGAGGCGCTCGCGCTGATCCGCAAGGAGGGCGTCACGTTCTTCGCCGGGGTGCCGACCATGTACTGGGGCATGCTGACCAAGATCCACGCCGATGGGGCGGAGGTGCCGGCCACCCTGCGGTTCGCCGTGGCGGGCGGCGCGTCCTCGCCCGTCGAGGTGCTGAAGGACTTCGAGCAGACCTTCGGCATCGGCATCCTGGAGGGGTACGGCCTGTCGGAGACCTCCCCGGTGGCCAGCTTCAACCAGCTCGGCCGCCCCACCAAGCCGGGCACGGTCGGCACGCCGATCTGGGGCGTGGAGATGAAGCTCATCGACGGCGACTGGAAGACCGTCGAGGGCGAGGGGCCGGGCGAGATCGCGATCCGCGGGCACAACATCATGAAGGGCTACTACGGCCGCCCCGACGCGACGGCCGACGTGATGCGCGACGGGTGGTTCCGTACGGGCGACATCGCCACGCGCGACGCCGACGGCTACTACTCGATCATCGACCGCTCCAAGGACATGATCATCCGCGGCGGGTTCAACGTCTACCCGCGCGAGCTCGAAGAGGTCCTGATGACGCACGAGGCCGTCTCGCTGGCGGCCGTCGTCGGCGTGGCGCACGAGTCGCACGGCGAGGAGATCAAGGCGTACATCATCCGCACGCCCGGTTCGGCCACGACGGAGGACGAGCTGATCGCCTGGGCGAAGGAGAACATGGCGGCCTACAAGTACCCGCGCATCGTGGAGTTCCGCGACGCGCTGCCGATGACGGCCACCGGCAAGATCCTCAAGCGCGAGCTGCGCTAGGGCTCGCGGGCGCCCCGGAAGAACCGGGGCGCCCCTGGCTCAGCCGCGCCGGGAGACCACGGCGCGGCCCATGGCCGGGTCGTCGCAGAAGGCCCCGTCGATGCCCAGGTCGAGCAGCCTGGCCAGCCAGCCCGTCACGTCGCCCGTGGCGCGCGGGTAGGCGGGACTGGCCGGGTTTCCCAGCCGGTAGTCGGCCGGGAGCTGGGAGTTCTCGTTGCGGATGGTCCACACGTGCACGTCCAGCCGCCTGCGGTGGGCGTCGGCGACGAGCGTGGTGGGTTCGAGCAGCCTGCCGTCCGCGCCGGCGGGCACGACGCGGCGGGTGTCCACGCCGACGCCGTCCGCGTACCTGGCCACCTCACGGAGCCCGTCCGGCGTCACCATGTCGTCGTAGGTCCGCGGGTCGCCGGCCGCCACCCAGTCGTAGGGCGCGCCGCCGGACGTGATGAGCTGGATCAGCGGCAGCTTGGTCCGCCCGCTCAGCTCCCGCAGGTTCGCCGTCTCGAACGACTGGATGTACGCCTTGCGCACGTGGAGGCGGTTGAGCGTGTCGAGCAGCGGCTCCTCCAGCGACAGTCCGATGGAGTCGAAGTACGTCGGGTGCTTGGTCTCCGGGTAGACGCCTACGCCGTGGCTCTGCGCCAGCCGCACGACCTCCTCGAACGTCGGGATCTCCGCCAGCCCGTCGAAGGCCGTGTTGTCCGGCCGCAGGTCGGGCACCCGTTCCTTGGCGCGCAGCGTCTTCAGCTCGGCCAGCGTGAAGTCCTCGGTGAACCACCCGGTGATCGGCCGCCCGTCGACGGTCTTGGTGACGCGCCGGTCGGCGAACTCCGGACGGGCCGCCACGTCCGTGGTGCCCGTGATGTCGTTCTCGTGCCGGGCCACCAGGACGTGGTCCTTGGTCGAGACCAGGTCGGGCTCGATGTAGTCGGCGCCCATCGCTATCGCCGCCTCGTACGACAGCAGCGTGTGCTCGGGACGGTGGGCGCTGGCGCCCCGGTGCCCGATGACGACGGGACTCTGCCCGCGGCGCTCGGCCGTGGCGGTGTGGGGCTGGAGCAACACGACGGCGACCGTACCACCGGCCAGGACGGCCAGGGCGCTCGCCAATACCCTGCGCATCAGCATGCCGCGTACGATAGACCGCCCAGGTGGCCCGTGAGTGAAGACCGGGCGAAGCCGGCAGGCCGGGCACCGGTGTGGACGACCCCCTGAACACTCCCGCGACGGCGCGCGTATCTCCCGATGAGGACGGCCGTAACAGTCCCCCAGGCAGATCCGTACGAGGAGGCGTCGTAGTGCCAACACGACTCGGGCGGACGGCGGTGGCCACGAGCTTGTCGTTCCTCGTCCTGGCCTCCGTCACGCCCGCCGCCGTGGCCGAGCCCACGCCGAGCCCCGCCGCCAGGGCCAAGGTCCAGGCGAAGCTGGTCAAGCTCAACGAGCAGGCCGACAAGGTGGTCGAGCGGTACAACCAGGCCACGGAGACCTACAAGAGGGCCAAGAAGAAGTACGACGCGCTCGACGCCGAGCTCACCGTCAAGTCCGTACGCTCCGACACCCTGCGCAAGGACATCGTGGCGGTGGCGATCAACGACTACCAGTACGGCTCCTTCGGCGGCGTGCAGCCGCAGATGATCCAGGGCGGCCCCCAGGCGAGCCTGGCCAGCATGGCCTCGCTCGCGCAGATGGCGGCCGACCGGGCCTCGAAGCTGCGCGTCTACGAGGACAGCATCAAGGACCTGCGCGACCGCCGCAACGACGCCAAGACCGCGCTCGCCGAGGCCGACAAAGCGCGTGACCAGGTGGGCGACGACAAGAAGGACGTCGAGAAGCTCATCGCGGAGCAGACCAGGCTGCTGCGCCGGCTGGGCACCTTCAAGAGCGGGAACCCGAACAGCACCGGCATCAAGTACTCCGGGCCGGCCTCGGGTGATGCCCGCACGGCGCTGGAGTTCGCGTTCGCGCAGGTGGGCAAGCCGTACCGGTACGGCGGGACAGGGCCGAACTTCTTCGACTGCTCCGGGTTCACCCAGGCCGCCTGGC
Source organism: Nonomuraea rhizosphaerae (assembly GCF_019396405.1). GTDB lineage: Bacteria > Actinomycetota > Actinomycetes > Streptosporangiales > Streptosporangiaceae > Nonomuraea > Nonomuraea rhizosphaerae. Next base: position 9,758 of record NZ_JAHKRL010000381.1, on the reverse strand, counting down.
GGGCGGCCGGGGTGTCGCTGCCGCGCACGACGTACACGCAGTGGGCGTGGGGCGCGAGCCGTCGGGTGCCGCTGAACCAGCTCGAACCTGGTGACCTGCTGTTCAGCAGGGGGCTGGGGCACATGGGGATGTACGTCGGGAACGGCCGGATGGTGCACGCGCCGCAGACCGGGGACGTGGTGAAGGTGGTCAACCTGGACGACTACTGGCGGGCCCGCCTCCTCGGCGCCATCCGCCCGTAACGACTATTCGCCCATAAATCACCATCCGCCGCAAACCGCCACCCGCCTGCCGTACAGATGGTGATAATCCCAACATGGTTCGCTTACTGTCCCTCTCGGCGATCGCCGCGCTGGCCGCTCTGGCGGCCGGCATGGTCGCCGGCGGCGCGGCGTTCGACGTCGGCATCATCGCCATCGCCGACCCGGGCGCGCTGACCCGCTGGGGCCTGCCGATCGCCAAGACGGCCGCGAACCTGGCCGGCGCCCTCACCGCCGGGCTGCTGCTGACGGCGGCGGCCCTGATCCCGTCCGAGGACGGCCGGCTCACCGCCGACGCCGCCAGATACGCGCGGGCGGCCGGCCCCGCCGCGCTGGTCTGGGCGATCTCGACCGCGCTGACCTTCGTGTTCACGCTGTCGGAGATCTTCGGCGCCCCGCTGACACGGCTGCCGGTCGGCCAGGTGCTGGACGTCGCCTTCAGCGTGTCGCAGTGCGAGGCGCTGCTGACGGTGCTGGCCCTGTCGGCGGGGATCGCGCTGCTGGCCGGGCGGGCGCGGCGGGTGCCGGGCACGGCCGCTCTGCTGGCGCTGGCCCTGGTCGCGTTGCTGCCGCCGCTGTTCACCGGCCACTCGGCCAGCTCGCCGAACCACACGCTGGCCGTCACGGCGGTCGGCCTGCACATCGTGACGCTGGCGCTGTGGGTGGGCGGCCTAGCCGCCGTCACCGCGCACGCGCTGCGCCGCCGCCCGGACCTGCCGGTCGTCGCGGAGCGGTTCTCGCGTCTGGCGCTGTGGTGCTTCGCCGGGGTCGCGGTGAGCGGGCTGGCCGCCGCCGTGGGCCGCCTGACCGAGCTGGAGCAGCTTCGCTCCTCCTCCTACGGGCAGCTCATCGTGGCCAAGACGCTCGCGTTCGGGGTGCTGGCGATGTTCGGCCGGCTGCACCGCCGCTACACGCTGGCCGAGCTGCGGGACGGCCGGCCGCGCGCGTTCCTGCGGCTGGCGCTGGGCGAGGTGACGCTGATGGCGGCCGTGACGGGGCTGGCGGTGGCCCTGTCGCGCACCGCGCCGCCGGCCCTCGACCTGCCCATCGACCCGGTACGCGAGCTGCTCGGGTACGCGATGCCGCCCGAGGTCACCGCCGCCCGGCTGGCCGGGCTGTGGCGGCTGGACCTGTTCTTCGCCCTGCTCGTCGCCATGGCCGCGCTGTCCTACGGGGCCGGGGTCGCCCGGCTGCGCCGCCGGGGCGAGACCTGGCCGGCGGGCCGGTCCGTGGCGTGGGGGCTGGGGCTCGCCGCCGTCGTGGTCCTCACCCAGAGCGGGATCGCCACGTACGCGCCGGTGCTGCTCGGTGTGCACGTGGCCGGGCACATGGGCATGACGGTCGTGGCCCCGCTGCTGCTGGTCTGCGGTGCGCCGGTGACGCTGGCCCTGCGGTCGCTGCGGCCCGCCGGGCAGCCCGGGGACCGGGGTCCCCGCGAATGGCTCGCGGCGGGCGGCCGGCTCAGGGACGCGCTGTCGCACCCGGCCACCGCCGTGGCCGTGCTCGTCGCCGGGACCTGCGGGCTGTATCTCACCTCGCTGTTCAAGGCCACGATGGCCCACCCGGTGGGGCATGTGCTGATGAACGCCTGGTTCCTGCTGTCCGGGCTGCTGCTCTTCGGGGTGGCGCTGCGCAGGATCGGCGCGCTGGTGGCGGCCATGGTGTTCCACGTGCTGTTCGGGGTCGCGCTCATGCTGGACCTGACGGCCGTGTCGTCCTGGTACGTCCAGCTCGGCGGGATGGGGTCGGCGAACGTCGCGGGCGGGATGGCGTGGCTGTTCGGCGTGCTGCCCGTCATGGCCGCCGCGGTCGCCGTCACGACCCGCCGGGGGCAGCTCAGGGCGCGGGTCGCCGTACGGCGCTGAGGAAAGCGGAGGAAAGCGAAGAAAGCTGGGGAAAGCTGAGGGAATTGGCGCGGGGTGATCGAACCGTGTCCGGCTTCTCCGCGTATCTCCGGTTGTGAGCGGCGCCATCGGACACCCCGCTTTCCGCGCGGTGCGCGCGGTGGTGTTCGCCGTGGCCTGCGTGCACGCCGGGCTGGGCATGCACGTGCTGAACGGCGGCGCCGAGCCGGGGCTGGCGACCGTGGCCGCCGTCACCTTCCTGACCGGCGCGGGCGCGTACCTGCTCGCCCGCCGCCGCAGGAGCCTGCTCACGCTGCTGGCGGCCTGCTTCGCCGCCCAGTACGGCATGCACAACGTGTTCGGCTCGGGCTCGCCCGTGATGGGCCACCATGACGGGCGCGGCCTGTCGGCGGGGATCGGGATGCTGCTGGCGCACGCGGTCGTGGCGCTGCTGTCGGCGTGGTGGCTGGAGCGCGGTGAGACGGCGCTGGCCACGTACCTGTTCCTGCTGGCCTGCTCGCTGTGCGAGCTGTGGCGCGGGCCGGTCACCGTGCCCGCTCCCCCGGCGCGCCGCGTCGTGCCGGTCCATGGCGGCACGCCCGCCATCCGCGCGTCCCAGGTGCTGGCCTGGGCGCTGTGCCGCAGGGGTCCGCCCAGGTAGGGACGGCTTTTCAGCGACCGTCATCGGCAGCGCCCCGCGCTGTCCGTTCGTCATGGCCGCGTGCCGGTCGTGGCTCCTCCCTGCCTGCCTCTCCGAGACGGAGACCCTTGATGACCTCAGTCGACGTACGCCCGGAAACACCCGCCCGGCCCACTCCCATCCCCTCGTCGCAGCGCTACCGGGTCGTATGGCGCTGGCACTTCTACGCGGGGCTGTTCGTCGCCCCCGTCCTGCTCGTCCTCGCCGTGACCGGCGCGATCTACCTGTTCAAGGAGCCGTTCGAGGAGTGGCACTACTCCGACGTCCGCAGCCTGTCGGCTCCCGTGACGGCGGCGCGGCCCCTGTCGGAGCAGATCGCCGCCGCCAAGCTGGCCCGCCCCGGCGCGGGCGTCATGTCCGTCATCCCGCCGACCGCCCCTGACCGGACCACCCGGGTCATCATGCAGGGCGCGGACACCGGGCCGTGGGCGCAGGGCGTCTCGGTGTACGTGGACCCGTCCTCGGCGCGGGTGGTCGGCCAGGTCGACGACTCCACGACGTTCATGCGCGTCGTGCGGACGATCCACGGCGAGCTGATGTCCGGCACGGTCGGCGACCGGATCGTGGAGATCGCCGCCTGCTGGGCGCTGATCCTCATCGCCACCGGCTCCTACCTGTGGTGGACCAGCCGCCGCCGGCGCCCCGCCCGCTCGGGCCGGGCCCGGCTGCGCCGCCTGCACGCCTGGACCGGCGTCGGCGCCGGGGTGGCGGTCGTCTTCCTCGTCCTGTCCGGGCTGCCGTGGTCGGGCGTGTGGGGCGACAACCTGCAGAAGCTCCAGGAGAAGACCGGCTCGACCTACCCGAACGCGGACGACTTCCCGCACACCTCGACCCTGTCGAAGGACCTGTCCACCAACCCGGACGCCAAGGTGCCGTGGGCCGCCGAGCTCCTGCCCGTGCCGGAGTCGGAGGGCCACGCCGGGCACACCACCGCGCACGGCGTCCTGCAGCCGGGCGCCCTGCCCGTCGAGCAGGCGCTGGCCGCCGCCCGCCCGGTGCTACGCGACTGCCCGCCCGCCGAGTGTGACGTCAAGGTGCTGCTGCCGGCCGACGCGAAGGGCGTCTACACGATCGTCACCGACAACCGCCGCGACCCCGCCGCCGCGCAGACCCTGCACGTGGACCAGTACAGCGGCAAGGTCCTGGTCTCCTACGGCTGGCAGGAGTACGGCATCATGGCCAAGGCCGTCGAGCAGGGCATCGCCATGCACGAGGGCCGCCGCTACGGCACCGCCAACCTGCTGGTCATGCTCGGCGCCTGCCTGGCGCTGATCACGCTGGTGGTCACCGGCGTGTGGATGTGGTGGAAGCGCCGCCCCCAGGGCCGGGTGGGCGCGCCCGCCAGGACCACCAGCAGGCGAGCCACGTACGGGGTGATCGCGATCATGGCGGTGCTCGGGGTGCTGTTCCCGCTGGCGGGCGTCACCATGGTGGTGGCGCTGCTGCTCGACTGGCTGGTGCTGCGGCGCGTCCCGGCGCTGGCCCGCCTGACCGGCTGACGCGGGGCGATCTCAGGGCGGGGTGGTCCTGTGCGGGCCGCCCCGCCGATCATCCGCACTGTGAAGCGGGCCGGCGCGCTCCTGCTGTGAGCGCCCGGAGCGGGTGGGCCCGGTGTCACCAGGGGTTCAGCGAGCCCCGCCCCACCGGGCCGGTCGGGCTGAACATGACGGGCAGCGACTCCAGCCCGCGCACCCACGGCGTCTGCCGCCACCGCACCTCGTGCGGCTCGATCGCCAGCCGCGCGTCGGGCAGCCGGTCCAGCAGCACCTCGATGGCCGTCTTGGCGATGATCTCGCCCAGCTCCGGGGCGGGGAACGGGCAGCCGTACTCGCCGTGGCTGAACGACATGTGCGCCCGGTTCGCCCCTGACTCCTCGTGGGAGGCCGGCTGCACCTGCGGGTCGGCGTTGGCCGCGGCGATGCCCAGCACCAGCAGGTCGCCCTTGCGCACCCGCCGCCCGGCCAGGTCGCAGTCCCGTACGGCCCAGCGCGAGGGCATGTTGCGGACCGGCGGGTCCTTCCACAGCACCTCGTTCAGCGCCTCGCCGACGCTGCTGCGCCCGCCCTGGAGGGTCATCGAGAAGTGGTCGTCGACCAGCATGAGGCGCAGCGCGTTGCCGATCCAGTTGGCGCAGCTGCTGTAGGAGGCGATGACCAGCACCATCAGGTCCTGCACGACCTCGTCGTCGGTGAGCCGCGCGGCGCTGGCCAGCAGGTGCGAGGTGATGTCCTGCTCGGGCCTGGCGCGCTTGGTGACGGCCAGCCGGACCATGCCCTCCAGGACGCGGGAGTGGGAGTCCGAGGCGTCCTTCGCTCCGTCCAGGAGGTGGGTGATGACTCGTACCATGTCCGGCAGGTCGGACTCCGGCATGCCGTACAGGCGGATGACGACCTGGGCCGGGATCCGGTAGGCGAACTGGGTGATCAGCTCGGCCCGCCCGTCGCCGGCGAACTCGTCGATCACGAGGTCGGCGACCCGCTCGCAGATCATGGTCAGCTCGGTGCGGTCCACGCTGTCCAGCGCGTCGCCGATCGCGCCGGAGCGCCGCCTGCGCTCCTCGCCCTCGGAGAACATCACCGTCGGCTGCCAGGTCACGTACGTGATCGAGGGCCAGTCCGGCGGGATGTGCTCGCGCATGTTCCAGCGGCGGGGGTCGCGGCCGAACAGCTGCGGCTGGCTCGTGACGTGGTGCAGCTCGCGGTAGCCGATCACCAGCCAGGCCGGGATGTCGTTGTCGAGCAGCACCGGCACGATCGGGCCGTGCTTGCGGCGCATCTCCTCGAACAGCTCGGCCGGCTCGTCGTGGATGCGCGACCCGTACAGCGGCACGGCGTCGGCGTGGTCGGGGTAGCCGTCCAGGAGGTCGGTCACAGTTCGCTCTCCCCGGGGTCGTCGGTCATGCGGGCCAGATGCTTCACGAGCGTGATCAGCACGTGCTTGGACGAGGGCCGCTCCCGCGCGTCGCACTCGACGAGCGGCACCTCGGGCGACAGCTCCAGGGAGTCGCGCACCGCGTCCAGGGAGGGGCCGTCGGAGAAGCGGTTGACGGCGACGACGAACGGCGTCCGGTGGTGCTCCAGCCGGTCGATGGAGTACCAGGAGTCCTCCACCCGCCGCGTGTCCACCAGGACGACCGCGCCCAGGCTGCCGGCGAAGAGCTGGTCCCACACGAACCAGAACCGCTCCTGCCCCGGCGCCCCGAACAGGTACAGGACCGTGTCCTCGTTCACCGTGATGCGGCCGAAGTCGAAGGCCACCGTGGTGGTGGTCTTGCCACGCACCCGGCTGGCGTCGTCGATGCCGACACTGGCCTGGGTCATGACCTCCTCGGTGCTCAGCGGGCGGATCTCGCTCACCGAGCCGACCATGGTCGTCTTGCCCACGCCGAACCCGCCGACGATCACGATCTTCAGCGCGTCCAGGGCGGCGGCGTTCAGCGGCGCGCGCACGTCCGTGGGCTCAGAGGTCGTTGAGGGCACTCAGCACCTGCTTCAGTATCTCGGGATCGGGCCGCCCGGCCTGGAGGGCGGCAGACGGGTGGCGGACGGTGATGCGACCGGTGTCCAGCAGGTCGCGCAGCAGGATCTTCACCACGCTGACCGGTAATCGCAGCTCGGCGGAGATCTCCACCACCGCCGTCGGCTGCCGGGCCATCCGCAGGATCCTGACGTGCTCCGACTGCATGCCGGGGGTGGGCTCGCACTCGCTGACGATGAGCGAGACCGAGTCGAAGGCGTGCTCGTCGGCGCGGGTGCGGCCGCCGGTGACCGTGTAGAGCCGGTCGGGGCTCTCCTGGTCGACGGACCGGCGGGTCATGGGCGTTCGCCGATGCTCTCCGAGCGTGTGCTCTCCGGCCGTACGCCCTCAGGCCGCACGCTTTCCGGCCGCACACTTTCCGACCGGCGCGGCGCCGCGGTGAGGTACGCCCCGATCTGCTCGACCATCTCGTTCATGTTGTGCGCGATCAGTCCCACGTCGCCGTCCTCCTCCGCCACCACGGCCAGGTGCGCGCCGGCCCCCGCCGGCACGATGAGCAGCAGCCCGCCCGCGAACTCCACCATCGCCTGACCGGCCCCGATGCCGTCGCCGAACTCCGCCGAGGCGCTCAGCGACAGGCTCTGGATGCCGGCGGCCAGGGCCGCGAGCTGGTCGGCCCCGTCGCGTTCCAGGCCGGTGGTGAAGCACAGCTTGAGGCCGTCCCTGGTCAGGACCAGGACGTGCCTGATCCCGGGGGTCTTCTTCCTGAGGTTCTCCAGTAGCCAGTCGAGGTCGCGATCGGTGGTGCGCGCGGCGTTGGTTGTGCTCATCGATACGACGGGACGTGCGTCCGGCGCGGGGCCGAGGTGCCGCCCCTGCCTCCTTACTGTGTTGCGTCTTCGTTCCGGTGTCGGGCGGGAACGGGCGTCAGGAATCCTCGGTTGCCGGCCGCTTCTGGCCGCCCGCCTGCCGGAACGCGGCCAGCCTGGCCGCCGCGTCGTGCCCGTCACGCGGCGCCTTGGCCGTCGCCGGAGCCTGCTGCCGCGCCTTGGTCGCCTCCGCCAGCGTCTGTCCACGCCGCCGCCTGGGCAGCTCGTCCTCGGCGGGCGGCTCCTGCTCGACGGGCTTCTCCCTCGGCGGCAGGGCCTGCGCGGGCACGACGGGCGGCTCGACGGCCGCCGGCCGGGGCTGGGTGACCAGCACGCGCGGGATCAGCACCACGACCCCGGTGCCGCCCCTGGCCGAGGGCCGGAAGCTGACCGTCAGGCCGTACTTGTCGACCAGCCGGCCCACGACCGCCAGGCCCAGCCTGGTGCCGGACAGCGTGCGCAGGTCCAGCGGCTCGGACACGAGCTTGGCGGCGTGGTGCCGCTCGCGGGGCCGCATGCCGAGGCCGCTGTCGTCGATGGTGATCACGACGCCGGCGTCCTCCTCGTCCACGTACACGTGGACCTCGGTGCCGTGCGCCGAGAACGAGGTGGCGTTGTCCATCAGCTCGGCCAGCGCGTGCATCACGCCCTCGGCCGCGTACCCGACCACGGCGACGGTGCTGGTCGAGTGGAGCCGGATGCGCCGGTAGGCGCCGATACGGCCCATGGCGCCGCGCAGGACGCTCTCCAGCACGATCGGCCGCGTCCAGCGCCGCCCGGAACGGCCGCCGCTCAGCAGGGCGATATTGTCGGCCAGGCGGCTGAGCTGGGAGACCCGGTGGTCCAGGTCGAGCAGGTCGCTCAGGACCTCCTCCTGCTCGCCGTAGCGCTCCTCCAGGTCGCGGAGCTGGGCCAGCAGGCTGGTGGCCTGGGCCTGCACCCGGGCGGCGGCGCCCGCGCAGGCGGCCATCGCCGCCGCGCCCTTGCGCTCGCCCTCGCCGAGGTGCCGCGCCGTCTCGCCCAGCAGGTCGCGCAGCGGGGAGTGCACCGGCTGGCGCACCACGGACAGCGCGGCGCTCACCGAGCTGCGGTCGTCCTGGATGCGGCGGACGAGGTCGGGCAGCGTGTCGCCGGTCAGCCGGGAGATCTCGTTCTCCATCGCGCCGCGGGAGGCCTGGGCGTTGGCGCGCTCGCGCTGGAGCACATCCAGCTCGTTGGCGACCGCCTTGACGATCTGCCGCACGGCGCCGTCCGCCGGCTGCGGCACGGTGGCCAGCGCGTCGGCGACCGCGGTGCCGCCGCGCACCTGGCGGCCCAGCGCCGGCAGCGACTCCTCGGCCAGGCGCAGCGTCTCCCGCTGCAGCCTGACGTAGCGGGCGTCGGACTGCCTGGCGCGCTCGCGTAACTGACGGCCCGTGGCGGCGTAGTGGACGATGACCGCCGCCGCGGCGGCCAGCAGCAGGGCGGAGATCCCGCCCACGACCGCCATCAGCCCCTTGGCCTCGGTCGGAGCGGAGGAAAGCGCCCACAACCACGCGCACACCGCGACGAGTGTGGTGCCTAGGGAGGCGACGACCGCCATTTCCCTGGGCGAGAGCCTTCGCTGTGTCCGTTGCTCTAATGACATCGGCGATCCTCATGGCGGTGGCCGGCGCGACTTACCGTTGCTGCTTCACGACCGTGCGCGAAGGGAAACGGCACTCACGGTAGCACCGTGCGTACTTCAAGAACAGACAATCACTGCTGAACCAAGAGCTTCAGTTTCAACAGACCACGCGTCAACATTTTTGTCGATCTAGTGGGCTGTATCCGTCATGTCGTGGTCCGGAATATTTGGCTGGTACGGGCGGGCTGACAGCCCTGTGTCCACCTCCCAGATCCTCGTGACCGGCGCGACCGGCAACGTCGGCCGTCAGGTCACCGCCCGCCTCCTGTCCTCCGGCGTCCCCGTACGCGCGCTGGCGAGGGATCCGCGCCCGCCGGGTGTGGTGCACCGCTCGTCGTCAGGGGTGCCCGAGCACACCGACCCGATCAACCGGACGCACGCCCGCATGGAGGCGCTGGTGGAGAGGTCCGGCCTGGAGTGGACCGTCCTGCGGGTGAACACGATCGCCTCCAACACCCTCGGCTGGGCCCACCAGATCCGCGCCACGGGGGTCGTCCGCGGCCCGGACATCGCGCCCACCGCCGTGATCGACCCGCGTGACATCGCCGCGGTCGCGTCGCGCGGCGGCGGATGCTCGCGGACGGCCGACCCGCCGCCCTGGTGGAGGCGCTGCTGGCGAGCGCGCAGACCCGCCCGCACTCGGACCTGGTCACCTCCACGGTGGAGCGGATCACCGGGACGCCGTCGCGTACGTTCCGCCGCTGGGCCGCCGACCACGCCGACGCCTTCCGCTGAGCGAGGAATCACAATGGTCACATTCACCCCAAATTGCGCAATACCCCCCACATCAACTACGGTCCTTGACCGTTGGTCAGCGTTCGCGGCGAAGTGTGGAGTGATCGAGTGAAGACGCGCAAGACCGGAGCCGGCATCGCCCTCAGCCTGGCCGTGGGCGTCCTGCACCTCACCGCCCCCGCCCCCGCCCAGGCCTCACCCACCCCC
>NZ_JAHKRL010000380.1 GCF_019396405.1 Nonomuraea rhizosphaerae | reverse complement strand
GGCCGCTCCGATCGTGTCGCGTCACGATCGGGCACGGCCGCGAGACCGGGTCATCTGCCCAGAAGAGGCCGAGTCATCTGCCCCGGAGGGGCCCGATCCTCTGCCTCGAACGGGTCACTCCATGGGGAAGCGCCGGGCGAAGAGCTGGGTGAGCGGGCCGATCGCCACCGCGAACACCACCGTTCCCACCCCGACCGTACCGCCGAGCAGCCAGCCGGCGGCCAGCACGGTGATCTCGATGAGGAAGCGGCTGAGCCGCACCGACAGCCCGAGCCTGGTCAGGCCGGTCATGATGCCGTCGCGCGGCCCAGGGCCCATCCGCGCGCCGATGTACATCACGGTGGCCAGGGCGATCGCCACCACGCCGAGCACCATGTACAGGGAGCCGAGGGCCCAGTGGGTGGCGGTGGGCAGCAGGTGGACGGCGGCGTCGGCGAACAGGCCGACGAACACGATGTTGCTGATCGTGCCGAGTCCCGGCCTCTCCCTGAGCGGGAGCCACAGCACCATCACCGCCGCGCCGACCAGGATGATGACCGTCCCGATCGACAGCCCCGTGCGGAGGGCGACGCCCTGGTGGAAGGCGTTCCACGGGGCGTTGCCCATGCCGGACTCGATCTGCAGGGCGATGCCGCCTCCGTACAGGGCCAGACCGCTGTAAAGGCGAACGAGACGGGCGGGAATGGAGGAAGGACGCTGAACGGATGCTTCGCTCATAGTGGTCCCAGAGTGGCAGGAGTGCGGGTTGCCAAAACAGGGCCAATCCCCGAAAGTGGCCTGATGCGATTCTTGTCGGCGACCCAGGTGGCCCGGCTCCTGGACGTCCCCGCCGGGGCGCGGCCCTACTACCGCGCCCTCGCCGACGCCGTGGGCGCCCGCATCATGGACGGCCAGCTCCCGGTGCGCGTGCGCCTGCCCGCCGAGCGCGACCTGGCCAGGACGCTGGCCGTCAGCCGCACCACCGTCACCGCCGCCTACGACGTGCTGCGCGAGCGCGGCTACCTGGAGAGCAGGCAGGGCTCGGGAAGCTGGACCGCGCTGCCGGACCCGGCCATGGCGGCCGACAACCCGTGGATGTCCGTGGACGGCGACGGCCTCATCCCCATGCACTGCGCCGCCCCGCCCGCCCCGTCGGCGCTGGGCGAGGCCGTCGCCGGGGCCGTCGAGGACCTGCCCAGGTACGGCATGGGCCACGGCTACGACCCGATGGGCCTGATCGCGCTGCGGGAGCGCATCGCCGCCCACTACACCGCGCGCGGCCTGGCCACCCGCCCGGAGCAGATCCTCGTCACCACCGGCTCCCAGCACGCCCTGCAGCTGGTGTTCGGGCTGCTGGTGGGGGCCGGCGACACGGTGCTCGTCGAGTCGCCCACCTACCCGCACGCGCTCGACGTCACCCGCCTGCGCGGCGGCAGGATCGTGCCCGTCGGCATCTCGCACGAGGGCTGGCAGGCCGACCTGGTCGCCTCGGCGATGCGGCAGTCGGCGGCGCGGCTGGCGTACCTGATGCCCGACTTCCAGAACCCGACCGGCGCGCTCATGGACGACGCCACCCGCGCCGCCGTCGCCGGGGCGGCCAGGCGCAACGACACCATGCTGGTCGTCGACGACACCTGGTCGGAGCTGGCGCTGGAGGAGGTGCCGCGGACCGCGCACCTGGGCGCGTTCGACACCGACAGCAGGGTGGTCACCATCGGGTCGGCCTCCAAGCTGTGGTGGGGCGGGCTGCGCATCGGCTGGGTGCGCGCCACGGCCGCGCTGGCCCGCCGCCTGGCCGTGCACCGCGGCGCCGTGGACATCGCCAGCCCGGTGCTGGAGCAGCTCGTGGTGGCGCGGCTGTTCGACCGGATGGAGCAGACCAGGGCCGAGCGCCGCCGCACGCTGCGCGCCTCGCGTGACGCGCTCGTGGCGGCGCTGCGCGAGCGGCTGCCGGAGTGGGAGTTCGCGGTCCCGAGGGGCGGCGGGT
>NZ_JAHKRL010000379.1 GCF_019396405.1 Nonomuraea rhizosphaerae | reverse complement strand
GGTGATGCGGGCGCGTTCGCCGCTACCGGACGCCGTCCGGTAGCGGTCGTGGGCCGGGACCCGCGTGCCTCCGGGGAGTTCCTGGAGGCCGCCGTGGTCGCCGGCCTCGCGTCGTCCGGAGTGGACGTGCTGCGCCTCGGCGTGCTGCCCACCCCGGCCGTCGCCTACCTCACGGCCGCTCTCGGCGCCGACCTCGGCGTCATGCTGTCGGCGTCGCACAACCCGGCGCCCGACAACGGCATCAAGTTCCTGGCCCGGGGCGGATTCAAGCTGTCCGACGCGGTCGAGGACGAGATCGAGCGGCGGCTCGGCGAGGACTGGACCTTCCCCGTCGGCTCCGCCGTGGGCCGGGTGCGTGACGCGTACGGCGAGGCCGACCGTTACATCTCCCACGTGCTGACCACGGTCGACGGCCGGCTCGACGGGCTCGACGTGGTCGTCGACTGCGCCCACGGCGCGGCCCACATGGTCGCCCCCGAGGCGCTCGTACGGGCCGGGGCCAGGGTCGAGGCCATCGGCGCGCGGCCCGACGGCCTCAACATCAACGACGGCTACGGCTCCACCCACCTGCCCAAGTTGCAGCAGGTCGTGGTCTCACGCGGGGCCTCGCTCGGCATCGCCTACGACGGCGACGCCGACCGCTGCCTGGCGGTCGACCACACCGGCGCGATCGTCGACGGCGACCAGATCATGGCGGTCCTCGCGGGCGCCATGCACGCCGAGGGCACGCTGGCCAAGGACACCGTGGTCGCGACCGTGATGTCCAACCTGGGCTTCAAGCTGGCCATGCGCGACGCGGGCATCCACGTGGTCGAGACCGCCGTGGGCGACCGCTACGTACTGGAGCGGATGAAGTCCTACGGCTACAACCTGGGCGGAGAGCAGTCCGGGCACGTCATCATGCTCGACCACGCCACCACCGGTGACGGGCTGCTGACCTCGCTGCACCTGCTGTCGGTCGTGGCCCGCACGGGCAAGTCGCTGCGCGACCTGGCCTCGGTGATGACGCCGATGCCGCAGATCCTGATCAACGTCAAGGACGTGGACCGGGGCAAGGCGTCGGCGCCCGAGCTGACCGAGGCGGTGGCGGCGGCGGAGCAGGAGCTGGGCGAGTCCGGCCGGGTGCTGATCCGGCCGAGCGGGACCGAGCCGATGATCCGCGTGATGGTGGAGGCATCCTCGGAGGAGCACGCCTCACTGGTCGCGGGCCGCCTGGCCGATGTGGTCAGGGTCGCCTGCGTCTGAGCTGTTCGCCAGAAGGGGTACGGCATTCTGTGGCGTGCCCCTTCTGTCATGCGTGGGACCTCAGTTGCTCGTCCAGGGTCCAGATGCGTACGTCGATGCCGGCGACGCGGCTCCGGTAGAGATCACGTTCGGCGAGGATGCACAGATCACCCAGTGCCAGCCTGCTCATGACATGGTCGGTCAGCGGGATCCCGGTTCCGGCACCGGCGATGAGGGAGCGGAGGAAGTCGGCGCCCCATACGACGGTGTGGAGGACCTACGGCGCCTTGCCCTCGATGACCAGTTCCAGGAGAGCGGTCAGCTTTTCCGCGTACTCGCGGCGCAGGCGCCCATCGCGTAGCTGGGCGATGTGGTTCCCGGTCTCGATGACCGTGGTGACGGGGAGGATCAGGCGGCATTCGCGCTTGTCGGCCTTGAGCTCCTGAAGGACCGCCGCCCGGTTCTGGTTCTTTCCAGGGATGTCGAGAAGGTTGCACTGGATCGAGGTGTCGACGAACTCGACGTGACGTCCCACTACTGGCCGATCCCCATGAGCCGGTCGAAGTCCGTGAAATCGCGGTTGTCAGGTGGCGTGGCCTTTTCCAGAAGGCCCGACGTCACGACGGCGCCGAGGTCGCCCTGGGCCATGAGGCTGGGATACCCCGGCACGTCCGGCAGTCTGGTGAGCCGGGACGTTCCCGTGGCACGGTCTCTGGTGCTGACGATGACGTCCGAGTGGCTCGCTGCGGGGAGCGCGGAGAGGAGTGTCGGGCTGTGCGTGGTGAAGACCACCTGAGTCTTGTCCTCATGTGTCGCTTGCTCGACCAATTGCAGCAGTTGGGAGGCCTGCGCCGGATGCAGGCCGTTCTCCAGTTCCTCGATGACCAGCATCGGCGAAGCTTCGTCACCGATGAATTCGCGTCGTCCCAGGTCCAGGTTGCTTCCCTGCCGGAGCAACGTGGTAGCGATCGCGATGAACCGCAGGAGACCATCACTCATCTCACGGGCCGGGGTGGTCGCCTCGCCTTCGCGGAGCGCCACCATGACGTCGTCGAGTTCTGAGCGGACCAGCTCGATGCCGGATACGTCGTGGTCCACCAGGGCTCGGGTGCGCTCGACGAGTTGGCAGAAACTCTCCGCGTCGTTCTCCCGCATGTGGCCGATGACGGCCGACAGGTTCTCCGCCGTTCTGCGGAGGCGCACGTCGCGGCCAGGTGTGTACTGCCGCATGAGGTGAGGGACGGGGTCCAGATGGAAGACGCCGCGCAGCGCGCTGAGGACGTCCTGTGCCGCACTTGCCAGCCGGCCTTGGTACTTCCTGCCCTGGAGGTGGAGAGGAAGCTGAGCGATCAGCAGGCGAGAGGAACGGAAGTGGGTGCGCTTGAGATCGCCGGCTCTGTCGTACCAGGAGGCCGTGATGCTGCCCGCGTGGCCTGGTGGGCTCGTGGTGCGGAGAAGAGGATGCCTGACGGCCTCCTGAGGATCTCCGGACCAGCCGGTGAGGGTCTCGTCGATGATCTCCGGTTCGGTTCCCAGCCGGATGGTGACGTCGAAGTCGATCCGGAAATAATCGCTCCCTTCCGCGCGACCGGTGTGCAGGCTGCATCCCAATCGGAACTGATCGCTCCCATGGGGAGGACAACCGGAGATGCCGCCGCGCAACGGACCCTCATCCGTGCGCCGGCTGTCCAGCGCATCGACGATGTCACCACCTTCGGCCAGCCGCGACAGGGCGTCGAGGGCGTCGAGGGCGTTGGACTTGCCGCTGCTGTTGCGTCCGATCAGCACGGTTGTGGCGCCCAGCGGGAGGACGGCGTCGCGGAAGGTCTTGAACTCGGTCAGCCGCAGCTCCGTCAGACGCGCAGACATGGGGTCAACGTTACAGCCGCAGGCCGTAATCAGGTCTCAACCGTCGAGCGGCATGCTGGTGGGTGTGACTGTGCTGATCACCGGAGGACGGGCGCCGGTGGCGCTGGATCTGGCCAGGAAGTTCGCCAGGTCAGGTGTGCGGGTCGTGGTGGCCGAGAGCTCGCGGGCGCAGCTGTGCGGGCGGTCGTCCGCCGTGGCGGCGAGTTATCCGGTGCCGCCGCCCAATCGGGCGCCGCGGGCGTTCGTCCAGGCGTTGGCCGACATCGTCAAGGCGGAGGGTGTCCGGCTGGTCGTGCCGACCTGTGAGGAGATCTTCTGGGTGGCGCGGGGGCGGTTGCCGTGCGAGGTGCTGGCCGAGCCGCTCGGGACGTTGCGGGCGTTGCACAGCAAGTGGGAGTTCGTGCGGCTCGCGAAGGGGTTCGGGCTGGCGGTGCCGGAGACGCGGCTGGTGTTGTCGGCTCGGGATCTGGTGGGGGTGCCGCGGCCGTTTGTCCTCAAGCCGGTTTTTTCGCGGTTCGGGACGAAGGTGCGGGTGGTACGGGGAAATATCGGGTTGAAGGGGGATGAGGGGCCTTGGGTGGCTCAGGAACTGCTCGACGGGGCGCCCGTCTGTAGTTATTCCGTTGCCGTTGGCGGGCGGATCGTGGCTCATGCTGTTTATGCGGTGGAGTTCACTGCCTCGGGGGCGGCGGTCAGCTTCGCGCCCATGGCGCATGCCGGGGTGGACGCGTGGGTGAGCCGGTTCGTGGAGCGGGCCGGGTTCAGCGGGCAGATCGCCTTCGACTTCATGGTGGGTGAGCGGGTGCTGCCCATGGAGTGCAATCCGCGGGCCACCAGCGGGGTTCACCTGTTCGGGGACGAGTTGGCGGCGGTGATGCTGGGGGAGGCGCGGGAGGAGCCGTTGCGGCCCTCGCCGGACGCGCGGGCGATGATCGGGCTGGCGATGCTGACCTTCGGGCTAGCCGGGGTGCGGTCGTGGAGCGGACTGCGGCGGTGGGCGCGGGTGGTGCGCGAGTCCGCGGACGTGATCGCCGTGCCGGGCGACCGGGGGCCGTTCCGGGGGCAGTTCGAGGTGCTGTGGCAGAACTGGATCCGGTCGCTCTGGACGCGGCGCTCGCTGGTCGAGTGCTCGACGTACGACATCGAGTGGGACGGTCGGTGAAGGCCGAGCTGTACACGCGGGACAACTGGGACGAGGTTCCGTGGCCCGAGTCGGCGGACGGGGCCTACGCGAGGGCCTACCTGACTCCGTTGGTCGAGGGCGGGATCGAGGCGTTCGTCGCGAATGTGAGCACCGTTTACGGGGTGCTCGTCGTCGACGGGCGAGTGGTTCTGCCGGTGTCGGTCAACGACGGCGGTGAGGTGGGGAACGCGTGGGTGTGTTCGCCGTACACGCACTATGTGACCTATGCCGGTGAGGAGCTGCGGGTGCTCGGCAGCGCGGCGCTGCGCGGAGCGCTGAGGGCGGCGCTGGCGGGGCTGGGGGCGCTGTGCCGATGGTCGGAGCTGGACCGGGTGGTGCTGGTCAACAACTGGCTGCTGTCGACGAACCTCTATCCGGCCCTTGAGCCCGCTCACGAACGGGCGGCGATCCGGTTCCTGCGGGAGCGGTTCCCGGGGCACGCGGTCGGGTTCTGCTCGGTGAACCGGGTGATCGGCGACTGCGTGATGGTGCCGGGGCGGCGGGTCTATCTCGTACGGCCGGGGGAGCAGCCGGGGCGGCTGCGCAAGCGGTGGCGCCGGGATCTGCGGCTCGTCGGGCGCAGAGGGTACGAGGTGGTGCGGCCCGTGGAGGGTGACGCGGCGCGGGTGGTGGAGCTTTACAACCTGCTTTATCTGGATAAATACTCGCGGAACAATCCGCAGTTCACCGAGCGGTTCGTCCGCGAGACGCTGCGGGCGGGCACGATCACCTACTGGGGGCTGGCCAAGGACGGGCGGATCGACGGGGTGCTCGGGTACTTCCACCGCGACGGCGTGCTGACCACGCCGATCTTCGGGTACGACACGGCGCTGCCGCAGCCGCTCGGGCTGTACCGGATGCTGAGCGCGCTGGTGTACCAGATCGCCGTGGACGAAGGGCTGTCGGTGAACGACAGCGCGGGGGCTGGGGAGTTCAAGCGGTTGCGCGGGGGTGTGCCGGAGATCGAGTACCGGGCCGTACATGTCGGGCATCTGTCGTGGAGGCGGCGTACCGGGTGGGTGGTGCTGGCGTGGCTGCTCCGGCGGATCGCGGTGCCGCTCATGCGACGTCACGAGCTCTGAGGGGGTGGGATGCGCAGCGATCTGCTGGCCCAGGTGTTGGCGGCCTGCGAGCGTACGCCGCGGGCGGCCGCGATCGTGGGCGGGCGCGGGCAGGAGCTGACGTTCGGCGACCTGCGCGAGCGGGCGCTGCGGATCCGCGACCGGCTCGCCGGGGCGGGGCTCGCGCCCGGCGACGGTGTCCTGTACGCGGTCGAGCCCTCGCCGGAGGCGATCGCCGTCGCGCTGGGCGTGGTCGCGGCCGGCGGCGTGCTGGTGCTGGCCGACCCCGGGCTCGCGCCGGAGATCCTTCAGGCGCGGCTGCGGCTGGCCAGGCCGCGGTGGGTGGTGGCGGGGGCGCTGCTGTACGCGATCACGTCCGTCGGGCCGTTGCGCGCGCTGGTCCGGCGCCGGGGGGTGTTGCTGCCGGATCTGCGTGATCCGCTGCCGGGGCTGGGGCTGCGGCACGCGTACACCGGCCGGTGGCTGCCCGGCGTCCCCAAGGACGCGGTACGGCTGCGTGACCTCAGGCTGGGCGACCTCGAAGGGGCGGCGGCCACGGAGGTCCGTGGGGATGTGGACGATCCGGCGGCGGTGATCTTCACCTCCGGCACCACCGCCCACCCCCGCGCCGTCGTGCACACGCGTGCCTCCCTGGCCGCCGGGCTGGAGATCTTCCGGGACCACTTCCCCGTCGAGCCGGGTGACGTCGTCCACACCGACGGGCTCATGCTGGGCCTGCCCGCGCTGATCGGCGGCGGGACGTGGTCGATGCCGGGGCGCGGCGGGGTGCTGTTCTCGCGGCGGGTCACCCACCTCTACTGCGTGCCGGTCGAGCTGGCCGGGATCGACCGGCTGCCGGACAGCGTGCGCCACCTGATGCTCGGCTCCGCGCCCGCGCCCCCGGCCGTGCTGCGCAGGGCGATCGCCCTCGCGCCCGGGGCGGAGGTGCTCAGCGTCTACGCGATGACCGAGGCGCTGCCGATCGCGCTGGCCGGCGCGGCGGAGAAGCTGGACTGCGCGGAAGGTGACCTGCTGGGCGCGCCGTTGCCCGGGGTCGGGGTGCGGTTCGCCGACGACCAGGAGCTGATCGTCAGCGGTCCGCACCTGGCGCGCGGCTACCTCGGCGAGCCGCCGCACACCGAGGTGGCGACCGGCGACCTGGTGCGCCTGGACGACCAAGGGCGTCTGGTGCTGCTGGGCAGGAAGAAGGACATGATCCTGCGCGACGGGTTCAACATCTACCCGAGCCTGTACGAGCCGGCCGTCGCCGCGCTGCCGGGGGTGGCGGACGCGGCGATCGTCGGGCTGGCCGACCCCGTCACGGGTGACGAGGAGGTCGTGCTGGCGCTGGTGCCGGGGGACGGGTTCCAGGAGCAGGCCGTACGGGCTCGGCTGCCCGCGCTGGTGGACGCGGGGGCGCTGCCGGACAGGGTCGTGGTGCTGGCGGAGTTCCCGTACTCCAGCCGGCGCAAGCTGGACCGGGCGGCGCTGCGGGCGGCCGTGGGACGATAAAACCTACTCGTCGCCCGTCAGGGAGAACGCGCGCAGGCGCCGGCCCGACCAGTACACCGCCACCACCGTGACGATCACCAGGGCCGGGACGGCGAAGCCGAGCGTCACCTGGGTCTGCAGGAACGGCGAGTCCGAGATCGAGTCGGCGATCGACTCGGCCCACTGCTGGATGGAGAACTTCTGCGCCCCCTGAACGAACCCGCCGACCAGCGTCTCCCACAGCAGCGCGTAGATGATCCCGATCGTGACCGCGTGCCGGGTGACGATCCCGAGGAGCAGGAACACCGCCGCGTAGGCGATCCCGGCGAACAGCGACCCGACGGCGAAGCCGACCGCGAGGCCCTCCTCGTTGGCCACCAGCAGCCACGCCGAGAAGTACGTCGGGACCGCGGCGAACACCGCCAGCAGCGACGCCGCCACCAGGAACTTCGTCGTCGCGATGACCGGCCGGGAGATCGGCTTGGAGATCAGGTGGATGATCGTGCCGTCGTCGATCTCCGGCGCGATGACCCCGGTCCCGGCGATGAGGCCGAGCAGCGGCAGCATGGTGCCGATGGCGAACTTCTCCATCAGCAGCACGGCCGAGCGCGGATCGTCCCCGCCGAACAGCCGCAGCATGACGGCCAGCCCGATCAACGCCAGCGGCAGCAGAAGGAGCAAGAAGATGCGCCGCCGCCCCAGCAACGCCCGGTAGGTGATTCCGGCGACCACAGTGTTCATTGCCTCACTCCGTTCGGCGGGCTCGTCCGCCTGATGCCGCCGTCTTCCCCCGTCACTCCGGTCGCTGCGCGCCCGGCGCTCCCTCGCCGGTTCATGTCAGGTGCTCCGGGTGATCAGGTAGGCGAAGACGCTCTCCAGGTCCTCGTCGGCGGGGGACACCTGGTGCAGGTGGATGTCCTGGTCGCGGGCCACGCGCGGCAGCAGCCAGGCGAAGCGCCGGAACTCGACCGCTCGCACCTCCAGCCCGTCGGGCCCGAGCGTGACGCCGCCCGTCGAGTCGTCGAGCATCAGCGCGGCGGCGAGCTTCCTGTCGTCGCTGGACCTGATCCTGAACAGGTGCGGCCGGTCGGTCATCAGCCGCCGGATCTCGCGGAAGTTGCCCGAGGCGGCGTGACGGCCGGCGACCAGCACCTCGATGTGCTGGGCGACCCGCTCGACCTCCTCCAGGATGTGGGAGCTGAACAGGATCGTCTTGCCCGCCGTGCCCATGGCGCGGATCAGGTCCATGAGGTGCATCCGCTGGCGCGGGTCCATGCCGTTGAACGGCTCGTCGAGCAGCAGGACGGGCGGGTCGTGGACGAGCGCCGCGGCGACCTTGACGCGCTGGCGCATGCCCTTGGAGTAAGTCTCCACGCGCCGGTCCTTGGGCTCCTCCATCTCGACGGTGGCCAGCGCCTTGCGGGCGGCCTCGATGGGGTTGGCCAGGCCGTGGAGCTTGGCGGCCGACAGGACGAACTGCCACCCCGTCAGGAACCCATACACACCCTCCCGCTCCGGGACGAGCCCGATGTCTCGGTAGATGTGGTGGTTCTTCCAGACGCGGGTGCCGTCCATCGTGACCGTGCCGCCCGACGGCGCCAGGAACCCGGCCATCATGTGCAGCAGCGTCGACTTGCCCGCGCCGTTGGGCCCGAGCAGCCCGGTGACGCCGGGGCCGATCGTCATCGTGACGTCGTTGACCGCCACCACGTTGCCGTACCAGCGGGAGACCTGCGCGAGCTCGATGTTCATCGGGCGGCCGCCTTCCGGTAGCGCAGCGCGAGGGCGCCGAGGCCGACCGCGATGAGGACGACCGTGATGATCGCCGGCGCGGGCCCGGGCGGGTAGCCGCCCTCGGGAACGGCGGCGGGGGTGTTGAACAACCACACCTGTACGGCGTCCACCAGCCAGAACGGGTTCAGCAGCCACGCCCACGCGGCCCCTTCCTCGTTGTCCGCCGAGGCCAGCGTGGCGTAGATGACCGGCACGGAGGCCGAGGACAGCAGGTAGAGGGCGATCACGGAGGCCACCCCGAGCCCGCGGCGGGGCGTCAGCGACGAGATGGCCAGCCCGAACGCCGCCAGCAGCAGTGCCAGCAGCAGCGCGACCGCCATGGCCGCCAGGTACTCCTTGGTCTGCGGCGGCACCGTCGGCCCGTCCATGTCGATGAGCAGCTCACCCGCGTAGATGAGCGTCAGCGGCACGGCGACCAGCAGGAACAGCGCCACGGTCATGGCGACGACCTTGGCCGCCACGTACTCCATGATCGAGATCGGCCGTGACAGGTACAGCGGCAGCACCCGGAAGCGCAGGTCGGGCGCCACGACCGTGGGTGACTGCGAGGCCAGGAAGATCGCCACGACCGCCTGCATGGTCACCGCGAAGCTGCTGTACGGCATGCCGCGCTGCTTGATCAGCGCCATCATCGCGATCGACACGACGGCGGGCAGCAGCATGATGACGAACAGGGCGAACGGCATGATCTTGCTGCGGGCGGTGCGCCCGAGCCCGAAGATGCCGCGCAGGCTGTGGAGGGTGAGCGCGCGTGTCGAGTAGCCGCGGCCGAGCCGTGGCCCGTCGTAGTGGCGGTAGCCGATGTCGTAGATCTCAGACATTCGCGGCCTCCTCCCTGAAGACGTCCTCGATGCGGTGGCGGCCCTGCTCCAGCCGGATGAGGCACAGGTCGAGGTCGACGGCGGCGTCGCGGATGGCGTCGAACGTCTCGGGGCCGCTCACCTTGACCAGCAGCAGGCGGCCGTGCTGCGTGACGCTCTGGCCCTCCTGGGTCAGGCGCTCGGCCAGCGGCTGGGTGCCCTCTTCGACCTCGACCGTGACGGTCTGCGTGGCCTGGGTGAACTCGGCGATCGCGGACGAGCGCAGCAGCCGGCCCGCGTCGATGACGATCACGTGGTCGCAGATCCGCTCCAGCTCGCCGAGCAGGTGCGAGGTGACCAGCACGCTGATGCCGAACTCCGTGCCGATGCGCTTGATCAGCGCGAGCATGTCGTCGCGGCCGTGCGGGTCGAGCCCGTTGGTGGGCTCGTCGAGGAGGATCAGCTTGGGGTCGTGCACCAAGGCCTGGGCGAGCTTGACGCGCTGCTTCATGCCCGTGGAGTAGCCGCCGATGGCACGGTAGCGCTCCTCGGCCAGGCCGACGTGGCGCAGCACGTCGGCCGCGCGCTCGCGGGCCGCCGTGCGCGGCAGCCCGGACATCTGGGCGAGGTGGACGACCAGCTCGGTGGCGGACACGTCGGGCGGCAGGCACTCGTGCTCGGGCATGTAGCCGACGTGCCTGCGGATCTCGTCGCCCTTCGTGGCCACGTCGAGGTCGAGCACCCGCGCGGTGCCGGCGGTGGCCGGCAGCAGGCCCAGCAGGATCTTGATCAGCGTCGACTTGCCCGCGCCGTTGGCCCCGACCAGCCCCGTGACCCCGGCCCCGACGGTGACCGTCAGCCGGTCGAGCGCGGTGACGGTCGGGAAGCGTTTGGTCAGCCCCTCGGTAGCGAGGATGTGCATGATCCGGACCCTACCGGCCGCCGGCGGGGCGTGGCCTCGTTCACACGGATGAACGACGTCCTCCTTGAGGCCGGACTTTCGCCGGTCCGGGACGGCGCTCCAGGGTCGTCGATCGGATGTTGATAGGGCGTTGACCTCCGTGGACGAGGCTCCCTCGGATGAGGCGCTGGAAATGTCATGAAGAGGGCGAAGAGTGCTGGTTCGCCGATATCGACGACCGCGAGTGCGGCGGCAGGTTCGCGGACTACCTGCTGGCGGAGACGTTCAGGTACGGCGAAGCCGTATCCGCCTGATGGAGTGGTCGGCGCCCTTCTGCAGGACCAGGCCGGCGCGGCCGCGGGTGGGGGCGATGTTCTCGACGAGGTTGCGCTCGTTGATGTCGCGCCACACGTTGACCGCGAACTCCGTCGCCTCGTCGTAGGAGAGGTCGGCGATGTACTTGAAGTACGACTTGGGGTCCTCGAACGCGGTGCGGCGCAGCTTGTGGAAGCGGTCGACGTACCAGGAGCGGATGTCCTCCACCTTGGCGTCGACGTAGATGGAGAAGTCGAAGTAGTCGTTGACCGCGAGTGCGGTGGGCGGCGCGGGCTGAAGCACGTTCAACCCCTCGATGATCAACACATCCGGATTTTTTATGATCTGGGTGGCGTTGGGGACGATGTCGTATTCGAGGTGGCTGTAGATGGGGGCGTGCACCTCGGGCACCCCCGCCTTCACCTCCGCCACGAACCTGACCAGCGCCCTGCGGTCGTAGCTCTCCGGGAAGCCCTTGCGGTGCATGATCCCCTTCGACTCCAGCACCGCGTTGGGATAGAGGAAGCTGTCGGTGGTGAGCAGTTGCACGTCCGGGTGCTCGGGCCAGCGGGCCAGCAGCGTGTGCAGCAGCCGCGCCGTGGTCGACTTGCCGACCGCGACGCTGCCGGCGATGCCCAGCACGTACGGCACCCGCTGCGGAGGATGGCCGAGAAACGCGCTCAGCACGTTCGCGCGCTGCTTGGAACCGGTGAAGTGCAGGTTCAGCAGGCGGGTCAGGGGGAGGTAGATGTCGGTGACCTCGGTGAGGTCGATGGGGTCGTCGACGCCGCGCAGCTCTTCCAGCTCATCTTCGGTGAGAGTCAAGGGCGTGTTCTTGCGGAGATCGCTCCACTGCTCCCTGCTCAGTTCAACGTAGCCGTTGTTCACCTTGGCAGCGTATCGACGCGGTGCGGGCCGGGGCTCGGCCGGGTGTCCACAGCCGTCCACAGCCTGTGGATAAAGATGGGGGATTATCGAGACTCAGTTCGGGGAAGAGGGATTGGTCCTGCTTGAGGGATCCACCGCGGGTATCTGGCCGAATCGGATATATGGAGATTTGGTAACGGCTACTGTTCGGGAGTACGAAAGCCCCCTGGGAGGTCTTGTGGACCGTCGTCGCTTCCTGACGAGAGCAGGCCTGGCAGCCGCCGCCGGAATAGCCGGGCCGTTCGCCGGAGTCGCCTGCGCCGGCGCCAAGGGCGGCGCCACGCCGCTGGCCCGCGCGCTCGGCTACGGCCCGCTCAAGGCCGCGCGCGACGAGCGCGACGGCAAGGTCAGGCTGCACCTGCCCGACGGCTTCCGCTACCGCTCCTTCAGCCCGGCGGGCAGCAAGTACTCCGACGGCTCCACCGTCCCGGGCAGGCACGACGGGATGGCCGCCTTCCAGGGGCCGCGCGACACCACGATCCTGGTGCGCAACCACGAGGTCAACGGGCCCGTGGGCGCGTTCGGCGACAAGGGCAAGGCCTACGACCCGGCCACCGGGGGCGGCACCTCCACCCTGCGCGTCACCCGCTACGGCGAGGTGCTCAAGAGCGCGCCGTCGCTGAACGGCACGATGATGAACTGCTCCGGCGGCCCCATGCCGTGGAACGCCTGGGTGAGCTGCGAGGAGACCGTCAACGGCCCCGACGTGGGCAACGACTTCTCCGGCGGCGACAACGGCAAGCTGACCCGCAAGCACGGCTACATCTTCGAGGTGCCGACCAGCGGCGTCTCCGACGCCAAGCCGATCAGGTCGGCGGGCCGCTTCGCCCACGAGTCGGTCGCCTTCGACCCGCAGGCCGGGGCGCTCTACCTGACCGAGGACTGCTTCGGCTTCGCCTCCGGGTTCTACCGCTACACCCCGCCCAAGCACCCGCTCAAGACCGGGAAGCTGCTCGACGGCGGCAGGCTGCAGATGCTGGCGATCAAGGGCCAGCCGCGCAAGGACCTGTCCAAGGGCCAGCGTCCGCGCGCGGTCTACAACACGGTGTGGGTCACCATCGACGACCCCGACCCGAACTTCACCGGCAAGCCCTCGAACGACGACGCCGTCCAAGCCGTCGGCAAGCAGGGCAGGGCCGAGGGCGGGGCGATCTTCTCCAGGCTCGAAGGCGCCATCTACCACCAGGGCACCGTGTACTTCTGCTCCACGCAGGGCGGCGCCACCGCCGAGGGCGACACCGCGCCGTCCGGTTTCGGCAAGGGACGCGGCCAGGTGTGGGCGTACGAGACGTGGAGCGAGAAACTGCGGCTGGTGTACGAGTCGCCGCGCTCGTCGGTGCTCGACCTGCCCGACAACGTGACGGCCAGCCCCCGCGGCACGCTGGTGCTCTGCGAGGACGGCGACGGCGACAACTTCCTGCGCGGACTCACCCGCCAGGGCGAGATCTTCGACTTCTCCCGCCTGGAGCCGGTGGCCGACGACCCGGGCGCGGAGTTCGCCGGCTCGACCTTCGGTCCCGGAGGTCACACTTTGTACGTCAACGTGCAGTCCAAAGAGGGTATGTCTTTCGCCATCTGGGGGCCCTGGCAGAAGGGCTCCTTCTAGGAGGAGGCGCCTCGTGCTGTACGTCTACGGGTTCGAGCGGATCTGCGTGGCAGTCAGCGACATCTACTTCGTCGACCCCCAGCCGGGCAAGGGCCAGGAAGGGGCCGAGCACGGCGTGCGGCTCGAAGTGCGCGCGATCGAGGAGGGCCCGCTCAAGGGCACCATCTACTCGGCCAGGCCGATCAGTGTGGAGCAGCCGATCTGGCGGGCCGACCTGCTGGAGTCGGTCGACGGGCGGCCCGGCAGCTTCGACAGGACCCACCACCACCCGACGTTCAGCGGCTGGGACCCGGGGCCGCGCGTGTTCGCCAAGGAGCTGTCGGGCGACCCGCTCGGCTGGCTGGCCAACCGGCTGTCCGACCTCGAAGGCGTGGTCAAGGAGGCGCAGGCGGACGTGGACACCTCCGACGCCGAGGCGCTGCGCGAGGCCGTCCCCGAGATCGTGGACACCGTCGAGCGCCTGCTCGTCAGGGTGCGGGCGGGCGAGCTGGGCACGGCTCCCGAGGGCGCGTCGGGCAGCGTGCGGGCGAGCTGGCTGTGACCGCCGGCGACCGGGACCGGCCGATAGCCTGAGGGGATGATCCTGGGCATCGGCGTGGACGTCGTCGGCATCGAACGGTTCGCGGCGGCGCTCGAACGCACGCCCGGCCTGCGCGAGCGGCTGTTCACCGAGGCCGAGCGGCCGCTGGCGGTCCACTCGCTGGCGGCCAGGTTCGCCGCCAAGGAGGCCGTGGCCAAGGCGCTCGGCGCGCCGAAGGGCCTCGGCCACCTGGAGGCCGAGGTGCGCTGCGACGAGAGCGGCAAGCCGGAGCTGCGGGTCACCGGCAAGGCGGCCGAGGTGGCGTACGGGCTGGGCGTCAAACGCTGGCACGTCTCGCTCAGCCACGACGCGGGCGTCGCCGTGGCCTACGTGATCGCGGAGGGATAGCACGGAGGGATAGCACGGAGGGGATAGCTTCGGATCATGCGCACCGCCTACACCGCCGACCAGATCCGGACCGCCGAGCGCGCGCTGATGGCGCGCCTGCCCGACGGCACGCTGATGGACCGCGCCGCGGCCGGCCTCGCCGCCGTCTGTGCCTCGCTCCTCGGGAAGGTGTACGGCACGCGCGTGCTGCTGCTGGTCGGCAGCGGCGACAACGGCGGCGACGCCCTGTACGCCGGGGCCCGGCTGGCCGGGCGCGGAGCGCGGGTCGAGGCGATCCTGGCGGGCTCCAAGACGCACGAGGCCGGGCTGGCGGCCCTCCGGCGGGCGGGCGGCACCGTCGCCGAGTCCGGCGCCCTGCCCAGGGCTGACCTGATCATCGACGGGCTGGTGGGCATCGGGGCCACCGGCGCGCTGCGCGAGCCGTACGCGCGCCTGGCCGAGGCCGCCAACGCGGCGCCCGGCACGGTCGTCGCGGTGGACGTGCCCAGCGGCGTGGACGCCGGCACGGGTGAGGTGGCGGGGGCGGCCGTCGCCGCGCGGGTGACCGTGACCATGGGCGCGTACAAGACCGGGCTGCTCGTCGATCCGGGCGCCGGGCACGTGGGTGAGCTGGAGCTGGTGGACATCGGGCTCGGCCCGTACCTGCCGGACCCCGACGTGGCGGCCCTGGCCGGCGGCGACGTGGACGACCTGCTGAGACCTCCGGGCGGCGAGTCCGACAAGTACCGCAGGGGCGTCCTGGGCGTGGCCGCGGGCAGCGACCGCTACACCGGCGCGGCCGTGCTCGCCGTCGGCGGCGCGCTCCGCGCGGGCGCGGGCATGGTCCGCTACGTC
The DNA here is from genome assembly GCF_019396405.1 of Nonomuraea rhizosphaerae. Lineage (GTDB taxonomy): Bacteria > Actinomycetota > Actinomycetes > Streptosporangiales > Streptosporangiaceae > Nonomuraea > Nonomuraea rhizosphaerae. The sequence continues at coordinate 1,003 of NZ_JAHKRL010000379.1, read as the reverse complement.
GGGCCGGGCGAGCCGGTCGCCCAGGTGCGGACGCACTGGCCCGAGGCGGTCATCACCGAGCTGAGCGAGCCGTCGCTCGACGGCGTCGGCCGGGTGCAGGCGTGGGTGCTGGGCCCTGGGCTCGGCACCGGCGACTGGGCGCACGAGCTGGCCGCCCGGGTCCTGGCCAGCGACGTGCCCGTGCTGATCGACGCCGACGGGCTGACGCTGGTCGCCAAGGACAGGTCGCTGCTGCGGCGGAGCGCGCCGGTCCTGATCACGCCGCACGCGGGCGAGCTGGCGCGGCTGCTGCGCGCCGACCGCGACGCGATCGAGGCGGCCAGGCTCGACCACGTCCGCAGGGCGGCGGCGGAGCTGGGCGTGACCGTGCTGCTCAAGGGCTCGACCACACTCGTGGCCGAGCTGGACCGGCCCGTACGCGTCAACACCACCGGCACCCCCTGGCTGGCCACCGGAGGGACGGGCGACGTGCTGTCCGGCCTGGCCGGCTCGCTGCTGGCGCAGGGGCTCGACTGCTACGACGCGGGCTCGTGCGGGGCGCACCTGCACGGCCTGGCCGGGGGGATCGCCGCCGGCGGAGCCCCATTGACGGCGACGGGCGTGGCCGCGGCGATCCCGGCGGCCGTACGGGCGGTGAGCGGGGAAACGCGCTCGACCACCTGAGCGAGCTGCCAAACTGGAGAGATGACATCCCCGATGGCGACGCCCGCGGAGGCGCGGGTCGACCTGGCCGCGATCAGGCACAACGTGGCGCTGCTCAAGGAGCGCGCGGGCGGCGCCGAAGTGATGGGGGCCGTCAAGGCCGACGCCTATGGGCACGGGCTCGTCCCGGCCTCCGCCGCCGTCCTGGAGGGCGGCGCGAGCAGGCTCGGCACCGCCTACATCCGTGAGGCGCTGGCGCTGCGCGAGGGCGGCATCACCGCCCCGATCCTGTCGTGGATCATCACCCCCGGCGAGCCGGTGGACGCCGCGCTCGAAGCCGGCGTCGAGCTGTCGGCGTCCG
>NZ_JAHKRL010000378.1 GCF_019396405.1 Nonomuraea rhizosphaerae | reverse complement strand
TTCCGATCTGCCAGCAGGGCGGCGGCGGCTTCGGCGGCGGCGGCAACGACTTCAGCGACGAACCGCCTTTCTAACACCAGTTCACCAGTCCGAGACCATTCCCGCTTGACGGCGGGGCTCTGAAAGGAGCACCACGATGGCCAAGCCGGCACTGCGCAAGCCCAAGAAGAAGGTTTGCCTGTTCTGCCACGACAAGATCTCCTACGTCGACTACAAGGACACGGCGCTGCTGCGGAAGTTCATCTCCGACCGCGGCAAGATCCGTGCGCGTCGGGTGACGGGCAACTGCACCCAGCACCAGCGTGACGTGGCGACCGCGATCAAGAACGCCCGTGAGGTGGCCCTGCTGCCTTACACGAGCACCGCGCGCTAAGGGAGGACTGTCGATATGAAGCTCATCCTCACCAACGAGGTCTCCGGCCTCGGCACCCCTGGCGACGTCGTCGAGGTCAAGGACGGCTACGGCCGTAACTACCTCATCCCGCGCGGCTACGCGATGCGCTGGACCCGTGGCGCCGAGAAGCAGATCGAGTCCATCAAGAAGGCTCGTGACGCTCGTGAGATCCGCGACCTGGGCACCGCCAAGGAGGTCGCCGGCCAGCTCGGCGCGCTCCGCGTCCGGCTGACCACCCGCGCGGGCGACTCCGGCCGTCTGTTCGGCTCGATCACCACGGGCGACATCGCCGAGGCCGTCAAGGCCGCCGGCGGTCCGCTCCTCGACCGTCGTCGCATCGAGATCGTCAACCCGATCAAGAGCGTCGGCTCGCACAAGGTCAGCGTCAAGCTGCACCCCGAGGTCTCGGCGTCGGTGGACGTCGAGGTCGTCGCCGGCTGACGACTCTCAGCCTCACCGCGGCCCTCTCCCCGTTCGGGGAGGGGGCCGCGGTCGTTTGTACGGGCTCGCGCGTTGGTACGGGCTCGCGCCTTTGCCGGGGTTCGCACGTTTGTCCGGGCCCACGCGTTGTCCACAGGCAATGGTGCTCGGGGAGGAGTTATCCACAGGGGAGGGCGGGCTGGCGGCGGGCTGTGTCCACAGATGGGCGCCGGTAAAGAGGTTCTGTCCACAGGGAGGCGGCGCCAGAGGTGGTCTGTCCACAGGCGGGCGGCCCGGACGGCGGGATTCCCCTGCGGGCGCGTAGGATTTGCTCGTTCTTCCCCACGCTCCTCCCAGGAGGTTCACCGCGATGCCCCGACCTCCGATGCTGCTTGCCGCCGGCGCGCTCCTGGCGGCGGCCGTGGCCTGCGCCCCCGTCGACGACCCGGCCGGCACGTCCGCCTCCGCGACCACCGGCACGGCGACCTCCGCCGCGGCCAGCCCGTCGACCGCGTGCGCCAAGGACCAGCTCAAGCTCCTCAACGCGGGCAAGCTGACGATCGGCACCGACAAGCCCGCCTACGAGCCGTGGTTCAAGGACGACGACCCGTCCAACGGCCAGGGGTTCGAGGGCGCGGTGGCCTACGCGGTCGCGGGTCAGCTCGGCTTCGACCGCGACGAGGTGCAGTGGGCGACGGTCAAGTTCGACTCGGCGTTCGCCCCTGGCGCCAAGACGTTCGACTTCGACGTCAACCAGGTCTCGATCAACCCCGACCGGGCCAAGGTGGTCGACTTCAGCAACGGCTACTACACCGTCAAGCAGGCCATCGTGACGCTCGACGGCAGCAAGTACGCCGCCGCCAAGAGCCTGGCCGACCTGAAGGACGCCAAGATCGCCGTGCAGGTCGGTACGACCTCCCTCAACGCGGTCAAGGAGGTCATCAAGCCCACCGACGACCCGAACGTCTACAACGACCAGATCGACGCCATCAGCGCGCTGAAGAACAAGCAGGCCGACGCGATCGTCGTCGACCTGCCCACGGCCTTCTACGTCACGGCCGCCCAGGTCGAGAAGTCCAAGATCGTCGGCCAGTTCAGCTCGACCGGCGGCACGCCCGAGGAGTTCGGCCTCGTCATGGAGAAGGGCAGCGCGCTCAAGCCGTGCGTGGACAAGGCCGTCGACACGCTGAAGTCGAACGGTGAGCTGGCCAAGATCGAGCAGGAGTGGCTCGGCTCAGCCGTGGGCGCCCCCGAACTGAAGTGACCGGCCGGCCACAGCCCGGGGACGAAGGTGAGGGGCAGCCCTGGGTCAAGAGTGAGCGGCAGCACGAGCGCGAACGGACCCGCAGGTCGCGGGCCCGGCGTTCGACCTCCATCGCCACGGCCTCGTCGATCCTCTTCGTCGTCCTGGTCGTGGTCCTGGTCACCAACGCGCCCGGCTGGCCACGGGTGCGGGAGGCGTTCTTCTCGCCCGAGTGGTTCGTCAGGGCGCTGCCGGATGTGGCGTCGGGCTTCCTGCTCAACATCAAGATCTTCTTGATCGCCGAGCCGCTGATCCTGATCGTGGGGGTGCTGGTCGCGCTGGCCCGAACCGTCAAGGCGCCGGCGTTCTTCCCGGTCAGGGCGCTGGCCACCCTTTACACCGACATCTTCCGCGGCGTCCCGACGCTCCTGGTCATCTACCTGGTCGGGTTCGGGCTGCCGGCGCTCAGGCTCCAGGGCATCCCGACCGATCTGGCCACGCTCGGCATCATCGGCCTGACGCTCTCGTACGGCGCCTACGTGGCGGAGGTGTTCCGGGCGGGCATCGAGTCGATCCACCCCAGCCAGGTGGCGGCCGCCCGCTCGCTGGGGCTCAGCCATGGCAAGACCATGCGGTTCGTGGTGCTGCCGCAGGCCACGCGCCGGGTCGTGCCACCGCTGCTCAACGACTTCATCTCGCTGCAGAAGGACACCGCGCTGGTGGCCACCCTCGGGCTGCTGGAGGCGCTCAGGCAGGCGCAGATCATCGCGACCAGCAAGTTCAACTACACGTCCTACCTGGTCGCCTCGCTGTTGTTCATCCTGCTGACGATCCCGATGGCGCGGTTCACCGACCATCTGGCCGCGCGTACGAGGAGGAGGCGCGCATGAGCCTGCTGACCATCGAAGGGGTGTGGAAGAACTTCGGCGACCACAGCGTGCTGCGCGGCATCGACCTGGAGGTGCGCTCGCACGAGGTGGTCAGCCTGATCGGCGCGTCGGGTTCGGGCAAGTCCACGCTGCTGCGCTGCGTCAACCTGCTGGAGACCGTGGACGACGGCGCGATCCACCTGGACGGGCAGGAGATCACCGACCCTCGGGTGAACGTCGACGACGTGCGCAAACGGCTGGGCATCGTGTTCCAGGCGTTCAACCTGTTCCCGCACATGACCGTGCTCGACAACGTCACGCTGGCGCCGCGCCGGGTGCACGGGGTGGCCCGGGCGGAGGCGGAGGAGCGGGCACGCGAGCTGCTGGACCGGTTCGGGCTCGGCGGCAAGGCCGGCTCCTATCCCGACCAGTTGTCCGGCGGTCAGCAGCAGCGGGTGGCCATCGTACGGGCGCTGGCGACGCGGCCGAAGCTGATCCTGCTCGACGAGGTGACCTCGGCGCTCGATCCGCTGCTGGTCGTGGAGGTGCTGCAGGTGGTGAGGGAGCTCAAGGAGGCGGGCATGACGATGATCCTCGCCACCCACGAGATGGGCTTCTGCCGGGAGATCTCCGACACGGTGTGCTTCCTCGACGGCGGCGTGATGCTGGAGAAGGGGCCACCGGAGAAGATCTTCACCGAACCCGAGCACGAGCGCACCAGAGACTTCCTGCGCGCCGTCCTCGACTCGGGCCGCCTGTAGCCACGCTCGCCCGAGGCGGTGGTCAGCGGCGGTGGCGGCCTTTCAGAGGGGGCTCAGGAGGTGGGACGGGCCGGGCCAGGAGGCTGTGGCGGCGGCCGTACATCAGGTAGACCCCCAGCCCGAAGGCCATCCACAGGGCGAAGTACGCCCACGTGATCACCTGCAGGTTCACCATCAGCCAGAGCGTCACCAGCAGCGACAGCGCGGGCACGAACGGCGAGAGCGGCACCCGGAACCCGCGCTCCAGATGCGGCATGGTGCGGCGCATGACGATCACGCCCGCCGCGACGAACACGAACGCGAACAGCGTCCCCATCACCACGAGCTGCTGCAATGTGAGCACCGGCACCAGCTCCGCCAGCAGGATCGCCACCAGGCCGATCAGTAGCGTCACCCGGGTCGGGCTGTGGTAGCGGCGGCTGATGGTGGCCAGCCCGCGCGGGATCAGCCCGTCGCGCGCGATCGAGAACAGCACCCGCGTCTGCCCCACGAACAGCACCAGGATCACCGTCGTCAGCCCGAGCACCGCGCCGATGTCGATGACGTGCGCCATCCAGTCCACGCCCACCACGCGGAACGCGCTGGACAGCGGCGCGTCGGGGGAGATGGCGGTGTAAGGGATCATGCCCACCATGACCACGGCCACGGCGAGGTAGATGATCGTGGCGATGATCAGGCTGCGGATCATGCCGCGCGGAACGGCCCTGGAGGCGTTCACGGTCTCCTCGGCGGCGGTGGCGAGGATGTCGAAGCCCACGTACGCGAACGCGATCGCCGAGGCCGCCGCGAACACGCCGGGCCAGCCGAACGCTTGCCCCTGCCCCATGAACACGTCGAGGACGGTCGTGTTGGGTGCCGTGACCAGCGGCTTGGGGGCGACGTAGAGGTCACCGAAGTTGGCCGCCTTGACGTACCGCGCCCCGACGACGACAACGGCGCCGATGGCCAGCAGCTTGGCCGCCACCATCACCCACAGCGCCCGCAGCCCCACCCGCGCGTTGACGGCCACGATGCAGGTCAGCACCACCAGGATGACCAGGACCAGCACGTCCTCGACCACGTCGGGGTACGGCAGCCGCACCCCGAACCCGGTGATCGCCCTGACCGTGATGATCCCCCAGGCCCTGGCCACCATGGCCGCGGCCAGCTCCATCTCCAGGATCAGCGCCCAGCCGATGATCCACGCCCAGACCTCGCCGAAGATGACGTACGTGAAGGTGTACGCGCTGCCCGAGGTCGGCATGGTGGACGACAGCTCGGCGTAGCAGAGGCAGGCCAGCAGGCAGCCGATCCCGGCGATCATGAACGACAGGATCACACCGGGCCCGGCCGTGGTCGCGGCCTGTTGCCCGGCAATGCTGAAGATGCCCGCGCCGATCATCACACCGAGCCCGAGCACGATGAGATCGGCCGGTCGGTAGAGTTCGGCGAGGCTGTGGCGCGCACCTGTGCGCAGTCCGGTCGCCGCGTCGGGCGGCAACCGCCGCAAGATCGTGGACAATGTCACACCCCGCTCGTGGGACTCGCCCACAGTGCCTCACCACATGGACATCGGCAAGCACGGGAGCATTACAGTAGATCGCGACCGATGGACTGCCCCGGATGAGCAGCCGCTCACGGCTTGGTCGTCACGCTCCGGTCACGAGCCACTTGCCGCCCGCGGCCCGCTTGCTCAGCGTCGCCGCCCGTACGAGCATCCACACCCCGAGCGCGCACCAGAGGGCGACGACGCCGAACCCCGAGGCGAGGTAGGCGAACGGCAGGTAGGCGAGCGTCGCCCACAGCGACGCCCACGCCAGGTAGCGCTGGTCGCCCGCGCCGATCAGCACCCCGTCGAGCACGAACACCACCCCGCACACCGGCTGGAACAGCGCCACCGGCCACAGCAGCGCCAGCAACTGCTCGGTGACCTGTGGATCGGCGTCGAACAGCCCGGGCAGCACCGGCCTGGCCACCACGACGAGCATGCCGAGCGCGACCCCGGACCACAGCCCCCACAGCACCATCCGCCTGGTGGCGGCCTTGGTGGCGCTCACGTCCCCGGCGCCGAGCGCGCGGCCGGTGATGGCCTGGCCGGCGATGGCGATGGCGTCGAGGGCGAAGGCCAGCAACGTCCAGACCTGGGTGGCGATGGCGTACGCGGCCAGCTCCGCCTGCCCCATCCTGGTGGCCATGACGGTCGCCACGACGAGCACGACCCGCATGCACGCGGTCCTGACCAGCAGCGCGAACCCCGCCGTCCCCGCCTGCCCGATCCCCGCCAGGCTCGGGATGAGCGGCGTGCCCAGCCGCAGCGCGCCCCTGGCCACCACGGCCAGGTAGACGGCCGCGCCCATCGTCTGGGCCAGCACCGTGCCCCAGGCCGAGCCCGCGATGCCCCAGTGCAGGCCGAGCACGAACCAGGCGTTCAGCGCGGCGTTGAGCGCGAACGAGCCCACCGCGACGGCCAGCGGCGTGACCGTGTCCTGCAGGCCGCGCAGCACGCCGGTGCCGGCCAGCACGACGAGCATCCCGGGCGCGCCGAGCAGACTGATCCGCAGGTACGTGACGGCCTGCGCCGCCTGGTCGGGACTCGCCCCGAACCAGCCGACGATCGCCGGGGCGGACGGCCAGCCGAGCGCGATCAGCGCGACGCCGATGCCCAGCGCCAGCCAGATGCCGTCCACGCCGTTGCGCATGGCCCTGGCGTGGTGACCCGCTCCGGTCTGGCGGGCCACGGAGGCGGTGGTGCCGTAGGCGAGGAACACGCACAGGTTCACCGCCGTGGCCAGCACCGTACCGGCCACGCCCAGCGCGCCCACCGCCGTGGTGCCCAGCCCGTGGCCGACGATGGCGTAGTCGGCGAGCAGGAAGAGCGGCTCGGCCACCAGGGCCCCGAACGCGGGCACGGCCAGCCGCAGAATCTCCCTGTCTCTGGTGGTAATGGGCATTTGACTATTATGGCCATTACCCGGCGTGTCGGGCCAACTTTCTTTCCTCCACAGCCGGTGGATAATGTTTTCCCAGCTCAGCGCGCTGCTAGTGGATGTTGAAAAGAGTTATCCACAGCTTCGTCCACAGTGCTTACACAGGCTGGGGACGACTGTGCACAGCTTGCCCACAGGCTGTCCACAGGCCACATTGGCGTCCGCCCCCGGAACCCGCGAAACTGTCAGACCGGTCGGCTACAAGTGGAGGTAGTGCGGCCGCATGCACGTGTTGAGGGGGGCGCCGTGAGCATTGACGACGAGGGGGGCGCAGGCCCCGGTTTCGAGCGCACTCCACCGAGCAACATCGAGGCGGAGCAGTCGGTGCTGGGCGGCATGCTGCTGTCGAAGGACGCGATCGCCGACGTGGTGGAGATCATCCGCTCGGACGACTTCTACCGCCCGGCCCATCAGATGATCTACGACGTCATCACCGACCTCTACGGCCGCGGCGAGCCCGCCGACGCGGTCACGGTCTTCGACGAGCTGCAGAAACGCGGCGAGATGGCCCGCGTCGGTGGCGCCGCCTACCTCCACACGCTGACCGCCGTCGTCCCGACGGCCGCCAACGCCGGCTACTACGCCAAGATCGTCCGTGAGCAGGCCATCCTGCGCCGCCTCATCGAGGCCGGCACCCGCATCGTCTCCTACGGCTACGGCGGCCAGAACGAAGAGGTCGACGACCTGGTCGACCGCGCCCAGGCGGAGATCTACAAGGTCACCGAGCGCCGCACCTCGGAAGACTACGCGCCGCTGGCCGACATCATGCCCGGCGCGCTCGACGAGCTGGAGGCCATCGGCAGCCGGGGCGGCCAGATGGTCGGCGTCCCCACCGGCTTCCAGGACCTCGACCAGCTCACCAACGGCCTCCACCCGGGTCAGATGATCGTCGTGGCCGCACGTCCGGCCATCGGCAAGAGCACCCTGGGTCTCGACTTCGCCCGGTCCGCGGCGATCAAGCATGGGATGACCACGGTCGTCTTCTCGCTGGAAATGTCGCGCAACGAGATCACGATGCGTCTGCTGTCGGCCGAGGCGCGGGTCGCGCTGCACGCCATGCGCTCCGGGATGATGGGCGACGACGACTGGACCCGGCTGGCCCGGCGGATGAGCGAGGTGGCCGAGGCGCCGCTGTTCATCGACGACTCGCCGAACATGTCGATGATGGAGATCCGGGCCAAGTGCAGGCGGCTCAAGCAGCGCAACGACCTGCGGTTCGTGATCATCGACTACCTCCAGCTGATGAGCTCGCCGAAGAAGACCGAGAGCCGCCAGAACGAGGTCTCGGAGATCTCGCGTGCGATCAAGCTGCTGGCCAAGGAGCTTGAGGTGCCGGTCATCGCGATCTCGCAGCTCAACCGAGGTCCCGAGCAACGCACGGACAAGCGACCCCAGGTCAGCGACCTGCGTGAGTCCGGCTGCCTGACCGCCGCCACGCGTGTCATGCGGGCCGACACGGGGGCCGAGGTGTCCCTGGGGGAGCTGCTGGAGTCGGGCGCGCGCGACGTGCCGGTGTGGTCGCTGGACGAACGGCTCAGGCTGGTCCCTCGCACGATGACGCACGTCTTCCCGAGCGGGGTCAGGCAGGTCCACCGCGTACGGCTGCGGTCGGGGCGTGAGGTGGAGGCGACGGCCAACCATCCCTTCCTCACCTACGACGGCTGGCGGGCGGTCGGGGGCCTGGAGCCGGGGGCGCGGGTGGCGGCGCCGAGGCACGTGCCGTCGCCGCTGGATCTGGAGTCCTGGGACGAGGGTGAGCTGATGGCGCTCGCGTCCTTCGTCGGGGAGTCACTGCCTGACGGGGTGTTCTCGCTGCCCAAGCGGCAGATCGTGGTGTTCCTGCGACACCTGCTGAAGGGCAGTGCCAGTTACGTGGCCTCCAGCAGGCGGCTGGTGGACGACGTGGCGCGGCTGCTGCTGCGGTTCAACGTGATGACCCAGATCGAGGAGGCCGGCGACCGGTTCCGGCTCACCGCGCTGGGGGAGGAGAACGAGCGGCGCCTCCTGGAGGCGATCGGCGACGGCCGGCCCCGCCCGGCCGAATCCGCCGCGATGCCGGTCGGAGTCCGACCCCGGCTGGAGGCGGTGCTCGCCCGGCCGCAGGGGGAGCCGCTGGGCCAGGTGGCGGCCGTGCTCGACGACTCCGACATGGATCTGCTGGCCACCAACGACGTCTTCTGGGACGAGATCGTCTCGATCGAGCCGCTGGGCGAGCAGCTGGTCTACGACGCCACCGTGCTCGGCACCCACAACTTCGTCGCCAACGGCATCAGCCTGCACAACTCCATCGAGCAGGACGCGGACATGGTCATCCTGCTGCACCGGGAGGATGCGTACGAGCGGGAGTCCCCCAGGGCGGGCGAGGCCGACCTGATCGTGGCCAAGCACCGTAACGGACCCACGGCGACCGTCACGGTGGCGTTCCAAGGCCACTACAGCCGATTCGTGGACATGGCCCAGCACTGAGGCGACATCAAGCCGGCATGGTCCAGCACCAGGAGCGGGGCGGCGCGGTCATCGGGTGAGCGCCGGCGTCGGCGTGCCGAGCTGCCGTCGCAGCGGCAGCAGCGCCACCAGGTAACCCGCGGCGGCGACCGGCAGCAGGTCCAGCGTCACCACCGGCAGCAGGCTGCTCACCAGCACCAGCCCGACGCTCCACCAGGGCAGCAGCCCCCGATAGGCAAGCATCCCGGTCAGCACCACCACGCCCACGTACAGCAACTGCGGCCCCACCTGGTAGAAGGCGAGATCCACCCCTGGCAGGTCGTGGAACTGGCCGCTCAGCTCACGCATGCCCGCCTTGTCGGCCGCGAGCAGCCCCCACACGATGTCGGCGACGAACTGCACGATCGACGTGGCCGCCCCGATCAGCGTGACGGCCACGACGGCCTCCCTGCCCACGCCCGGGGCGAGGAGGCGGCGAATGCCCATGACCAGGAAGACGAACAGCACGAGGCCGGCCAGGTTCGCCCAATGGGCGGCCTGCCAGTCCAGGCCGGGTCCGTAGACGCCGTCCATCCGGCCGACCAGCCGGATGACCCCGTACGCGAGCATGAGAAGCGGCGCGGCGACGGCCGCGAATCGGGCGATCTGCATGCCCCTGATGCTGTCGGCCCCGGCCTGGGCGGACATCAGGGGTTCCCCGGCCCGTGCCCTGAGGCGACCCCTGACGGCGACTCAGGCGGGGCGGTTTCGGAGGCGCTGCCGAGGTCACGGATACCGGAGCTGGAGCCGTCGCGGGCGATGGCGAGGACAAGTACGGCCAGGTTGGCCGCGAGGACCGCGCCGACCAGCGCGGTCAGCGCCCCGGTGATGCCCTCGGCGGCGAGGCTGCCCAGCCAGGCCCCCAGGAGGGACCCCGCCGGCGCCACCACGAGCCCCGGCCGCCGGACGGACCCCGGTCGCCGAGCAGGACTCAACCGCCGGGCAGACCCCAGCCGCCGGACAGGTCGCGGCTGTCCAGTGGGTCGGTCGCAGGCCAGGTGGACGGCGAGCCCGGCCGCCACTCCCATGGACACCACGGCCACGACCGGGCTGCCGTACCAGGCCGGCCACAGACTGGCTGCCACCAGGACGGACAGGAACCAGCCACCCAGACCCGCGACGACCGGCGCCACGACGCGCAGCCACGCGCCCGCCCTGGGCGTGAAGCCGCTCCGCCGCCCCATCCAGACGAGCAGCACGACGGCGATCAGGGCGAAGCCTCCCATGACGCCCACCAGGAGCCACGCGATGCCCGACATGGTGATGGAGCTGGTGAAGTTCACCTTGCGCGGGGCGTACAGGGAGTCGTCCACCTCGCCGCGGTCGAAGAACGCGCCCAGCAGCCGGTCACCGGCCTCGGGCCGGTAGGCCCAGAAGTCGGCGGAGTGCCCCAGCTCGGCCAGGACCACCTGACGCCCGTTCGGCAGCGCGGGCAGCAGCTCGTCGGTGGCGACCTGCGCGGGGGTGGAGAAGTCGACGGTGCCGCCGATCATGAGCGTCTCGACGTCGGTCGGCCGGACCTGCTGGTAGCCGGAGTAATCAGGGCTGGCCGGCCACGCCTTCGTGAGCCGTCCGCCGCCCCACAGGAAGTCGGAGGCGGCGTTGCCGAGGATCGAGCCGGGGTCGCCGCCGCGCGCGTAGTAGGCGTTCACCGCCGGGGCGTCGATGGCGCCCGACGCGGCGGACTCGCCCCAGACGAACGACTGCGGGAAGGTCAGGTCGGCCAGCACCGACATGGCCCAGAAGCCGCTCGGGTCGCCGCCGGCCGCCGACAGCCAGGCGTCGATCATGGTCGGCGCGTTCAGCGGGGCGGCCGCCTCGGTCGTGTGGAACATCCCCCACAACGTGGCCGCCCGGACGTTGCCCTCCTTGATCGGCAGCGGCCCCCAGCGGCGCGGCATGTCCGCCGAAGTGGCGCGCATGGAGGCGGCCAGGTCGCCGGTACGCGCGGCGCATCCGGCGTCCTTGGCGCACAGCCCGGCGTAGTGGCCGAGCTGGTCGTCGGTGACGGCCGGGTCCCACAGGTAGTGGCCGGGTGGGTTCACCGCGATCATCGCCGACCGGTGGATCGACCGCGGGTGCCGCCAGGCGTAGATCATCGCCGTCCGGGTGCCGGCGCTCTCGCTGATCAGGTCGATCCGGCCGTACCCGAGGGCCCGGCGGGCCGCCTCCAGGTCGTCCACCCGCTGGGGCAGCGAGTACCCGCCGAGGTCGTGCCCCTCCTCGGTGAGCCGCCGTGCGCAGCCGGCGAACGCGTCGCCGTAGCGCCGCGACGACTCCTCACCCGCCAGATCGGCCGAACTCCGCAGCGCCGACACCACCTCCGGGCAGTCGAGCACCGCCGACCCGTCGGCGCCCCGGTACCCGACGAGGACCACGTCGTGCCGGGCGGCCAGGCGGCTCGCGGCCGGGAACGACATGTTCGACTTGCCCGGCCCGCCGCCGAGCCGGAAGATCGGCTCGGCCGGGTTCGCGCCGGTCGCCCGTACGCGGACCACCGGCAGCGCGATCAGCTTCGAGGCCGGGTTCCGCCGGTTCTCCGGGACCACTAGCGTGCCGCAGTCGGCGGCGAGGTCGAGGTACGTGCACGCCTGCACGGCGGTGAGCTGGTCGGCGCGGGCGCCCTCGGGCACCTCCGTCCGGGAGCCCTTCGGCAGTCCCAGGTACACCAGACCGGCCGTCATGACCCCGATCACGGATAACGCCACGACTCGGGCAGAAGTGAGACCTCGTACCATGTCGACCCCTCAGAAGCTCGGTTGAGGTCGAGTCTGAGTCGCGCGCGAGCCCGGCTCATTGCCGCCGCCCGGCCTGTTGGGGGTAGGGCCAGCCTCACCCCGGCCAGCCTTACGCCGGGCCGTCTCACCCCGGCCGCCTTGCCTCGGCCGTCTCATGCCGGGCGGCCTTGCCCCGGCCGCCTCACCCCGTTCGCGGCCGGAGGCGTTCGGCGATGTCCAGCCAGGCGGTGACGTCCGCGGCGGTGAAGTGGCGGATGGCCCAGTCGACCTGGCGCAGGCTCATGTGCGCCCAGCACACCGGCTCCACCGCGCTGGGCACGTCGAGGTGGATCTCCGGCGCGCGGTGCGCCAGGTCGAAGCGGAGCGTGTACAGGTCGAAGTCGCCGTGGCCACGCGTGGCGCCGTCCCAGTCCACCACGCCGGTGACCTCACCCGTGGGCCCGACCAGCACGTTCTCCGGGTGGAAGTCCGTGTGGACGAGATCGTCGCCGTCCAGCCGGTCGGGGAAGGCGGCGCCGATCTCCCTGACCTGGTCGAGCAGCCGCCGGGTCCTGTCGTCGTAGGTGAGCAGCGACTCGTGCAGGCAGAAGCCCGGCCCGCTCGACCGCAGGTACAGGGCCATGGCGGGCAGCTCGGGACGTCCGGCGAGCACGCCGCGGCAGCGGCGGTTGACCTCGATCATCGACTCGATCGTCACCCGGGACGGCGTGCGCGGGACCGTGCCGGGCAGCAGCTCCTGCACCACGAGCGGCGGACGCACCAGCTCGTACCGCGGCGCCGGAACGCCCGCCGCGCGCGCCGCCTCCAGGAACACGCTCACGTCGGGGCCGCGGGTCAGGACGGAGCGGTGGCCGTCGGGCCAGCGCACGTACGCCGCGCCGACCTGCCCGCCGGAGCAGGGCCCCTCGTACGTGAGCGGCACGTCGAGACCGTCGATGAGATTGATGTCGAGCCTTGGCACGCGAGGGAGTGTCACGAAATGCGATCCTGTCCAGTCCTACTGGCATGACACAACTGAGATTCGTCAAGGGCGTCGTCGTGCTGGTGGCCCTCTTCTTCCTGATCGGCGGAGTGTGGGCGTTCGGCTGGCCGCAGAGCTTCTACGATCTGGTCGCCCACTACCCGCCGTTCAACCTGCACCTGTTCCACGACGCGGGGGCCTTCCAGCTCGGCATCGCGGCGGCGCTGATCGGCGGCCTGTTCTGGCAGGACGCCTTGTTCGTCGGGCTGCTGGCCGGCGCGGTCGGCACGGTCGTCCACGCCGTCTCCCACATCATCGACAAGAACCTGGGCGGCAACCCCTCGGACCCGTGGACGCTGAGCCTGCTGGCGCTGGTCGTGGTGAGCGCCCTGATCGTACGGGTGCGGTCGAGAAGTGTGACGCAACAGACAAACGCCCACGGAATCGAGATCACCGAGGGAGGTGCTGCACGAAGGGAGGGAAAGGACGTATCACCATGACGATCCTCATCGCCTACGACGGCTCGGCCGACTCGCGCACGGCCGTCGAGTTCGCCGCCAAGCACCTGACCGCTCAGCCGACGCTCGTCCTGACCGTGTGGGAGCCGCTGCTGGTGCAGCTCAAGAGGTACCCGCTGGCCGGCGCCGGGCTGCTGGCCGACCCGGGCGACGGCGACGAGTGGCGGGTGCAGGCCGAGCAGTACGCCAAGGAGGGCGCCGAGCTGGCCGTCGCGTCCGGGCTCTCGGAGGTGACGTACCGGGCGGTGGCCGACAACGAGTCGATCTGGCGGACGGTCGTCGACGTGGCCGACGAGGTGGACGCCTCGCTGGTCGTGACGGGGTCGCGCGGGCTGGCCGGGGTGCGGTCGGTGCTGCTGGGCAGCGTGTCGAACCACGTGCTGCACCACGCGCACCGGCCGACGCTGATCGTCCCCCCGACCAAGCACTAGCTCGCCCACCCGGCGCCCGGACGTCAGCGCGCGCTGCTCACGGCCGCGTCGCCGTGAGCGGTCGCATCGCCGTGAGCGGCCACGTCGCCATGAGCGATCGCGTCGCTGAGGGCAGTCGTGTCGACGCACACGGCCGCATCGCCGGAGTCGGTGGCGACGGCCGTATCGACGCACACGGCCACGTCAGCGGAGACAGCCGCATCGGAGGGCACGCAAGGGGAGCACTTCTGCGGCGGGCAGAGCCGGGTGTCGATGCGCCTCGCGCCCGGCCCCTCCTCGCCCAGCCGGTCGTGCGGGTTGGCCAGCACGCACCGGTCCAGCGACAGGCAGCCGCAGCCGATGCACTCGGTGAGGTCGTCGCGCAGCCGCTGGAGCTGCACGATCCGGTCGTCGAGCTCGCTGCGCCACGCGGCCGACAGCCGCGCCCAGTCGTCACGCGTCGGCGTGCGCTCCTCCGGCAGCTCGGCCAGCGCTTCCTTGATGGTCCGCAGCGGGATGCCCAGCCGCTGGGACAGCCGTACGAAGGCGACCCGGCGCAGCGTGTCGCGCGAGTAGCGCCGCTGGTTGCCGGCCGTGCGCCGGCTGCCGATGAGCCCTTTGGCCTCGTAGAAGTGAAGCGCCGACACGGCCACGCCGCTGCGCTCGGAGAGCTGGCCGACCGTCAGCTCCTTGGAGTTCCATGCGACCTTGGTCATACCTCAAGGATACTTGAGGGTTGGGCTCGACGCCTGAGGGCCGCGCTCGAAGAATGTCTCCAGGACCACGACCGTCTGCGTCCCGGTCACCCCGTCCACCTCGAACACCCGCCGCAGCACCTCCTGCAGCTCCTGGGTGCTGCCCGTACGCACCTTCAGCAGCAGCGTGGCCGGCCCCGCGATCACGTGCGCCTCCTCCACCGCGGCGATCGCCGACAGCCGCCCGGCCGAGTCGCCCATCCAGGTGCTCCCGTCCACCAGCACGTACGCCACCACGCCCCGCCCGAGCGCGACCGGGTCCACCTCGATCGTGGTGCGCCTGATGACCCCGCGCTCGCGCAGCTTGCGCACCCGCTCGTGCGCCGCCCCGCCCGACAGCCCCACGGCCTTGCCCAGCGTCGCGTACGACTGCGTGGCGTCCTCCTGAAGCAGGCCGATCAGCATCTTGTCGATGTCGTCCATCGCAGTATGATATTCGGCTATGGAGCCATTTCGCCAAACCAGATCCACCTACCTCCCCACCGAGCTGGAGGTGCTGGACGAGCGCTTCGCCGTCGTCGGCGGCGACGACCTCGTCGAACGCGTTCACAGCGGCACCCGCTGGGCCGAAGGCCCCGTCTACTTCCCCGCGGGCAGGTTCCTGGCCTGGAGCGACATCCCCAACGACCGCATGCTGCGCTGGGACGAGACCACCGGCGCCGTAGGCACCTTCCGCCAGCCCGCCGGCTACGTCAACGGCAACACCCTCGACCACCAGGGCCGCATGATCTCCTGCGAGCAGGGCAACCGCCGCGTCACCCGTACTGAGGCGAACGGCTCGATCACCGTGCTCGCCGACCGCTGGGAGGGCAAGCGGTTCAACAGCCCCAACGACGCGGTCGTCCACTCCGACGGCTCCATCTGGTTCACCGACCCCTCGTACGGCATCGCCAGCGACTACGAGGGCTTCCGCGCCGACCCCGAGATCGACGGCTGCCACGTCTACCGCCTCGACCCGGTCAGCGGGGAGGTCCGCCGGGTGGCCGACGACTTCGACCGGCCCAACGGCCTGGCCTTCTCCCTGGACGAGAAGCTGCTCTACGTCGCCGACACGCGGCGCAGGCACCTGCGGGTGTTCGACGTTCATGACGACGGGAGCCTCTCCGGTGGCAAGGTCTTCGCCCAGGGGACGGACGACGACCGCTTCGACGGGATGCGACTGGACGACACGGGCCGCGTGTGGGCGGCGGCGGGCAAGGCGGTGCTGTGCCACGATCCCGACGGGACCCTGATCGGCAAGCTCCACCTGCCCGACTTCGTGGCCAACCTGGTGTTCGGCGGGCCCAAGCGCAACCGGATGTTCATCGCGGCCTCGACGTCGCTCTACTCGGTGATGCTGAACGTCACGGGCGCGCGTCCTGTCTGGTCCTAGCCCTGGTCCGGGTTCCAGCCCTGGTCCGGGTCCCAGCCCTGGTGCTGGCACCACTTGGGCCGCTACTCCCAACGGAACAGCCGCACGGACAGGCCGCCGAACAGAAGCAGACCCACCGTGACCACCATCAGGTGCGACAGCTGCGGCGGCTGCCCCGACCAGGCGTCCTTGAGCGCCTGGGCGAACGGCCCGACCAGCGAGTAGTCGCTGATCGTGCGCAGCGCGTCCGGCATGATCTCGCGCGGCACCCACATCCCGCCCAGGAACAGCAGGGGGAACATCACCGCCGACCCGATGCCGGAGGCCGCCTTGCCGTGGGGCGCCAGGGCGGCGATCACCAGCCCGATGGACAGCAGCGCGGCCGTGCCGAGCAGGAACACCCCGATGAACCAGCCCCAGTTCTGGGGCGCCTGCGAGCCGAACACCAGGGACGCCGTCCCGATGAGAACGGCGGTGGAGATCGCCCCCGACACGACGTTGATGATGAGCTGCGCGGTGAGCATCTTGCCGGGGTGCATGGGGGTCGTGGACATCCGCCTGAGCACCCCCTGCTCCCGGTAGGTCGCCAGCACGGCCGGCAGCACGCTGCAGGCGATCGTCAGCAGCGCGAGCAGCGTCATCATGCTGGGCATCTGCGTGTCCACGAACCGCTGGCCGCCGAAGGCGGGGTTGGCCTCGGTGAAGGACGGGATGCTGACGCCGAGGATCACCAGCAGCCCGACCGGCAGCACGATGGTGAACAGGGCGAACGGCCAGTCCCGCAGGTACAGCTTGACCTCGGTGATCAGGATCTTCGTCATGACAGCTTCCTTCCGGTGAGCGCGAGGAACGCGTCGTCGAGGGTGGCCTGCTCGATGCGCAGGTCGCCGGGGATGATCTGCTGCTCGACCAGGGCGAGCGTGACGGCGTGCGCGAGGTTGCCGGTGCCGCTGACCGTGACCTGCTCGCCGTGCCTGCTGACGTCCCGCACCTCGGGCAGCGCCAGCAGCACGCTGTCGTCGAGCGGCGCCGACGGCCGGAACCGCAGTCGCTGCTCGCTGCCCACCTGCGCGATGAGACCGGCCGGGGTGTCGGTGGCGACGACCCTGCCCTTGTCGATCAGCGCGAGCCGGTCGCAGAGCCGCTCGGCCTCCTCCATGAAGTGGGTGACCAGCACGATCGTCACGCCGGAGTCGCGGATACGCTCGATCAGCTCCCAGGTGTCCCTGCGGGCCTGCGGGTCGAGGCCGGTCGTCAGCTCGTCCAGCACGGCCACGCGCGGCCGGCCCACCAGGGCGAGGGCCACCGACAGGCGCTGACGCTGGCCGCCGGAGAGCTTCTTGAACGCGGTGTCACGCTTCTCGGTGAGACCGACGTGTTCGAGCAGTTCCTCCCAGTCGGCGGGGTTGGGGTAGTAGGAGGCGTAGAGGTCCAGGGCCTCCCACACCTTGATCTTCTCCGGCAGGGCGGCGCTCTGGAGCTGCATGCCGAGCACGTCGCGCAGCGCCCGCCTGTCCCGCTGGGGGTCGAGGCCGGCCACGCGTACGGTGCCGCCGTCCGCCGCCCGCAGGCCGCCGACGCATTCCACGGTGGTGGTCTTGCCGGCGCCGTTCGGGCCGAGGATGCCGAAGATCTCGCCCTCGGCCACCTCGAACGAGACGTCGTCCACCGCCACATGTTTGGGGTAGCGCTTCTGGAGGTTTCTGACCTCGATGATTTTCATGCCTCAAACGCTAGAAAGCCCGGCCCGGCCGGAGAATCCAGGTGGATGCCGGGCAAGGGTGTACTTAGGTGCAGTGACTCGGCCCCTCGCTCACCCGCACACTGGAGCCATGCTTCGAAGGTTCGGTCAGGTCGCGACGCTGCTGGCACTGCTCGCGGTCGAGATTCCCGTGCTCGTCATGAGCCTGCTCATGCTGCTGCTCGCGTTCGCGGTGGGCATGGTCTTCCTGTTCCCGCCGCAGGTCCGGCTGATCCGCGTGGTGGTGAACCACCACCGGCGGCTGGTCAGCGCGTGGACCGGCCTGGAGATCGAGCAGCCCTACCTGCCCAAACCGCCGCCTCCCGTCCGGCAGCCCGACGGCCTGTACCGCTCGGACCGTACGCTCTACAAGACCCCGCGCATCCCCGCCTGGAACGACCGCTGGAAGTGGATGCTCACCGACCCGGCGACCTGGCGGGACGGGCTGTGGCTGCTGCTCGAACCCCTGGTCAAGCTGGTCCTGGTGCCGGCGTTCCTGCTCAGGCCCGCCTGGGGCCTGCGCATGTACGGCCTCTGGTGCGACCTGCTGCTCGGCGCCACCGTGGCCAGCCGCCTGGCCGGCCAGGTCACCCATCTGACGCGGGTGCGCAACCTCGCCGCCGACACCCAGGCGGCCGAGATGCGCCGGATCGAGCGGGACCTGCACGACGGCACGCAGGCCCGGCTGGTGGCGATCGGCATGACGCTCGGCGCCGCCGAACAGCTTATGGACGAGGACCCGAACGCCGCCAAGGCGCTGCTGGCCAAGGTGCGGGAGGCCTCCTCGGAGACGCTGACCGAGCTGCGCACGGTCATCCGCGGCATCCTGCCGCCCGTGCTGGCCGAACGCGGGCTCGCCGACGCCGTCCGCGCCCTCGCCATCGACAGCCCGCTCAATGTGAGCGTGGACGTGGACCTGCCCAAACGGCCCGAGCCGCCGGTCGAGGCGGCCGCCTACTTCGCCGTCAGCGAGCTGCTGGCCAACGCCGCCCGGCACGGCGGAGCCGCCACGGCCATGATCGACATCAGCAGTGAGGGCCCCAACCTGCGCATCTCCGTCACCGACGACGGCATGGGCGGCGCCGACCCGAGCAAGGGCAGCGGCCTGGCCGGCATCGAGCGGCGGCTGGCGGCCTTCGACGGCGTGCTCGCCCTGAACAGCCCGCCCGGCGGCCCCACCACGGTCGTCATGGACATGCCCAGCGTGCTGCCCGTCCACTGGAGCGACGGCTTGCCCAAGATGCCGCGCTGGAAGGTCTGGACGGTCGTGCTGCTCTGGGGAACCGCCTGGTGCCCGCTGTTTCCGCAGGGCATCGTCACGGCCATCTTCAAGATCTTCAGCATCCCGGTGAAGTCGTGGTTCCTCGCGCTCTACCTGCCGCCGTTCTGGCAGTGGCCGGTGATCATCGGGATGATCGCCTTGGGCATTACCATGTACGTCATGGCCATGAGACTGCCCATGCGCCACAACGGGCCCCGCTGGCTGATGGAGGCGACGCCACGAAGGCCGTGGTGCCACAAGTGAGTCGTGTCCTCATAGCCGAAGACCTCTACCTGCTCAGGGACGGCCTCGTCCACCTGCTCCAGGCGCACGGCTTCACCGTCGTCGCCGCCGTCGAGAGCGGCCCCGAGCTGCTCAAGGGCCTGGTCGAGCTGCGCCCGGACGTGTCCGTCGTGGACGTGCGGCTGCCGCCGACCTTCACCGACGAGGGGCTGCAGGCATCCCTGGCCGCCCGCAAGCAGGTGCCCGGCCTGCCCATCCTGGTCCTGTCGCAGCACGTCGAGCAGCTCTACGCCCGCGAGCTGCTCGCCGACGGCTCCGGCGGGATCGGCTACCTGCTCAAGGACCGCGTCTTCAACGCCGAGCAGTTCGTCGACGCCGTACGCCGCGTCGCCGCGGGCGGCACCGCCATGGACCCGGAAGTGATCGCCAAGCTGCTGGCCAGCAACGCCAGGAACGAGCCGCTGGCCGCGCTCACCCCCCGCGAGCGCGAGGTGCTGGAGGCGATGGCGGAGGGCCGCTCCAACGCGGCCATCTCCCAGCGGCTCTACCTCAGCGAGAGCGCGGTGGCCAAGCACACGGCCAACATCTTCGGCAAGCTCGGCCTGGCCCCTTCCGACGACGACAACCGCCGGGTCCTGGCGGTCCTCACCTACCTCAACAAGCGCTGACCCTGTTCCGCTGAGGCGGCATGCGGAAATCCGGCCTCCGCCCACTCTGTCGGTGGCACCGGCTACCGTTCTTAGGAAGCCGCGCTACGAAAGGGTGGGTCAGGTGAAATTCCGGGTAAACCGCGATGTTCTGGCAGACGCGGTGGCATGGGCCGCCAGGGTGCTGCCAAGTCGCCCCGTTGTGCCCGTGCTCTCCGGCCTGCTGCTGGAGGCCGGCGAGGAGCTCAGCCTGTCCGCGTTCGACTACGACGTCTCCGCCCAGGCGAGGATCGAGGCCGACGTGGCCGAGGACGGCAGGGTGCTCATCCCGGGCCGCCTGCTGGCCGAGATCAGCCGCAGCCTGCCCGCCGAGGACGTCGAGATCGTCACCGAAGGCCAGGAAGCGGTCCTGACCTGCGGCAGCGCCGAGTTCGGCCTGATCACGATGCCGGTCGAAGACTTCCCGACCATGCCCACCATGCCGCCCAGCATCGGCGCCATCGGCGGCGGGATCTTCGCCTCCGCCGTCGGCCAGGTCGCCCCCGCCTCCAGCCGCGACGACACGCTGCCGATGCTCACCGGCATCAGGGTCGACATCGAGGGCGAGGCGGTCACGATGGCCGCCACCGACCGCTACCGCATCGCCGCCCGCGACTTCGCCTGGCGCCCCGTCGCGCCCAACGTCGCCGCCTCCGCCATGGTGCCCGCCCGCGTGCTGGTCGACGTGGCCAAGACGCTGCGCGGCGGCGAGGTGTCGGTGGCGCTGGGCGACGGCGTCGCCGGCTTCGAGAGCGTCGGCCGCAGCACCACGGTGCGGCTGCTCGACGAGCAGTTCATCGACTACCGCAACAGGCTGAGCGCCGACTGGTCGATCCGCGCCGACGTGCCGGTGACGGCGTTCGTCAGCGCCATCAAGCGGGTCGCGCTGGTGGCCGAGCGCAACACCGCGATCCGCCTGTCGTTCAGCCAGGGCCACGTACGCATCCAGGCGGGCGGCGGCGACATCGGGCGCGGCTCCGAGGTGGTGGAGTGCGAGCTGCGGGGCGACGACATCCAGATCGCCTTCCAGTCCCAGTTCCTCCTGGACGGCCTCACGGGCATCGAGACAGACCTGGCCCGCATCAACATGGAGTCCCCCACCAGGGCGGCCCTGATCCAGGACGTCCCGGGCGACGCCGACCCCAGCTTCCGCTACCTGGTGATGTCCCTGCGCCTGACCTGACGGGCGGCGCGCCGGCTGTCGGCCCGGAGCGGCCACGGTCAAGAGGACGCACGTAGCGGCGCCCGGCCCGGTGCGGGCTCAGCGGCCGTTTTCCTGGAGGCCCTCAGCCCTGTGCGGCGGGTGGCGGTGGGGACGGCCTGCCGTAGGAGGGGCTGGGAAGGGTTTTCAGGCGTCACCCTCGGTCAGGGCGATCAGGATGTGCTCCATGCACGCGTGGCCCGCGCGCTCGGCCGCGGCCGCGTCTCCGGCCGCGATGGCGCGCGCGATCGCGTCGTGCGGGATGTAGCTCTTGTTCAGCGACGTTCCCGCCGCCGTGATGCTGGCCCGCAGCGCCGCCGAGAAGTCCTCGTACAGGTCGATCAGCACCAGGTTGTGGGTGGCGTGCGCCACCGCCATGTGGAAGGCCAGGTCGGCCTCCACGAAGGCGTCCGGGGCGTCGAGCTGCCAGGCCCGGTCACGCTCGGCCAGCGCGGCCTCGATGCGCAGGATGTCCTCGTCGGTGCGCCTGGTGGCGGCCAGGCGGGCCGACTCGACCTCCAGCGCGCGCCGCACCTCAAGGATCTCCAGCTGCTCCGCCTGACGCAGCCTGCGGAGCATGGCCCCCGACAGCTCGCTCGTGGCGCGGACGTACGTCCCGTCGCCCTGGCGGCATTCCAGCAGCCCCGCGTGAGTCAGCGCGCGCACGGCTTCGCGAACGGTGTTGCGACCCACGCCGAGCTGCTCCGCGAGCACCGTCTCGGTCGGGATCTTGCCGTTCATCTGCCACGACCCTGAGCTGATCTGCTCCTTGAGCTGATCGATCACCTGGTCGACGAGCGAAGCCCGCTGAGCCGTACGCAGACTCACAGTCCGCCTCCTCCGGGGAAACCAGTCATCCCATGAGTCAATGACTGGTAGACCCTAATTATTCCAGACTCAAAAACCAAATCTGGAGCTCCCGGAGGGGGTCAGTGAGACACGGACGCGTCGATCTTCACCCCCGCCAGCGCGGAACGGACTCCAGCGGCTTCCAGAGCCTTACGGTAGGCGGCGGTCTGCTGTGCCTTGGCGCCCGACCTGCCGTAGAGGTCGCCCAGCTCGCGCCAGCAGCGTGCGGCCTGCCGGTCGGAGCCGAACACCGGCCGGTTGAGCGTGTCGAGGGCCTCGTGCGCCTTGCGCAGGTGCGACGCGGGGTCGGCGTCCAGCGCGAGCGCGACCGTGGCCAGCACCAGGCGGGCCTCGGCAGAGGTCGTGCCGGGCACGTCGTGCACCAGGTCGAGCGCCGAGGTGGCCAGCTCGCCGGCCCGTACGGCGTCGCCCCCGCGCAGCTTCACCCGCGCGTGCGCGATGAGGCTCTCGCCGTGCTCCTGCGTGCTGCCCGAGGCGGTCGCGAACGCGCGCGTCGCGGCGTCGGCCAGCTTGTCGGCCTCGCCCAGCGGGGCGGTGCCGAGCCTGGCCCAGTGCATGGCCGCACGGGCGAGCTGGAGCGTGAGCCTGGCGTGCCGGCCCGCCATGATGGCGTCGTCGGCCAGCCGCACGGCCAGCGCGGAGTCCTCGCCCGCCGCCGCCGTCACGCTCGCCTGCCACAGCGACTGGATCTCAGCGGAACGGTCCACAATGTCCGGAACCCCGCTGGCGCCCAGGACCCGCCGGACGTAGTCGAGCTCGGGGGCGTCGCCCTCCCGCTCGCCACGCACCTCCACGAGCGTGGCGGCCAGGTCGATGGCCATCTCACCCTGGGTGATGTCGAGGCGCTCGGCCTGCTCCAGGGCGTTGGCGGCCAGGTCGCGGGCCCGCAGGCGGTCGCCCGCCCGCTGGTAGCAGCGGCTGAGCGCGATGGTGAGCGGCAGGTCCGCCAGACGCTCGGGATGGGCCGCGGCCTCTCTGCGCAGCCGCTCGAAAGCCTCGACCGCCTGGCCGAGCCGGCCCTGCGCCTCCAGGGAGCGAGCCCTGCCGAAGCGCGCGTGCGCGGTCAGCATCGCGTTTTCCTCGTCGGCCGCCTTCACGATCTCGGTGAAGCGGTCCGCCGCCACGACGGGGTCGCCGTGCTGCAGCTCCAGCTCCGCGTGACGCAGGCCCAGCTCGGTGTCGATGCGCTGGCGGGGCTCGATCCCGTGCAGGAGGAACTCGGTGGTGCACCCCAGGCGCTCGGCCAGGAGTCGTGCCACTACGGGAGTCGGTGTCCGCTTACCCGACTCGATAAGCGAGACATAACTGTCTGAAAGGTCGGGTCCGGCCAGCTGGGCCTGAGACATCCGCCTGTTAAGCCGCAGTCCTCGGACGCGGTCACCGATGGTTCCCTGACTCGGCATCTCATCTCTCAAGGCGGGGAGGGGTCAACACTCCGCAATGATTGCATGAAGTGGCGCAATCGGGTATCCCCACGTGAAGAATTCCCCGCGTAGGGATTAATCGTCGCCGTCGTCCTTGCCGCCTGGGAAAAGCATCTGGCAGACCTCCAGGTACAAGGTCTCCGGATACGGGATGTACTCGACCGTCGAGAGAGCCTGATCCTGACCTGCGCTTTCGAGGATGAACTCGCCGTAGCCGAGCATGCGCCCCAGCAGGGATCGCTGGAAGCTCATGTCGGTGACCTTGCCCAGGGGCATCATCGCGACCTTGCGGGTGATGAGGCCCGTGGTGAGCAGCATCCGCTTCGAGGTGACGACGAAGTAGTCAACAGACCACTCCGCGACCTTCCAGACAAAGCGGATCAAGAGCAGCAGCCACAGCCACCACACGACGACGAGCGCCGTGCCGCTGTCACCGCCGCCGAAGATCTTGCTCAGCAGCCCGGCGATGATCAGGCCGCCGAAGACCTCGGCGACCGGACGCAGCAGCTTGGCAGGATGCCGCCGCACCATGATGACCTGTTGTTCGTGGGGGAGGAGGTAGCGGTTGACCGACGCCGGAGCAGAGTCCCCGTGGGTCACAAGTCTCATGCGAGGTTGTTCACAAATTGGGCCAGTGAGTCGGCCGCGTTGAACACGGTGTCGAACGCCCCTCTGACCGCGTCAGCGGCGTCCGCTGGTCGCGCGAACAGGTAGTACGCCACAAAAGCGATACCACCGTATGTGAGGACTTTTTTGACCTGCACTGTCGCCTCCGTACCGACTTACCACTCCACCCGCCGTATACATTACCCACCTCCAAGCCGGGGTAAAGGTAACTTAACGGGTTAGTTTTGATCTTGCTTAACCACGCTCGCCGGCGACCAGCGCCAGGACGTGAAGGTGCTTGCGGGCGATCCGCTCGACGAGGCTGGGATGAGCATGGCCGGTGACCTCCAGCGCGCCGTAGTGCGCGGCCTCCACGCAGCGCGTTACGGTGGTCGCGGAGTGGACGCCCGCGAACTCGTCCCGCAGTGCCGTCTCCACTTCCGCGTACGGGCTGGGCTCCGCCTCGGTGTGATCGCTCACGACGACACCTCGGTGACCGGAATAACGCTCATCCTGCTCCCCCACGCCCATGCGGAAGTTGCCTTCCTCTCTCCTCGTACCCACGTAGCAACAGTATGTAACGAGAAGAGCACGGAGCGTTAGGATTCAGACTACTCCGTAGAGCCGATCCCCGGCGTCGCCCAGTCCTGGAACGATGTAACCGTGCTCGTTCAGCCGCTCGTCGAGCCCCGCCGTCACGACCCGGATCGGCCTGCCGGAGTTGGCGAAGACCTTGTCCATGTACGCCAGCCCCTCGGGCGCCGCCAGCAGGCAGATCGCCGTGACGTCCACCGCACCCCTGTCGAACAGGAACTTCACGGCCGCCGCCAGCGTGCCGCCGGTGGCCAGCATGGGGTCGACCACGTAGCACTGCCGCCCGGAAAGGTCGTCGGGCAGCCGGGTGGCGTACGTCTCGGCCTGCAGCGTCGACTCGTCGCGGATCATGCCGAGGAAGCCGACCTCGGCCGTGGGCAGCAGCCTGGTCATGCCGTCGAGCATGCCGAGGCCCGCCCGCAGGATGGGCACCACCAGCGGGTACGGCTTGGCCAGCCGCACCCCGTGAGCCTGCGCGACCGGCGTCTCCACGCTCACGTCGGTGACCCGTACGTCGCGCGTCGCCTCGTACGCCAGCAGCGTCACCAACTCGTCCGCGAGCCTGCGGAAAGTGGGGGAGTCGGTGCGGACATCACGCAGTGTGGTGAGCTTGTGCGCCACGAGCGGATGATCCACGACGAGGGTTTCCATAAGGGACAACGCTATCTTGTACGCAACGAACCGGCACGTCGCGTCACGGGTTTTGATCACAATTTGGTTGGAGCACCACACGGCGGCTGGTCGCTTCTGGAACGATTGGAGTTCGTGGTGGCCACGTCGGGTGGAGTGGACAATGACTGACGAAGAGGCGCTCGACTTCGCCATCGTGGTCTATCGAGAGGATGAGTGCTGGGACGCCGAGCTGTTGCCGGTCGCACTCACCGAGGATCTGCACGGCCTGATCAAGGCCCTGCGCCAGCAGCCGAGCGAGAGCGGCACGATCGGCCTGGTCGCCGTGGGGGACGAGTTCTTCGTCGGGCTGCGGGTGCTGGGCGAGCGGGTGGACGTCTTCCTCTCCGACATCGCGGCCTCCTGGGACTTCCCCCTGGCGCGGCAGGTCCTCGACTATCTCGACGTGCCGATCCCGGACGAGGAGGAGCTCGACGAGATCCTCCAGGACGAGGAGACGGTGCTCCCCGCGGGCGATCTGTCGATCTTCGCCGACCTCGGGCTCGACGAGATGGAGCTGGGCATCCTGTCCGGCGACATCGAGCTGCTGCCCGAGGACGTGCTGTCCAGCATCGCCGCGCGGCTCGGCTTCTCCGAGCCGTTCGAGCGGGCCATCGAATCGGTCTTCGGCTGACCCTGGAGCACGGACATGGCGTCCAACACCTTTTCCGCGGCCTTCGTACGGACCAGTGACGGCTGGAGCGGCGCCGAGGTCGACCTCGGTGAGGCCGAGATCGTCGACGACCTCGGCGACGCGGGGACC
>NZ_JAHKRL010000377.1 GCF_019396405.1 Nonomuraea rhizosphaerae | reverse complement strand
CGTCCTCGCTCCCCTTGCGCGTGACCCTGAACAGGATGGCGGCCGCCGCCACCACGCCTATCGCGCCGATGGCCGCGATGGTGTACTCCAGCATATGGATCTCCCCAAACCCCGCCGAACACTAAGCGTGACATTACTATCACAGTAAGCATCGGTACAGAGGGTTATCTCATGGATGCGCTGGGGCACCAGGCGAGGGCGGGGAGCGGGTGGGTTGCCGGGGCGGGCGGCGCATGGCTACGTACGCGACCGGCCCCGGCGTGCCCTGCGAGACCCGGCGCCGGCCAGTCGTCCGGCGCCTGCCGTGGCGTCTGCTCCACGGCGTCGAGGACACGTCCCCCCACGTGTGACGCGGCCTCGCGGAGGGCCGGCTTCGTCGGCGGCGTCCGTCCTGGGCTGCGTCCGGTACTCATCGTGCGACGGGGCCGGGAATGACCGCGTCAGGGTCCGTCCCAGGGATATCCCTGGGCTGCCGGCCGCCCGACCTGCGACGGGACCGGCCGCGGGCGGGTTTTCTGACAGACCTGGCCCCCGTGTGACCTGGGCTGGACGGATCGCCGGACAGATCGAGCCGTTGACGGAGAAACGTCCAGCCTGACTCTCCGTGTCATGAAATATCGGGACGATGGGGAGGTGAGCAACCTTCTCAACGGCCGCAGATTCGTGATGGTGAGTTCGACGGCGAGCCAGGTGGATCAGGAGCGGCCCACCTCGTTCGACTACTGGGAGGCCGACGGGGTGGTGTGGGGCAGTTACACGGGCGACACCGTCACCCTCGGCCGCTTCGTCGGCACCAGGGACGGCGACCAGGTCTCCATCGCGTACGCGCACGCGCTCAAGGCCGGCGGCAAGGCGGGCGGCAGGAGCAGCAGCCGCATCGAGACCGAGCCCGACGGGCGGCTGCGCCTGGTGGAGGAGTTCAGCTTCGAGGGCGACGAGACGCTGCACGTCAGCGTCTGCACCGAGGTGCCGGCGCAGGAAGCCTGAAAAGCCCGGTCAGTCACGTTGCAGGGCGGCGCGGCCCTCGGCGGCGCCGACGAAGCGCATCTTGCCCAGGGGGACCTCCCCTGGCGCCTCCTGGGCCGGGCGCCGCGCCGGCCTGGCGGCCTTGTCGCGGTCGCTGGGCAGCACGTACGGCCGCCGGAGCACCTCGTCCAGGATGAAGACCGTCTCGGTGGCCTTGACGGCCGGGATGTTGGCGAGGCGGTCGGTCACCATCGTGTGCACGGCGGCCACGTCGGAGACCCGGACCTGGATCATGGCGTCGTGCTGGCCGGTGGTGATGGCGCAGTACTCGACCTCGGGCATGCGCGCCAGCTCGGCCCTGAACTGCTTCCACATCTGCTGCCGCACGGTCACGAAGATCAGCGCGGTGATGCCGAGCCCGGCCCTGACGTGGTCGATCTCGGCGGTGAAGCGCTTGATCGCGCCGTCGGCGCGCAGCGCCTCGAAGCGCGTGTAGGCGTTCGCGCGGGAGATGCCGACCCGCTCGGCCAGGGCCGAGACCGAGATCCTGCCGTTCTCGCGCAGGACCTCAAGGATCTTCATGTGGACGGCGTCCAGCTCAAGACCGATGCCGATCCGTCCAGGCGCACCGGCGGCGCCACCATCATTTCTGGAAATTTCACTCATTGTTACCCCCGCCCCTTTATATACGTCTCAGCGACCGCACAGAGCCTGGACGTTCTGCCGGACAATCCTGGACATCTTTCGGCCAATCGTCCAGGCCGACTCGCACAACTGGAGGACAACCATGGCGACCCGCTCGCAGACGGCGGCAGTGCTGCTCGCCGGCGCCCTCGCCCTCGCCGCCTGCGGAAGCGGCGGCGGCTCCCCTGCCCCCGCCGCGCAGGGCGGTGCGAAGACCCTGGTCATCGACACGTCCTTCGACCTCAAGACGGCCGACCCCGGGCGCACGTACGAGCCGACCGGCCTGATCGTCGGCAAGGCGGTGTACGAGACGCTGCTCACCTTCGAGGGCGGCGACGTGACCAAGCCGGTGCCGGCGCTGGCCGAGTCGTACGAGCTGTCGGAGGACGGCAAGGTCCTGACGCTCAAGCTGAAGAGCGGCGCGACGTTCGCCGACGGCGCCCCGCTCACCGCGGACGACGTGGTGTTCTCGCTGACCCGGGTGCGCGACATGAAGGGCACCCCGTCGTTCCTGCTCGACGGCGTCGAGGTGGCCAAGACCGACGACACGACGATCACGCTGACCTCGAAGAGCCCGAACCCGGCGCTGCCCTTCATCCTGCCCAACCCGGCGCTCGGCGTGATCAACAGCAAGCTCGCCCAGCAGCACGGCGCGACCACGAACCCGCAGGACAAGGCCGAGCAGTGGCTGAACGGCTCCTCGGCGGGCTCCGGGCCGTACACGATCGAGTCGTTCAACGTCAGCAGCCAGGTCACGCTCAAGGCGAACCCGAAGTACTACGGGACCAAGCCCGCCTACGACAAGGTCGTCATCCGCAACGTCGAGGCCGCCACCCAGAAGCTGAACGTCCAGCGCGGCGACAGCCAGGTGGCGCTCAACCTGTCCGGCGACCAGGTCAACGGCATGCCGGCGACCTTGCAGGTCAAGAAGGTGCCCTCGGCGAACGTGATCTTCCTGCTGGCCAACCAGGACTCCGGGGTCAGCAAGACGACGCCGAACGCCAAGTTCGTCGAGGCCGTGCGCAAGGGCGTCGACTACGCGGGCCTGCTGGAGCTGGCCGGCGCGGGCTCGACGCAGGCGCCGGGCGTGATCCCCTCGCAGCTGCTGGGCGCGCTGCCGGCCGACCAGGCGGCCAAGCGGGACGTGGAGGGCGCCAAGGCGGCGCTGGCCGCCAGCGGCGTGTCCAGCCCGACGGTGAAGCTGGAGTACCCGAGCGAGCTGACCGTGAACGGCCTGTCGTTCCAGCCGCTGGCCGAGCGGATCCAGGCCAACCTCAAGGAGGTCGGCATCACGGTGGACCTGCAGCCCGCGCCGGTCACCACCGCGCTGGACAACTACCGCAACGGCAAGGAGGAGATGGGCCTGTGGTACTGGGGCCCCGACTACCCCGACCCCAGCGACTACCTGGCCTTCCTGCCCGGCAAGACGGTGGGCCTGCGGGCCGGCTGGAAGGCGGGCGCGGCCAAGGAGATCGAGGCCGCCGGTGACAAGGCCGCGACGGCGATCGGCGACGACGCGCGCCGGCAGGCGTACGCGGACGTGCAGACCAAGCTGAACGCCTCGGGCCCGTTCATCCCGCTGATCCAGCCGGGCCAGAACATCGTGACGGCCGCGTCGGTGACCGGCCTGGAGTACCACCCGGTGTGGACGGTCGACGTCGCCGATCTGGGCGCCAAGTAGCGTGTCGAGCCGTAGAGGACCAGTCCGTAAAGGGCCGGGTCGTGGGGGGTCAGGCCGTGGAGGGCCGGGCCGGCATCCCCTCGCCAGGTTCCTGATCCGGCGCATCCTCCTGGCGATCCTGCTGGCCTGGGGGATCACGCTGGTGACGTTCGTCCTGACGAACCTGGTGCCCGGCGACCCGGTGGCGGCCAACCTCGGCCAGCGGGCGCTGGGCGACCCGGCGATCGTCGCGCAGTGGCGGGCCGACCACGGCCTGGACCGGCCGCTGTGGCAGCAGTACGCCCTGCACCTTCAGGGGCTGCTGCACGGCGACCTGGGCACCAGCCAGCAGAGCCACCGGCCGGTCAGCCAGGACCTGGCCGAGTTCGTCCCGGCGACGCTGGAGCTGGCCGGGGCGGCGATCCTGGTGTCGCTGGTGCTCGGCGTGGCGTTCGGCGTGATCGCCGCGCTGCGCCGGGACCGCCTGTCCGACCACACGCTGCGGGTGCTGAGCCTCGTCGGCATCTCGGTGCCGACGTTCTGGCTGGCGCTGCTGGCCTTCTACGTGTTCTTCTACCGGCTGCAGATCACGCCGGGCAGCGGCAGGGTGGACGCGGCGCTGGGCTCGGCCCCGGCCGTGACCGGCCTGCAGACCGTGGACGCCCTGCTGGCCGGCCGGTGGGACATCTTCACCTCTGCCGTCGGCCACCTGATCACGCCCGCGCTCGTGCTGGCCCTCTACACGATCGGGCTGCTGACCCGCTTCACCCGCTCGGCGGTGCTGGAGGTGCTGGGCCAGGACTACGTGCGCGCGGCCAGGGCCAAGGGCCTGCCGGGCAGGGTGATCCTGTTCCGGTACGTGCTGCGCTCGGCGCTGGTGCCGATCATCACGGTCGCCGGCCTGGCGTTCGGCAGCCTGCTGTCCGGCACGGTCCTGGTGGAGGCGATCTTCGCCTGGCCGGGGGTCGGGCAGTACGCCTACAAGAGCGCCACCACGCTCGACCTGCCCGCGGTCATGGGCGTCGGGCTGGTGGTGGGCGTCGTCTACCTCGTCATCAACCTGGTCGTGGACGTGCTGTACGGCGTCATCGACCCCCGAGTGAGGCTCCAATGAGACGGTTGCGCCTTCCCGAGGCCTGGCGGCAGCCCCTCGCGGTGGTCGGCGGGGTGATCGCCCTGGTGTGGCTGGTGGTCGCGGTGGCCGCGCCGCTGCTGGCGCCGCACGACCCGCTCGCGCAGGACCTGCCGCGCCTGGCCCCGCCCGGGCCCGGCCACTGGTTCGGGACCGACCAGCTCGGGCGCGACATCCTCAGCCGGGTCATGCACGGGGCGCGGGTGTCGATCCCGCTGACGCTGGCGCTGGTGGCGCTGTCGGTGCTGATCGGCGGCCTGCTCGGCGCCTGCGCCGGATATTTCGGCCGATGGGTGGATGAGACGATCATGCGGGTGGCGGACCTGGTGTTCGCCTTCCCGACGGTCATCCTGGCCATGGTGGTGGCCGCCGCGCTGGGCGCCAGCCTGACCAACGCGGTGCTGGCCGTGCTGGTGGTGGCCTGGCCCGCGTACGCGCGGGTGACCCGGGGCCTGGTGCTGGGCGTGCGGGAGCGGGAGTTCGTGCTGAGCGGGCGGCTGCTGGGCTTCTCGGCCTGGCGCTCGCTGCGCGTGGACGTGCTGCCGAACGTGACCGGCCCGGTGCTGGTGCTGGCCACGCTGGACATCGGCACGGCGCTGCTGCTGCTGTCGGGGCTGTCGTTCCTGGGGCTGGGCGCCAAGCCGCCGTCCCCTGAGTGGGGGGCGATGGTGGCCTCCGGCGTGGAGGTGTTCGACAGCTGGTGGGTGGCGACCTTCCCCGGCCTGGCGATCCTGACGGTGGTGCTGGCCTTCAACTTCCTCGGCGACACGCTGCGCGACGCCCTCGACCCGCGTACGGCCCGCGCCATCAAGGAGCGTGCCCTGTGACCTTGGAGAAGCCGTGACCTTGGAGA
Source organism: Nonomuraea rhizosphaerae (assembly GCF_019396405.1). Classification (GTDB taxonomy): domain Bacteria; phylum Actinomycetota; class Actinomycetes; order Streptosporangiales; family Streptosporangiaceae; genus Nonomuraea; species Nonomuraea rhizosphaerae. The sequence goes on along the minus strand of NZ_JAHKRL010000377.1, from coordinate 1,909 downwards.
AGCCGTGACCTTGGAGGCGCTGTGACTCTCGACATCACCGGGCTCAAGGTGAGCATCCGCGGCAAGGCAATCCTGGGGGGCGTCGACCTGTCGCTGCGGGAGGGCCAGGTGCACGGCCTGGCCGGGGAGAGCGGCTCCGGCAAGACCATGACCGGGCTGGCCGTGCTGGGGCTGCTGCCGCACGGCTCGCAGGTCACCGGCAGCGTCACGCTCGGCGGGCGGGAGCTGCTCACGCTGGCGCCGAAGGAGCTGAACGAGGTGCGCGGCGGCCAGGTCGCCATGGTCTTCCAGGACCCGGCCACGAGCCTGCACCCCATGCTGACCGTCGGCAGGCAGCTCACCGAGCACATGCGCCACCACCTGAGGATCGACAAGCGGGAGGCCAGGCGGCGGGCGGTCGAGCTGCTCGGCAAGGTGCGCATCCCGGGCGCGGAGGAGGCGTACGGGCGTTTCCCGCACCAGTTCTCCGGCGGCATGCGCCAGCGCGTGGCGATCGCCGTCGCGCTGGCCTGCTCGCCCAAGGTGCTGATCGCCGACGAGCCGACGACCGCGCTGGACGTGACCGTGCAGGCCGGCGTGCTGCGGCTGCTGCGCGGGCTCTGCGACGAGCTGGGGCTGGCGGTGCTGCTGGTCACGCACGACCTGGGCGTCATGTCGGCGGTCGCGGACGAGGTGAGCGTGATGAAGGACGGCCTGGTCGTGGAGACCGGGCCGCGTGAGCGGGTGCTGCGCGAGCCCGCGCACGCGTACACGCGCTCGCTGCTGGACTCCCTGCCCGACAGCGAACGCGGCCCCCGTCCCGGCACCCGGGGCGACATCCGTACGGAGGAGTCATGACCTTGCTGGCCGTCGACGACCTGGTCGTCGAGCACCGCTCGCCCGGGCGGCCCGTCGTCAGGGCGGTGGCGGGGGCGAGCCTGGAGGTCGGGCCCGGCGAGGTGGTCGGCCTGGTCGGCGAGTCCGGGTGCGGCAAGTCGACGCTGGCCCGCGCGGTCTGCGGCCTGAACCCGGTCACCGAGGGCTCGATCACCTTCGACGGGCAGCCGGTCACGCCGCTCGGGCTGCGCCGGCGGAAGCTGACGGGCATCCAGATGGTGTTCCAGGACCCGTACGCGTCGCTGAACCCGCGTCGCCGGGTCGGCGACCAGATCGCCGACGGCCTGCGCACGTCGGGCGACACCACCACCACGCCCGCCGACCTGCTGGAACGCGTCGGGCTGCCGCGTGACTTCGCCGGCCGGCACCCGCACGAGTTCTCCGGCGGGCAGCGGCAGCGCATCGCGATCGCCAGGGCGCTGGCGGCCAGGCCGCGGCTGCTGATCGGCGACGAGCCCATCTCGGCGCTGGACGCCTCGGCGCAGTCGAAGGTCGCCACGCTGATGCGGGACCTGGCGGTCTCGTCGGGGGCGGGGCTGCTGTTCATCAGCCACGACCTGTCGGTGGTGCGGCTGATCGCGGACCGGATCGCGGTCATGTACCTGGGCCGGATCGTCGAGGTGGGCGGCACGGCCGAGGTGTGGGCGAACCCGCGCCATCCGTACACGCAGGCGTTGCTGGGCGCCATCCCGAAGCCGGACGGGCTGGGCGTGCTGCCCGCCGAGCTGCCCGGCGACGTGCCGGATCCGGCGGACCCGCCGCCGGGGTGCCGGTTCAACCCGCGCTGCCCGATGGTGATGGACGTGTGCCGGGACAAGGAGCCGGACTTCGGCCCTGTCGCCTGCTGGCTGCACGAGCCCCGGTGACGGGGTCCCAGGTGGGCGCGGAGCGGCTGGCGGCGGTGCGGGCGGCGATGGCCGAGGCCGAGGTGGACGCGCTGGTGCTGCGGCCCTCGCCGGACTTCCGCTTCCTGGGCGGCCGGGAGGACGGCTTCCTGGTCGTGACGCAGGAGGCCGCCGCCGAGACCGCCGAC
>NZ_JAHKRL010000376.1 GCF_019396405.1 Nonomuraea rhizosphaerae | reverse complement strand
CGGGAGGCTTGTTCCATGACTTCGAGGCCCCCCCGGCGGCGCTCGCCGAGGTGCTCGCCGGGGTGGGAGTCGAGTCCGAGATCACCGAGGACATCGCGGGCGCGCTGAGCGAGCCGTCGGAGGTCCAGCTCATCACCGTCAACGCCCTGCGCTGGCAGATGGGCCTGGACCGCTTCGCCGACCTGCGCGAGGAGTGGCGCTTCGAGCTGCCGGCCCAGGCCCGCACCACCCTGCTCGACCATCTCGACCGGGGCGGCGGGCTGCTGTGCATGCACTCGGCGTCCATCTGCTTCGACGACTGGCAGGGCTGGCCGCGCGTGCTCGGCGGCTGCTGGACCTGGCCCAAGTCCCACCACCCGCCGCTGGGCTGGACCGGGGTGCGGGTGCTCGGCGGCCACCCGATCGTCGAGGGCCTGCGCGACTTCGACCTGGTGGACGAGGTCTATAGCGACCTCGACGTGCTGCCGGACGTGCGGCCGCTCGCCTCGTCCAACGGCCAGCCGCTGGTCTGGGCCCGTCCGGTGCGCCGGGGCCGGGTGGTCTACGACGCCCTCGGCCACGACGTCAGGTCGTACGAGAACGAGATCCACCGCACGCTCCTGCAGCGCGCCGCGCTGTGGCTGCTGAAGCGTCCGGTCACGGTGACCGACTGATCCGGGTCCGGAGCAGCGGGTCCGGATCAGCGGGGCCCGGATCAGCGGTCCGGATCAGCGGGACAGGAAGTCGCGGACGGCTCCGGCCAGCTCGCCGGGGACCTCCTCGGCCATGTGGTGGCCGCTGTCCAGGGCGTGACCGCGCACGTCCGGCGCCCAGGTCCGCCAGATCGCCAGCGGGTCGCCGTACAGGTCCTCCACGTCGTCCCTGCTCGCCCACAGGGCCAGCGTGGGGCAGGCGACGCGCCGCCCGGCGGCACGGTCGGCGTCGTCGGCCGCCCGGTCCACGCCCAGGCCCGCGCGGTAGTCCTCGCACATGGCGTGCACGGTTCGCGGGTCGTGGATCGCCCTGCGGTAGTCCTCGTACGCGTCGGCGCCCATCTGCTCGGGACCGTACTTGTACCAGGCGTCGGGGTCGGCGTTGATCATCCGCTCGGCCGGCTTGGCGGTCTGGCCGAGGAAGAACCAGTGCCACCACGACGCGGCGAACCGGGCGTCGCAGCGGGCCAGCGCCTCGCCGATGGGCACGACGTCGAGCACGACGAGGTGCGTCACGGCCTCGGGGTGGTCGAGGGCCAGGCGCTGGGCGACGTACCCGCCGCGGTCGTGGCCGACGACGGCGAACCGGTCGTGGCCCAGCGCGCGCATGAGGGCGACCATGTCGCGGGCCATCACCCGCTTGGAGTACGGCTCGTGGTCGTCGGTGGTGGGCGGCTTGGCCGAGCGCCCGTACCCCCTAGTGTCCGGACATATCACGGTGTGGTGGGGGGCGAGCAGGGCGGCCACGCGATGCCAGGTGGCGTGCGTGCGGGGGTGGCCGTGCAGCAGGAGCACGGGCGGCCCCTCGCCGCCGTGCCGCACGAACAGCTCGGCCTCCCCGACGTCGATCCGCCCGGCCGCGAAGCCGGGGAACAAACGGTCGTCAGTGGTGCTCTCAGGGGCCCGGTCAGTGGCGAGGTCGTTCGACATTCGCCCGCACCTACCCCGTTTTCCGGCCGACCCTCCGCGCCGACTCCGACTCGTGCGCCAGGCGGCGCAGCGTGTCGAACGCCCTGCCGTACAGGACCGTGCCCAGCACCAGCGCCTCCACGGCCGCCTCGCGCGGCCCGTCGAACGGGATGGTGTCCATCTCCACCTCGCTCACCAGCTCCTGGGCCGTGCGCGCGTAGTGCGTCAGGTCGGTGGACAGGCCGAGCTGGCGCAGCCTGACCAGGGTCTGGGCCAGCTCGGCCCGCGTGGGGGCGTTGGGGGTGACGTCCCAGCGCAGCTCGGCGACCAGGGCGTCGACCTCGGCGCGGGCGACCTCCCACTCCTCGCCGGGCTCCGGCTCGACGGCCGGGCCCAGCGCGTACTGGGCGGTGCCGAGCAGGTTGTGCACCGGCAGCGACTCGTCGTCCACCGCCTCGATGATCTGCTTGATCGAGGCCACCGGCAGCCTGCCCACGTCGATCAGCGCCCTGATCAGGCGGAGTCTGCGCAGGTGGGAGTCGTCATACTCGGCCCTGGTGGCGGCGAGCTGCCGGCCCGGGTGCAGCAGGCCCTCGCGCAGGTAGTACTTGATCGTCGCGATCGCCACGCCGGATTCGGCGCTCAGCTCCGAGATGCGCATGATTGGATAATACTGCTATCCAATGACGTGCCCGTCACCCGTGGGAGCGTGCCAGGTGGCGGGCCGCGTGGACCAGGTCATGCACGTCCGCCTGACGGTTCCACAGGAAGACCACCTCCAGCGGCGGGACCTCCTCGGCGATCGGGATGAACGTCAGGCGTTCGGGCACCGGCAGGCCGCCACGGACACAGAGCGTATACCCGGCGCCCGCCTCGACCATGGCCACGGCCGCGTCGTGGGTGGCCGCGCCGGGGGCGAGCCGCGGGCGCAGCCCCAGCCGTACGAACCCCTCCAGGAAGCGGCGCGCGCCCGCCACCGCGTCGGACTCCGGCATGACGAGCGGCTCGGCCGCCAGGTCGGCCAGCGCCAGCTTCTCGGCGGCGGCCAGCCGGTGGTCGCGGGGGAGCAGGGCGAGCACCGGGACACGCTGGATGAGCATGCGGGCCACGCCCCTCGGCAGCGAGCCGGGGGCGTACCCGAGGCCGGCCTGGCAGGTCCCGTCCATGATGGAGATGATCTGCTCGGCGGTGCCCATGGGCGCCACCCGCAGCCTCGACTCCGGCACCTGTGACAGCAGCCGGGCCACCACGTCGCCCAGCCCGTCGGCCACGCCCAGGCGGGCCGTCTGGCCCTTGCCGCGGGCGGCGGTGACGGCGCGCTCGAAGGCGTCCACCGCGACGGTGGCCTGAGCCATGAACACCTCGCCCGCCTCGGTGAGGCGCACACCACTGGACGAGCGGGTGAACAGCTCGACGCCGATCTCCTTCTCCAGTGCCCTGAGCTGCTCGGACAGGGTGGGCTGCGCGATGTGCAGCACGGTCGCCGCGCGGCGCAGGCTGCCCGCCCTGGCGATGGCGATCGCGGAGCGTACGTGGCGTAGATCCATCGCTCACCTCGGCGTATGGGGATGGGCTATCGGATGATCGCACCTCCGTATTACAAAACGGACTAGCTGTTGTGAAGGTGTTCAGTTGCTATGAGGTGACTCGGTCAGGACCTCGGCGTCATGGAACCGACCAGCGGGGGGCCGGGAATTGGTCCCGAGCAAGCGCTTGTGCCTAGATCGCAACCGGGCTACGGTACGGGCGAACACCACAGGCGTCACTCGCCGGGGTGGATCGCGCCCTGCCCTGGCGAGTGACCTGACGCCCGGCACCGCTACGGGAGGCGCATGCAACCCTTCGCCGGCAAGGCGGCCGTGGCCGGCATCGGCATGACCGCGCTCACCCGCGAGTCCGGCCGCTCCGAACTGGACCTGGCGGCCGAGGCGTGCCGCGCGGCCTGCGACGACGCCGGGCTCGCCGCCACGGACGTGGACGCCGTCCTCAGCTACCACATGAACGACTCCGCCCCCGTCGTGCAGGTCGCCAGGACGCTCGGCATCACCCGTCTCGGCTGGCACAACGACATCGCCGGCGGCGGCACCCAGGCGGCCTCCGTCCTCGGCGACGCGGCCATGCTGATCCACTCCGGCCTGGCCAGGAACGTCCTGATCTACCGCGCGCTCAACGGCCGCTCGGGCAAGCGCATGAACACCGCCTCCACCGGCCCCCAGGAGCGGTTCACGTACGGCATGGCCGGGCCGATCCCGCTCTTCGCGCTGGCCGCCACCCGCTACCTCCACGACACCGGCCTCGGCGCCGAGCACCTGCACGCCGTCGTCGCCCAGTCCCGCGACAACGCCAAGACCAACCCGCGCGCGCTGCGCCGGGAGCCGCTGTCGTTCGAGGACTACCTGGCCAAGCCGTACGTGTGCACCCCGCTGCGCACCGCCGACTGCTGCCAGGAGACGGACGGCGCCTGCGCGCTGGTCGTCAGCGCGGTGCTGCCCGGCCCCCGCGTCCAGGCCGTCGTACGCGGCGGCGGCCCCGGCTGCTCGGCCATGGACCGCACCCCGGACGTGACCACGATCTTCTCCGCGCACGTGGCCCCCATGCTGTGGGAGGCATCCGGCATGCGCCCGGCGGACGTGGACGCGGCCCTGCTGTACGACGCGTACTCGTGGCTGGTGCCCCGGCAACTGGAGGACTTCGGCCTCGCCGGGCGGGCGGAGCTGGGGCCGTACCTGCTGGAGCGCCGCCACGCCTGGGTCAACCCGCACGGCGGCCTGCTGTCGGAGGGCTACGTGCACGGCCTGAACAACGTCGCCCAGGCCGTGCGGGAGCTGCGGAACGGCCGTGAGACGGCCCTGGTCACCGGCTTCGGCGGCAGCTACGGCAGCGCGGCGCTGCTGGTCGCCTGAGGTCCGACAAAGCGGGCATGACGCCGCTCGGCCTCCCGCGCGCCCAGGTAGGGGAGAGCCGCCAGCCAGGCGGCCGCCCCCGCGGGGTCTCCCGCGACGCGCACGGTCTCTTCCGTCAGCAGCTCCTCCACGGCCTGCCGGACGGGGCCGTCCAGGGTGAGCACGCCGCCCGCCAGCACCACCGGCCTGCCGCGTTCGTGCACCTGGGAGAGCGTGCGCACCAGCAGGGAGGCCGCCTCGGCCACGATCTCCAGCGCCGCCGGATCCTTCTCCCGCGCCGCCTCGCTGACCAGCGGCGCCAGCTCGGCCAGCGCCAGCGGCGGCCGCTCCTGCACCACGGCCGCCAGCCGCCCGGCGTCGGGCGGGCCGTCCGGCAGCAGCCGCCGCACCACCAGCTCGGCCAGCAACCCGCCCGGCAGCTCACTCGGCTGCCCGTCGAGGAAGCGGATGGCGGCTCGGGCGGCGGCCCGCCCGAGCCAGAAGGCCGACCCCTCGTCGCCGAGCTGCCACCCGTAGCCGTCGGCCGTGGCCATCGGCGCATGGTCGGCGATCCTGGCCGCGATCGCCCCCGTGCCCGAGATCAGCGCCGTCCCCGAGAAAGCGGGCGTGCCCGCCGCGAAGGCCGTGACCACGTCACCCACCTGCGCGACCACGCCCTCGCCGAAGACGCGGTCCACCACCGCCTGCCGCATCACCGCGTTGCCCGCCAGCCCGGCCACCGCCGCCCTCACCCCGCCCGGCCCGGCCACCGCCGCCGTCAGGCCCGGCCCGGCCGCGGCTCCGGTCCCAGCCCCGGTCTCAGCCCCGGCCCCGGTCCCGCCGAGGGCGGCCGTCGCCTGCCGGACCGCCGAGGCCAGGTTCGCGCACGCCGTCTCCAGCCCGAGCGCGACCCCGTTGGCCCCGCCCGCGACCCCGTACCCGACCCGCACTCCCTCCAGGGTGAACAGCGCGGCCCGCGACGACGTGCCACCCGCGTCCACCCCCAGGAACAGCTCTGTCATGTCAATAATTATTGCCGAAAACCCTTGACGAGACCATGCTTCGAGCATAATTTTCATCGCGTGGAACTACTGGCCCGCATCCGGACCGAGCAGCACGACATGCCCGAGGCCCTGCGCAAGGTGGCCGAGGTGATCCTCGGCACCCCGGGCGAGGCGGCGCGGCTGACGATCGTCGACCTCGCCGAGCGCAGCGGCACCTCCACCGCCACGATCACGAGATTCTGCCGGGCGCTGGGCTTCGCCGGCTACGCCGAGCTGCGCGTCGCGATCGCGACCGAGACGGGACGGGTGGCCCAGCAGACCTGGCAGACCGACATCGGCCAGGAGATCCTGCCCGACGACGGTCTCGAACGCGTGGTCAGCGTGGTCTCCGGCAACGACATCCGGCTCATCCAGGAGACCGGCGAGCAGCTCGACCTCGCCGTGGTGGCCAAGGTGGCGCAGGCCATCGCGGGCGCCGGGCGGGTGCTGCTGTTCGGGGTGTCGAGCAGCGCGGCCGTCGCCAGCGAGATGGAGTACCGGCTGCAGCGCATGCGGGTGCCCACCTGGAGCAGGTCCGACGCCCACAGCGCGCTGACCGACGCGGCCCTGCTCGGGCACGGCGACGTGGCCATCGGCATCTCCCACAGCGGCCGGACCCGCGAGGCCATCGAGGTGCTGGCCGAGGCGGGCAGCCACGGCGCGATCACCGTGGCGGTGACCTCGCACCCGAGGTCGCCGCTGGCCGAGGTGGCCGAGCTGGTCCTGACGACGGCGAGCCGCGAGACGACGTTCCGGGCCGACGGGTTCGCGGCCATCCATTCCCAGTTGCTCGTCCTGGACGTCGTGTACGTCTCGGTCGCGCAGAAGACGTACGAGCGCACCAAGCAGGCCTTCGACGTGACCGTCAGGGCGGTGGCCGGACACCGACTCCCGGAAGGGGATATATGACATCAAATGCTGAGACGTACGTCGAGCACGTCACCGGGCTCATGCGCGACATCCAGCGCGATCCGGAGATCAGCCGGGCCGCCGCGCTGTTCACCGAGACGATCGCCAGGGGCGGGGTCATCCACGCGTTCGGCTCGGGTCACTCCGAGGCGGTCGCGATGGAGATCGCCGGCCGGGCCGGCGGCCTCGTGCCCACCAACCGGCTCGCGCTGCGCGACATCGTCCTGTACGGCGGCGCCCCACGCGACGAGCTCGACCGCTACGACCTCGAACGTGACCCGGCCGTCGCCCGCACCATCCTGGAGCACGCGCCGGTCCAGGAGGACGACCTGTTCGTGATCATCTCCAACTCCGGGGTGAACGGCGTCGTCGTCGAGCTGGCCACCCTGGTCAAGCAGCGGGGTCACAGCCTGGTCGCGATCACCTCGCGCGCCCACAGCGACGCGGTCCCGCCGCGTCATCCGTCGGGCCGCAAGCTGTCCGACCTGGCCGACGTGGTGCTCGACAACCGGGCGCCGTACGGCGACTCCGTGCTCCCCCTGCCCGACGGAGGCGCCACCGCGGCCGTCTCCACCATCACCTCCGCCCTGCTCGCCCAGCTCGTGGTGACCGAGACGGTGGACAACCTGATCGAGGCGGGCCAGGTGCCGCCGGTGTACCTCTCGGCCAACGTCCCCGAGGGCGACGCCCACAACCTGAAGCTCGAAGCCCTCTACGCGGGCCGCCTGCGCCGCTCCGCCTGAGCGCGCAGGCACAGCACAAGCACCACCAGCTCAGTTCGGCATGCAACAAACTCGGGGGCCTTTCAACAAGGAGAACCACGCCGTGACCCGAAATGCCGTGAGGGTATTCCTCAGCCTCACCATCCCCCTCTTCCTGGTCGCCGTGGCGCTGATCGCCCCGGCCGACGCCGCTCAGGCCGTGCGCCTGCAGTACAGGACCAGCGCGCCCGGCGCGACCACCGCCCAGGCCGAGCCCTGGTTCCGGCTCCACAACGACGGCACCACCTCGATCGCGCTCAACCAGGTCAAGATCCGCTACTACATCACGGGCTCGGAGACGTACCGCTTCGCCTGCTCGTGGGCGGTCGTGAGCTGCTCGACCGTGACGGGCCAGTTCGTCGCCCAGGCGGGCGGGGCGCAGTTCCTGGAGGTGGGCTTCACCTCCGGCACGCTCGCCCCGGGCACCAACACCGGTGACCTGCAGTTACGCTTCTACCGCGCCGACTGGCAGAACTTCACCCAGAGCGACGACTACTCCTACGGCGCGCAGACCTCGTACGGCAACTGGGACAAGGTGACCGTCTACGTCAACGGTCAGCTCGCCTGGGGCACCCCCACCGGGTCCACCCCGACGGACCCGCCGCCCACCGACCCGCCCCCCGGCAACTCGCAGGGCGTGCTGTTCGACGACTTCAGCTACACCAACTCCGCCGACCCTCGCCTGTCCCAGCGCGGCTGGACCGTGCGCTCCAGCTCCGGCGGCCCCGGCGTGCCGGGCGCGACCTGGTCGCCGTCGGCGGTCACCTTCCCGGGCGGCCTGCTGACGCTCGACTCCTCCACCAACGGCACCGGCTCGGGCACCGTGCAGACGGAGCTGTCCACCTCCGCCCGCAAGTTCCGCGAGGGCACGTACGGGGCCAGGGTGCGCTTCAGCGACGCCCCCACCAGCGGGCCCGACGGTGAGCACATCGTGCAGACGTTCTTCACCATCACCCCGCTCAACTTCAACATGGACCCCAACTACGGCGAGCTGGACTTCGAGTACCTGCCCAACGGCGGCTGGGGCGAGCCCGGCAACATCCTCTACACGACGAGCTGGGAAACCTACCAGGCCGAGCCCTGGCAGGCGGTCAACACCCACACGGAGGAGCGGACCAGCTTCAGCGGCTGGCACGACCTGGTGATCCAGGTCAGCGGCGGGCGGATGAAGTACTACGTGGACGGTCGCCTGTTCGCCGACCACGGCGACATCTACTACCCCGAGACGCCCATGTGGATCATGTTCAACCAGTGGTTCATCGACCTCCAGGGCGGCAGCACCCCGCGCACCTACCGCCAGCAGGTGGACTGGGTCTACCACAGCAAGGGTGAGGTCGTCCCGCCCGCCACCGTGGTGAGCAGGGTCAACGCCTTCCGCACCGCGGGCACCGCCTTCCAGGACACAGTCCCGGCCTCCTGAGAAACCGGAAGTGACGAACGATGAAGTACCGCATCCTGGCCCTCGCCGCTGTCCTCGCGGTGAGCGCGTGCGGGTCCGATGCCCAGCCGAGCGCCCAGCCGGGCGCTTCGGCGGCACCGGCCAAGCTGACCGTCTGGATCATGGACGGCAGCGTCACCCAGGACCTCCTGAAGAAGTTCGAGACGGAGTACGAGACCGCCCACAAGGGCGTCGACCTCACCATCCAGATCCAGGCCTGGGACGGCATCGGCGAGCGGGTGACCGCGGCCCTGGCCAGCACCGACGCCCCTGACGTGATCGAGGTCGGCAACACCCAGGTCGCCCAGTACTCCGCCAGCGGCGGCGTCACGGACCTGACCGCCAAGGTGGCCGACCTCAAGGGCGAGGACTGGCTGCCCGGCCTGGCCGAGCCGGGCAAGATCGACGGCAAGCAGTACGGCGTCCCCTGGTACGCCGCCAACCGCGTGGTCCTCTACAACAAGGACGTGTGGGGCAAGACCAAGATCCCCACGACTCGCGACGAGTGGCTAGAAGTCACGAAAAATCTGAATAAGGGGGCGAATCAGGGCATCTATCTGACCGGTCAGACCTGGTACGCCCTCGCGGGCTTCGTCTGGGACGAGGGCGGCGACCTGGCCGTCCAGGAGGGCGGCAAGTGGAAGGGCGCCCTCGACACCCCGCAGGCCCTGGCCGGCATGGAGTTCTACAAGCAGCTCCAGGCCCTCGGCAAGGGCCCGAAGGACGCCGACGAGGCCAACCCGCCCCAGCACGAGGTGTTCGCCCAGGGCAAGGCGGCCCAGATCATCGCCGTACCCGGGGCCGCCGCGCGCGTCCTGGAGGTCGCGCCCGAGATGAAGGACAAGATCGGCTACTTCCCCATCCCGGGCAAGACCGCCGACAAGACCGGCACCGTCTTCACCGGCGGCTCCGACCTGATCATCCCGGTCGCCTCCAAGCACCAGGACGAGGCGTACGAGCTGGTCAAGGCCCTGGCGGGGGAGCAGTTCCAGACCGAGCTGGCCAAGGCCATGAGCTTCGTCCCGAACCGCACCTCGCTGGCCGGCGTGCTCAGCGGTGACGAGGGCACCGCCGCCATGGCCAAGGCCGCCGCCAACGGCCGCGCCACCCCCAACACGCCCAACTGGGCCGCCGTCGAGGCCACCTCCGTCATCAAGCAGTACATGACGGCCGTCCTCACCGGCGGCGACCCGGCCGCGGAGGCGAAGAAGGTATCCGACGCGATCACGACCACTCTCAACGCCAAGTGAGGAAGCTCTGGCCCTACCTGCTCATCGCGCCGACGGTGGCCGGTGGGGCCTTTCTCCTGCTCTATCCGCTGCTCAAGGCGGCCCTCATCTCGTTCCAGCACTTCCGCATGGGCGAGCTCATCAGGGGTGGGGCCGCCTTCGCCGGGCTGGACAACTACGCCGAGCTGCTGTCCGGCGAGGAGTTCTGGCAGGTGGTGCTGCGCACGGTCGTCTGGACCGCGGTGAACGTGGTGCTCATCGTGGTCCTGTCCACGGGCGTGGCCCTCATGCTCGTCCGCCTGCGCCGCGGCCTGCGCCTGGCCGTGATGAGCGGGCTCGCGCTGGCCTGGGCGACGCCGGTCATCGCGGCCACCACCGTCTTCCAGTGGCTGTTCCAGTCGGAGCTGGGCGTGGTCAACTGGCTGCTGGTCACGCTCGGCCTGGACGGCTTCCGCGGCTACACCTGGTTCGCCGACGGCACCGCCACGTTCGTGGTGCTGGTGGTGCTGGTCGTGTGGCAGTCGGTGCCGTTCGCCGCGCTCACCCTGTACGCGGGCCTGACGACGATCCCGGCGGAGCTGTACGAGTCGGCCAGGATCGACGGCGGCACCGGCTGGCAGGTCTTCAGCAGGATCACCGTGCCCATACTCCGGCAGCTGTTCGCCCTGGTCACCTCGCTGGAGATCATCTGGGTGGCCAAGTGCTTCCCGCAGATCTGGGTGCTCAGCCAGGGCGGCCCCGACAACGCCACGACGACGCTGCCCGTGTACGCGTTCAAGATCGCCAGGGTCCTGCACCGGTACGACCTGGGCTCGGCCGTCGCCATGCTCACCGTCGTCATCCTGGCCGTGGCCCTGATCAGCAACCTGCGAAGGATGGTGCGCACATGAACAGGGGCCGCCGGCGCCTCAAACGGCTCGCGCTCAACACCGCGGCGGTGATCGTGCTGGCGACCACGGTCTTCCCCGTCTACTGGATGTTCCTCACCGCGTTCAAGCCCACCCGGGACATCCAGGCGGCGACCCCCACGTTCTGGCCCGCCCACCCCACCCTCGAACACTTCGCCACCGCCGTCTCCGCGCCGGGCTTCTGGGTCTACTGGCGCAACAGCCTCGTCGTGACCGTGGTCGCGGTGCTGCTCGCGCTGGTCGTGGCGCTGCTGGCGGCGTTCGCGGTGTCCCGGATGCGCTGGCGCGGCAAGGGCGTCTTCGTCGTCGCGGTGTTCGCCGCCCAGATGGCGCCGTGGGAGGCGCTGCTGGTGCCGGTGTTCATCATCGCCAGGGACACCGAGCTGCTCGACTCACTGGCCATGCTCACCGGCGTCTACTTCATGATCACGCTGCCGTTCACGATCGTGACGCTGCGCGGGTTCCTGGAGGCGATCCCGCTGGAGCTGGAGGAGGCGGCCCAGGTGGACGGGTGCGGCCGGATGGCGGCGTTCCGGCGGGTGGTCTTCCCGCTGCTGGCGCCGGGATTGATGGCGACCTCGCTGTTCGGGTTCATCACCGCGTGGAACGAGTTCGCGTTCGTGAACGTGCTGATCATCAAGGACCAGGAGCGGCGGACGCTGCCGGTGTGGCTGTCGTCGTTCCGCGACGTGTTCGGCACGGACTGGGGCGCGACGATGGCCGCGGCCAGCCTGTTCGCGCTGCCGGCGCTGCTGCTGTTCCTGTTCCTGCAACGCCGGGTCGGCACCGGGATGACGGCGGGGGCGGTCAAGGGCTGAGCGCGGGCCCGCGGGAGCCGCGCGGCTCGCAGGGGATGCGCGGCCCTCAACGGCCCTCGGCGGCCCTCAGCGGCCGGCGGTGAACACCGGGTGCAGCCGCTCCGGCTGCTCCAGCAGGTCGCGCGCCGCCAGCCAGGCAGCCGCGCCGGCCGCGTCGCCCGCCGTGGCCACCTCCGTGGTGCCCTCTGTAGCGTCCTGCTGCCCGGCCGGCGAGTTCTGCCCGGCCAAGGGGCCCTGCCCGGCCAGCAGGTTCCGCACGGCCTCGCGTACCGGCCCCTCGCTGGTCAGCACGCTGCCGGCGAGCACCACCGGCCCGCCCCGGTGCACCCGGCCGACCGTGGCGACCAGATGCTCGGCGGCCTGCCCGACGATGCCCAGCGCCAGCGGGTCGCCCGCCGACGCGGCCTGGCTGACCAGCGCCGACAGGGCGGCCAGCCGCATGTGGTCGGCCTGCGCCAGCCGCACGATCCGGTCGGCCGTGTCGCGCGGCGTCCACGCGTCGCCGCCGGCCACGTCCGGGGCGCCCGGCACCCGAGCGACCGGCCCGTCGTCGGCGCCCAGGAAGTGGTCCACGACCAGCTCGACCAGCACGCCGCCGGTGGCGCCCCGGTCGAGCGCGGCGACCACGGCCTTGGCCGCCGCCCGGCCGATCCAGAACCCCGACCCCGCGTCCCCGAGCAGCCAGCCCAGCCCGTCGGCGACCGCCGCCAGCCGGTGGCCGGTGATCCTGGCCGCGACCGCGCCCGTGCCCGACAGCAGCAGCGACCCGTCGGGCGACGGGGAGCCCGCGACGTAGCCGATCAGCACGTCGCCGGTGATCCGCGGCCCCGCGGCGATCCCGTGCTCGGCCCACACCTTGGCCAGCGCGGGCTCCAGCGCGTCCACGCCGCCCGCCACCCCGGCCAGCGAGGCCGCGACGGCCGAGGCGTCCAGGCCCGCCACGGCGCGCTCCAGCGCGGCGGCGACGGAGGCCACCGCGCCGGCCAGCCCGCGGGCGCTGGGGTTGCCCGGACCCGCCTTGGCGTAGCCGACCCGGGTCCCGTCGAGAGCGTGCACGGCCACGCGCGTGGACGTGGCACCAGCGTCGACACCGATCACGAGCGATTTGGTCACGGTCCGATTGTGGGTCTTGACTCGACCGTGAAGCAAGAATAATTTTCGGCGGAAGACCGGGTATTCGGAAGGAATATTCGTGACTTCAGGAGCCCTCGGGCGTGTGGAAACAGAGCTACCCGGTTTGCCGGAGGCGCTGCGCAGAGTGGGCGAGGTGATCCTCGGCGATCCCGCCGAGGCCGCCCGTTCGACGATCATCGCGCTGGCCGAGCGGGCCGGCAGCTCGCCCGCCACCGTGACCAGGTTCTGCCGGGCCTTCGGCTTCTCCGGGTACGCCGAGCTGCGCGTGGCCCTGGCCACCGAGACCGGCAGGGCCGCGCAGGCGGGCTGGGGCGCGGGCGTGGGGCACGAGATCGGCCCCGACGACCCGCTGGACGCCGCGGTCGAGGTGATGGCCGCGGCCGACGCCCGGCTGATCCAGGACACCTCCGCCCAGCTCGACTGCGACATCGTCGCCCAGGTCGCCGACGCCCTCATCGCCGCCCGCCGGGTGCTCCTGGTGGGCGTGTCCACCAGCGGGAACGTCGCCATGATGTTCGAGGGCCGGCTGCGCCGCATCGGCATCCCGAGCTGGAGCTCCGGAGACGCGCACGTGGCGCTGTCCGACGCCGCGCTGCTGGGCCCCAGCGACGTGGCGATCGGCATCAGCCACCGGGGGCGCACCCGCGAGGTCATGGAGACGCTGGTCGAGGCGTCTAGCCACGGCGCGCTGACGGTCGCCGTCACCTCGTTCGCCCGCTCGCCGCTGGCCGAGCTGGCCGATCTGGTGCTGACCACGGCCAGCAGGGAGACGACGTTCCGGCTCGGCGGGCTGGCGGCCGTGCACTCGCAGCTGTTCGTGCTCGACGCCATCTACGTGGCGGTCGCGCAACGCACCTACGAGCGCACGAACGAGGCGTTCGAGCGCACGATCAGCGCCGTGGAGAGCCATCGGGTGGAGAGAGGCTGAATGACGTTCGCAACAAAGGCCCTGGAGCTGGCACACCAGGTCGTGCAGACCCAGGCGGAGCAGGTCAGCGCCGCCGCCGCGCTGTTCGTCGCGTCCCTGCGGGCGGGCGGCGTGGTCAACGCGTTCGGGTCCGGGCACTCCGAGGCCATCGCCATGGAGATCGCCGGACGGGCCGGAGGGCTGGTGCCCAGCAACCGGCTCACCCCGCGCGACCTCGTCCTGTACGGCGGCGAGCCGCCCGGCGTGCTGACCTCGGAGCTGGAGCGCGACCCGTCGATCGCGCACCGGATCTACGGGCTGGCCCCGGTCGAGCCGCAGGACGTGTTCGTGATCATCTCCAGCTCGGGCGTCAACGGCACCGTGGTCGAGCTGGCCACGATCGTCAAGGAGCGCGGCCACCCGCTGATCGCGCTGACCTCGGTCGAGCACAGCACGCGGATGACCTCACGCCACCCGTCCGGCGGCAAGCTGCTCGACGTGGCCGACGTCGTCCTGGACAACGGGGCGCCGTACGGCGACTCGATCCTCGAACTGCCCGGCGGCGGCGCGTACGGCGCGATCTCGACGATCACCTCGGCGCTGCTCGCGCAGATGGTGGTGACCGAGGCGGTGGACGAGCTGGTACGGCTCGGCGAGACGCCGCCCATCTACCTGTCGGCGAACATCGCCGGCGGCGACGAGCACAACAGGGCGCTGGAGAGCCGCTACGCGGGCCGCATCCGGCGTGGAGCATGAACTAGTCAGGAGTAGACATAATGCCTAACACCCCCCATGAGATCACCCGGCGGCAGCTCCTGCGCGGCGCCGCCCTCGTCCCGGCGGCGGGCCTGCTCGCCGCCTGCGCCACCCCCGCCGCCAAGCCGACGTCCTCCTCGTCGGCCGCTCCCGTGGCGACCAGCGCGGCCAACCCGTTCGGCGTCGCCGACGGCAAGCCGCTGGAGATCTGGATCTTCGACGGCGGCTTCGGCCAGGACTACGCCAAGAACATCCACGAACCTCTGTTCAAGGCCAAGTACCCCAAGAGCGAGATCAAGCACAACGCCACCAAGGAGATCACCAAGGTCCTGCAGCCGCGCTTCGCGGGCGGCAACCCGCCGGACGTGATCGACAACTCCGGCGCCGGCGCCATGGACTTCGGCGCGCTCGCCCAGGACGGCCAGCTCCTGGACCTCGCCCCGCTGCTCGACGCCCCGAGCTGGGACGACCCCAGCACCAAGGTCCGTGACACCCTCGACCCGGCCGTCATCGACCTGGGCACCTTCGACGGCAAGTTCAGCGTCCTCGGCTACGTCAACTACATCTTCGGCATCTGGTACTCGCAGAAGGCGTTCAAGGACAACGGCTGGGAGATCCCCAAGACGTGGGACGACTTCCTCAAGCTCTGCGAGACGATCAAGAAGTCCGGCAAGATGGCGCCCTTCACCTACGCCGGGAAGTTCCCCCAGTACCTGTACGAGCCGCTGCTGACCATGGCGGCCAAGATCGGCGGCCCCGAGGTCCTGGTCAACCTGGACAACCTGGAGGACGGCGCCTGGACCGCCGAGCCGATGAAGACCGCCGCCACCGCCTGGGCCGAGATCGGCGCCAAGTACCTCATGGAGGGCACCGCCGGCCTCGACCACGTCCAGACCCAGACCGCCCAGAACAAGTACAAGGTCGCCATGCTGCCCTCCGGCTCCTGGCTGGAGAACGAGCAGAAGACCACCACCCCGCCGGACTTCGACTACGGCATGTTCCCGGTCCCCGACTTCACCAGCAGTGACAAGCTGCCCTACGGCACCCTGCACAGCTCGCCCGCCGAGAACTTCATCGTCCCGGCCAAGGCCGCCAACCCGCAGGGCGGCGTGGAGTACCTGCGCGCGATGCTGTCGAAGAAGGCGGCCGGCGACTTCAGCGAGCTGGTCAAGACCGTCTCCACGGTCAAGGGCGCGGGCGAGGGCCGCCAGCTGTCCCCGGGCGCCGCCAGCGCCACCGCCGCCTACCAGGCCGCGGGCGCCAACATCGTCTACTACCGCTGGCAGGGCTGGTACGCCCAGCTCAAGGACGAGGCCATCGCCGCCACCGGCGAGCTGATGACCGGCGGCCTCACCCCGGACAAGTACCTGGAGCGCCTGCAGAAGAAGTCCGACGAGATCAAGGCCGACTCCTCGATCAAGAAGTACAAGCGCGCATGATCTTCAACAGGTATCGCCGAGGGCTGTTCATCACCGCGTTCCTGGCAGCCCCGGTGACCCTTTACCTGGTGTACGTCATCGCGCCGTACATCCAGGCGTTCTACATCGCCATGACCGACTGGCGCGGCGTGACGGCCACCCCGAACTTCGTCGGCCTGGACAACTTCGTCCGCCTGTTCGGCGACGGGACCTTCTGGAAGGCGGTCACGCACAACATCGGGCTGCTCGTGCTGCTGCCGCTGATCACGATCGTCATCGCGCTGTTCTTCGCGTTCCTGCTCAACGTGGGCGGCGCGAGCGGCGTGACGGGCATCCGCGGGTCGAAGTTCTACCGGGTGGTCTTCTTCTTCCCGCAGGTGCTGGCCGTCGCGGTGGTGGCGGTGCTGTTCCAGCAGGTGTTCCGGCCCGACGGCAGCGGCATGCTGAACGGGCCGCTGATGGCGCTCGGCGTCAAGCCGATCGGCTTCCTGTCCGACCCCGGCGTGGCCTTCTGGTCGGTGCTGGGCGTCATGGTGTGGCAGGCGGTCGGCTTCTACGTGGTGCTGTTCTCCGCCGGGCTCGCCTCCATCCCGCGCGACATGTTCGAGGCGGCGCAGATCGACGGGGCCGGCCGGCTGAACATGTTCTTCCGGATCACGCTGCCGCTGCTGTGGGACACCGTGCAGGTGGCGTGGGTCTACCTCGGGATCCTGGCGCTGGACGTGTTCGCGATCGTCTGGGTGATGACCGACCAGCACGGCGGCCCCGACTGGTCCACGACGGTCATGGCCGCCGAGATCTACCGGAACGCCTTCCAGTACTTCCGCTTCGGGTACGCCTCGGCCCTGGGCGTCATCATGTTCTTCTTCACCGTCGGCTTCGCGCTCCTGTCGCTGCGTCTTTCCAGGCGCGAACGAATCGAGTACTGATGGCAACGTTGCTGACACCGACGGCGTCCGCCTCGCGGCGGGAGATCCGCGAGGAGCGACGGCGCCGCCTCGGGCCGCTC
>NZ_JAHKRL010000375.1 GCF_019396405.1 Nonomuraea rhizosphaerae | reverse complement strand
GCCGAGGCCCCGTTCGCGGGCCTCGGCGGGTTCGGGGAGAACGGGAGCGCGTGGGGAGAAACATGGACCGCTGGTTGATCGTCGGGCTCGGCAACCCGGGCACCGAATACGCCGCCAACAGGCACAACGCCGGCTTCATGGTGCTCGACGAGCTGGCCTCCCGGGCCGGCGGGCGGTTCAAGGCGCACAAGAGCCGCGCCGAGGTGCTGGAGACGCGGGCCGCCGTGCTGGCCAAGCCCCTCACGTACATGAACCTGTCGGGCGGGCCGCTCAAGGCGCTGTCCGACTTCTACAAGCTCGGCCCCGAGCGGCTCGTCGTGGTCCACGACGAGCTCGACGTCCCGTACGGCGCGCTGCGCGCCAAGTTCGGCGGCGGCGACAACGGCCACAACGGGCTCAAGTCGATCACCAAGGTGCTCGGCACCCGCGACTACCTGCGCGTCCGCTTCGGCATCGGGCGCCCGCCCGGCCGCATGGACCCGGCCTCCTTCGTGCTGCGCGACTTCGCCACGGCCGAGCGCAAGGACCTGCCCTTCCTGGTGGACCGGGGAGCCGACGTGGTCGAGTCGCTGATGGAGCGCGGGCTCGAAGCCACCCAGAACGAGTTCCACCGCGCTGACCTGAACATTTCCGGCCCTCCTCGCTGATCATCACATAGAGACGTTCGCCGTTTCCCGGCCTCCTCACGCCGCTAGCATCTGGTGACTCTCTGTTCGTCAACGGTCACGTGGAGGACATGTGCGCGACGGCGATGGGCTGATGACCGTCGTCAGGTCCGGCCACGCCGTCTCCCGGCGCGTCGGTCCGCGGCTGCCCACCTGGATCAGGGCGTACCGGATCCGCGCGATGGCCGGTGACTTCCTGTGTGCCGGCGCGGCCTCCGGCGTCGCCTACGCCGTCAGGTTCGGCGGCCTGAGCGTCTACGCCGCCCCCTACCTCGCGGTCAGCGTGGCGCTGCCGCTGCTGTGGGTCTGCACGGTCGCCTTCAACCGGGCCTACGAGCCGCGCATGATCGGCCTCGGCTCGGAGGAGTTCCGCAGGGTCGTGCAGTGCGGCGTGGCGCTGACCGCCGCCACGGCCATCGGCTCGTACGTGACCAAGACCGACGTCGCCCGCGGCTACGTGGTGCTCGCGCTGCCGCTGGTCACGCTGTTCACCCTCTTCTGCAGGTACGGCCTGCGCCGCTCGCTGCACAAGCGCAGGGCGGCCGGCGCGTGCATGCGCAAGGTGGTGGCCGTCGGGCACGCCCGCGCCATCGCCGAACTGGTCGGGCAGTTCCGCCGCGAGCCGCACCACGGCATGCAGATCGTGGCCGCCTGCCTGCCCGACGGCGTCTCCGACGCCGCCTCCGGCGAGGTCGGCGAGGTGCCGGTGGCCGGAGGGTTCAGCGACGTGTCGATCGCGGTGGACCAGGCGGGCGCCGACACCGTGGCCGTGCTGGCCTGCCCCGAGATGGACGGCGAGGCGCTGCGCCGCCTCGCCTGGCGGCTGGAGCGCACCCGGACCGACCTCGTGGTGGCGCCCGCGCTGATGGACGTGGCCGGGCCGCGCACCATGATCCGCCCGGCCGCCGGGCTGCCGCTGCTGCACGTGGAGCACCCCGAGCTGGCGGGGGTCAGGCAACTGATCAAGAACGCCTTCGACCGTGTGGTGGCGGCCGTGCTGCTGGTGGGGCTGGCGCCGGTGCTGGGCGGGCTTGCGCTGGCCGTACGGGCGACCAGTCCCGGGCCCGCGTTCTTCCGGCAGACCCGGGTCGGCAAGGACGGCAAGCTCTTCACGATCGTGAAACTCCGCACGATGCGGCGCGGCTCCGAGAACCAGAAGATCACCCTCGTCAGCGACGGCGACGGCGTCCTGTTCAAGATCCGCAACGACCCGCGCGTGACGCCCCTCGGCACCCTGATGCGCCGCCACTCCCTCGACGAGCTGCCGCAGCTCGTCAACGTGGTGCTCGGCCACATGTCGCTGGTCGGGCCGCGACCGCCGCTGCCGGAGGAGGTCGCCCGCTACGGTGACGACGTGCGCAGAAGACTGCTGGTCCGGCCGGGGCTGACCGGGCTGTGGCAAGTGAGCGGAAGGTCCGACCTGTCCTGGGAGGAATCCGTCCGTCTCGACCTGCGTTACGTGGAGAACTGGTCCCTGATGCTGGACCTTCAGATTCTCTGGAAGACTTGGTCGGCCGTCGCTCGTGGGCAAGGAGCTTATTGATGACGATCCGGGACGACCACGCTCTCGCCGCCGATCTGGCGGACCAGGCAGGGGAGCGGTTGCTGGAGATCCGGAAACGCACGGGGTTCGCCGACTCGTCCGCGCTGCGGGCCGAGGGCGACCGCGCCTCGCACGTCTTCCTGATGGAGGCGCTGGCCCGGCTGCGGCCGAGCGACAGCGTGCTGTCGGAGGAGGCCACCCGCGAGGAACGGCTCGACCCGCGCCGCCAGAGCGCCTCCCGGGTGTGGATCGTCGACCCGCTCGACGGGACCCGTGAGTTCGCCGAGGAGGGGCGCTCCGACTGGGCCGTCCACGTCGCCCTCTGGGAGCGGGGGGCGCTGAGCGCCGGGGCCGTGGCGCTGCCCGCGCAGGGGCGTACGCTGAGCACCGCCGCCCCGCCCGTGCTGCCCGCGTACGAGGAGGGGCGCTTCCGCATCGCGGTGAGCCGCACCAGGCCGCCCGAGTTCGTGCAGAAACTCGCCTACCTCGTCGGGGCCGACCTCGTGCCGATCGGGTCGGCGGGCGCGAAGATCTCCGCCGTGCTCACCGGTGAGGTCGAGGCGTACGTGCACGCGGGAGGCCAGTACGAATGGGACTCGGCGGCCCCGGTGGCCGTCGCCCAGGCGGCCGGGGCCCACGCCAGCCGCATCGACGGCGCACCGCTGACCTACAACCAGGCCGACCCCTCCCTACCGGATATCCTGGTTTCCCTACCGGACTTGGCGTCTCCCCTGCTCGCCGGGATTCGGGACCTGCACCGCTGACCCGCCGGAGGAATTTTCCATGCTCCAGCGCGACTACACGACGTCGCAGCTAGACGTACTCGAGGCCGAGGCCATCCACATCATGCGCGAGGTGGCGGCGGAGTTCGAGCGTCCGTGTCTGCTCTTCTCCGGCGGCAAGGACTCCATCGTCATGCTGCGCATCGCGGAGAAGGCGTTCTGGCCCGCGCCGATCCCGTTCCCGCTCATGCACGTCGACACCGGCCACAACTTCGACGAGGTCATCGAGTTCCGCGACCGGCGTTCGGCGGAGCTGAGCGCGCGGCTGATCGTCGCCAGCGTGCAGGAGTCGATCGACGCCGGGCGCGTGGTCGAGGAGACCGGCCGGCGCGCCTCGCGCAACCGCCTGCAGACCACCACCCTGCTCGACGCCATCGAGGAGCAGGAGTTCGACGCGGTCTTCGGCGGCGCGCGGCGCGACGAGGAGAAGGCGCGGGCCAAGGAGCGGGTCTTCTCCTTCCGCGACGACTTCGGCCAGTGGGACCCGAAGAACCAGCGCCCCGAGCTGTGGAACCTCTACAACGCCCGGATCCGCAAGGGCGAGCACATCCGGGTCTTCCCGCTGTCCAACTGGACCGAGCTCGACGTGTGGGACTACATCCGGCGCGAGGGCATCGAGATCCCGGCCATCTACTTCGCCCACACCCGCAAGGTCTTCGAGCGCGACGGCATGCTGCTGCCCGACTCCGAGGTCGTGAAGCGGGGCGAGGACGAGTCGCTGTTCGAGGCGGTGGTGCGCTACCGCACGGTGGGAGACATGACCTGCACCGGAGCCGTGCAGTCCGCGGCCGCCACGGTCGAGGAGATCATCGAGGAGATCGCGGCCACCCGGATCACCGAGCGCGGGGCCACCAGGGCCGACGACCGCGCCTCGGAGGCCGCCATGGAGGACCGCAAGCGAGAGGGCTACTTCTGATGGACATTCTTCGCTTCGCCACGGCGGGGAGCGTCGACGACGGCAAGTCCACGCTCATCGGGCGGTTGCTCTTCGACTCCAAGGCCATCTTCGAGGACCAGCTGGAGGCCGTCGAGCGCACCTCGCGCGACCGCGGCACCGAGTACACCGACCTGTCGCTGCTGACCGACGGCCTGCGCGCCGAGCGGGAGCAGGGGATCACGATCGATGTGGCCTACCGCTACTTCGCGACCCCGCGCCGCAAGTTCATCATCGCCGACACCCCCGGCCACATCCAGTACACCCGCAACATGGTCACCGGCGCCTCCACCGCCGACCTCGCGATCATCCTCATCGACGCCCGCAAGGGCGTCCTGGAGCAGTCGCGGCGGCACGCCTTCCTGACCTCGCTGCTGCGGGTGCCGCACCTGGTGCTGGCCGTCAACAAGATGGACCTCGTCGACTACTCGGCCGAGCGCTTCGAGGAGATCCGCGAGGAGTTCACCTCGTTCGCCTCCAAGCTGAACGTCGCCGACCTGACGTTCATCCCGATCTCCGCACTCAACGGCGACAACGTCGTCTCCCGCTCGGAGAACATGCCCTGGTACAACGGCTCGTCGCTGCTGCACCACCTGGAGAACGTGCACATCGCCTCCGACCGCAACCTGGTCGACGTGCGCTTCCCGGTCCAGTACGTCATCCGCCCGCAGAAGGCCACCGACCACGCCTTCCACGACTACCGCGGCTACGCCGGGCAGGTGGCCGGCGGTGTGCTCAAGCCCGGCGACGAGGTCGTCCACCTGCCCTCGGGCCTGGTCACCCGCATCGCCTCCATCGACACCTTCGACGGGCCGGTGGAGGAGGCGTTCCCGCCCATGTCGGTGACGCTCCGCTTCGAGGACGACATCGACATCTCGCGCGGCGACATGATCGCCCGGCCCAACAACCAGCCGGAGGTGTCCCAGGAGATCGAGGCCATGGTCTGCTGGATGGCCGACGGGGTGAAGCTGGCGCCCCGTTCCAAGCTGGTGATCAAGCACACGACGCGTACGGCGCGGGCGCTGGTGCGAGACCTGCACTACCGGCTCGACGTCAACACCCTGCACCGCGACGAGTCGGCCGCCGCGCTGTCGCTGAACGAGATCGGGCGGGTGTCGCTGCGGGTCACGCAGCCGCTGTTCGTGGACGACTACGCGCGCAACCGGCTGACCGGGGGCTTCATCCTGGTCGACGAGGCCACCAACGGCACGGTCGGCGCCGGCATGATCGTCGACGCCCGCTAGACCTGCCTGTCGTAGAGGCCCGCTGTCCCGTTCGAGGGGCGGCGGGCCTTTTGGCGTTGTGCGCGGGCCTTGGCTGCTCATCCTGGAGGGAAGGTCAACCGGCCGTAGGTAGATCCTTTCCCATTTCGCGGACGTGGTGATTACTCTCCGCGCTAGAGTCTCCACGTTCCGTATCCACGACGTGAAAGCCACCCCCCGTGACTCACCCTTCGACGGCCACCCGGGTCATCTACCTGGCCGGCCTCGGCCGTAGCGGCACCACACTGCTGGAGAGGCTGCTCGGCGAGCTTCCCGGCGTGGCTCCCCTCGGCGAGGTCGTCCACCTCTGGGCCAGAGGTGTCCTGGCAGGCGAGCCGTGCGGCTGTGGCGAGCCGTTCCCGCAGTGCCCGTTCTGGCGCGAGGTCGGCGACAGCGCGTTCGGCGGATGGACGCGGCCGCTGGCCGAGCGCGTCCTGACGCTGCGGCACCGCGTCGACCGCACCCGCAGGATCACCCACATCTGCCACCCCGACCTTGACGAGTACGCCCGCTACTACCGCCGCCTCTACGACGCCGCCGCCGCGGCGGCCGGGGTGCGGGTGGTGGTCGACTCCGGCAAGCACGCGTCGCTGGCGTTCTGCCTGGCCGCGGCCGGGGTGGACGTGGACGTGGTGCACGTGGTCAGGGATCCGAGGGCCGTCGCCCACTCCTGGCGCAGAAACGTCGTGCGTCCCGAGGACGGTAGCCCGATGACCCGCTGGGGGGCGGCCCGCACGGCTGTCCACTGGATGGCCCAGAACTCCGCGCTGGAGTTCCTGGCCACGCGGGACGTGCCGGTGACCAGGGTGCGCTACGAGGACCTGATGGCCGATCCGGAGCCCACGCTGGCGAGGCTGGGCGAGGAGCTGGGGCTGATCCCCCGCAGGTTCGGCACGGTCGAGTGCCCGGCTCCCCGGGTGGCCCCGGCCGCGTGCGCCGTACTGACCGAGCGGGCGGCGCAGGCCACGCAGGCCGAGCACGGCGAGCCGGAGGAGCGCGTGACCTTCCCGTTCCTCAGCGGTACGACCGCCCACCTGACCACCGCCCACACCGCGTCCGGCAACCCCATGCGCTTCACCGTCGGCCGCGTCAGGCTGCGGCGCGACGACTCCTGGCGGTCCGGTCTGCCCCGCCGGCATCGATGGCTGGTCGGCGCGCTGACCTGGCCGCTGCGACCCCGTTACGGCTACGGCTTCGGAGAGGTGGCGGTGTGAGCGTGCCCGAGGACAGCAGAGCAGCCGCCACGCGGCTCAAGGCCAAGGGCTGTGCGCGCCGCTGCGCCGCCTGCCCCTTGCGGAAGCGGACGGGACAGGCGTGGCGGGCCTGGCCGGTGCGCCCGCGTGAGGCCGCGAACCCGCCCGAGGCGGGGGTGGCATGAGGCCGTCCGTCGGCGTGGTCATCCCCACCAGGGGAAACCGCCCGGAACAGTTGCGCGCCGCCGTCCGCGCCATCCTCACCCAGGACTATCCCGGCCCGCTCTCGCTGGTCGTCGTGGCCGACGAGGGTGATCCCGCCGTGGTCGCCGACCAGGTCGCCGGTGCGGTGGCGCCGAGCTGTGTCACGGGCGCGCGGCACCACGTACGCGTGCTGCCCAACTCACTCACCCCCGGCCTGCCGGGCGCGCGCAACACCGGGATCGCCGCGTGCGACACCGACCTGGTCGCCTTCTGCGACGACGACGACCTGTGGCTGCCGGGCAAGCTCGACGCGCAGGAGTACGCCCTGCGGGGCGGCGCGGAGTTCGCCAGTTGCGGCATCGAGGTCGAGTACGGCAGGAGGCGCACGCCGAGGCTGGCGGGCACCGAGACGGTCACGGCGGCCGACCTGACGCGGTCGCGGATGGTGATGGTGCACTCCTCGACGTTCCTGTTCAGGCGCGGGGAGCTGTGGGCGGACGAGAGCGCCCCGGCCGGCCAGAACGAGGACTGGGACCTGGCGCTGCGGGCCGCCAAGCGGCGGCCGATCGTGAACGTGGATCGGCCGCTTGTACGTATCCGCTGGGGCAATTCCTACTATGTCGGCCGCTGGGCCGAGCGCATCGCCGGGCTGGAATGGATGCTCGCCCGGCACCCCGAACTGGCCGTGGATCCGCGTGGCGCGGCGCGGATCTACGGTCAACTCGCCTTCCACCACGCGGCGCTCGGCCGGCGCAGGCAGGCCGGCCGGTGGGCGATGCGGACGTTCGGCGCCCGCGTGGCCGAGCCGCGGGCCCCGATCGCGCTCGCCGTCGCGGCCGGGCTCATCTCCGCGCCCGCCGTGCTCGCCCTCCTGCACGGCCGGGGGCACGGCATTTGACCCCATCGCGAGAGACACCGCAGGCGGGCCAGAGGGCAACGGTGCGGCCGCAAGTGACGCTGCGGGCGGTGGAAGGAGCAACGACGCGGCCGCAGGAGGCGTCGCAAACGGCACAGGGGGCGACAGCACGGCCGCAGGGGGCGACAGCGCGGCCACAAGAGGCGGCGCAGGGGGCGACGGTGCGGCCGCAGGAGATGCCGCAGGCGAGACAGGGGGCGACGGTGCAGGCAGCGAGGACAGTCAGAGAGCGGGCACGGCCGGCGCGGGTCGCGCTCGGGGACGTGTGCGTCGACCCGCTCACCGAGCGCCAGGTGGTCGAGCACGTGACCGTCGAGCTGAACGCCGGGCGCGGCGGCCGGATCGTCACCCCGAACATCGACATCTGCCGCGCCGCCGCCAAGAGCCCCGAGCTGTGCCACCTCGTCAACTCCGCCGACCTGGTCGTGGCCGACGGAATGCCGCTCGTGTGGGCCTCACGCCTGCTCGGCACCCCGCTGCCCGAGCGGGTCACCGGGGCGGACCTGATCTGGTCGCTGAGCAAGGCGGCCGCCCGCCACGGGTGGCCGGTCTACCTCCTGGGCGGGCCGCCGGGCGTGGCCGTCGCCGCCGCGCGCGAGCTGAGCGCCTGCTACCCGATGCTGCACGTCTGCGGCGTGGACGCGCCGCCGTACCGGTTCGAGGAGAAGGGCGGCGGACGCGAGCGGGTGCGGCGCAGGGTGGTGACGGCGGCGCCGAAGCTGGTGTTCGCCGGGCTGGGGTTCCCCCGGCAGGACGAGCTGATCGCCCGGCTGGGCCAGGACCTGCCCGGGACGTGGTTCGTGGGCTGCGGGGCGGCGATCGCGTTCGCGGCCGGCACGGTGCCGAGGGCGCCCGGGTGGATGCGCGGCGCGGGGCTCGAATGGGCGTTCCGGCTGGCCGGTGAGCCCGGCCGGCTGGCCAGGCGCTACCTGGTCGACGACCTGCCGTTCGCGGTCCGCATGCTGGCCGGCTGCCTGCGGCGCAGGCGCAGGCACGCCGCGAAAGCGGGAGAATAGGGCCTTCTGGCGGTTGATCGTCCGCCGGTAGGGTGCCGCGGTGACCTCACTCACCCGCGCCCGGCTGGTCGGCCTTCTGGCTCTCGGATACCTCGTCCTGCTGGTGCTGCTGACCGTCTTCGCGCTCGTAGGGCCGCTCGTGGACTTCTTCCAGGCGATCCTCGCCGTGCTCGCCCATCCCGCCAGTCTGGTGATGAACCTGCTGCCCCTGAACGGCTCGCTCACCCTGGCGGTTCTCCCGCTGACGCTCAGCGCGGCGGTGTTGCTGCTGCCCCTGTGGTGGTTCGGCAAAGGGCGGCCCCGGGCCGCGGCGGGACGGGGATGGGCCGCCGACGAGAGCGTCACCGAGCTGACCGGCCGATACCGGCGTGGCGCTTCGGCCTTCTGGGTGAGTGCCGGGTACGGGGTGTTCTGCGCGGTGGCCATCGGATACGAGGTGATCCACGCGGTGACCGATGGGCCGGGGTTCGTGAACCCGGTGCTGTTCTTCGGGCTGCTGCCCTCGTCCCTCCTCGCTCTGCTGCTGGGCAATGCCGCCCTCTTCCTCTACGCGTACGTGGTCGCGGCGGTCATGCAGGTCCGGCTTCTCTGGGTGCTGCTGCGCGGCCGGCGGCTCGCGGTGGATCTGCCCGAGCACCTCAGGTCGTGAGCACCCGTACGCGCGACACCTCCGCGGCCGTCAGGCCACGGGCGGCGGCGTCGAGCGCCCGGCGGGAGTCCATGGGACGAAAGGCCGTCCGCGACAGCCCTGACCAGGCGAAACCGCCGTCGGAGGCGGCGGGGGCCGTGCAGGCGCGGGTGATGCGGCGTTCGGCCGCCGGTGACCAGGTCAGGCCCGCGTACTCGTACAGGCGGCGGAAACCGGCCACCGGCGCGCAGGCCAGCTCCTCGTACGACACCAGCAGGATGCCGGTCGTGCGTTCGAGGATCGACTGTGTGGCCCGCCACAGCGCGGCGGCCTTGGCGATGCGGTCCTGGGAGCCGACCAGGGCGCGCAGCCGCAGCAGCTCGGGGTGGTCGCGGACGAGGAGGGGCTGTTCGAGCAGCTCGTGGAAGTAGACGGTCCAGCCGAGCCGCTGCCAGCTCGCCACGAACGCCACCGGGTCACGCGTCAGCGCGATCACCTTGCAGCCGAGGCGCGCGGCGAACCAGCCCGCCGACAGCACCGCGAACGGGTCGTCCAGCAGCGCCCGCCGCCCTCGCAGGCGGCCGAGGGTGAACGTCGTGCCGTAGCGGGCCATCCGGGCCAGCGAGTACGCCGAGCGGTTGGCGGCCAGCTCGGCCAGGAAGCGGTAGCGCAGCGCGACCGTGTCGCGGAAGGCGGGCAGCCAGTCGGCGGTGTTGTCGTCGCAGATGTACTGGAAGCGGTGGGTGACGTGGGCGCGCAGGACGCCGGGGGAGCGGCCGGGCGGGTGCCGCGGGTTGAGCGGCTCGTTGACGTAGACGAGGTCGCCGCCCGCCGCGAGCATCTTGCCCGTCCAGCTCGTGCCGCTCCTGGGCAGCCCCGTCACCAGCACGGGAGCGCCTGTCCCAGGTGATCGGCCCACGGCGTCGCCGGGTCCGGCCGGCTCGCCCAAGTCGTCGTCCCGGCCCGCCGGCGCGCTCATGCCGTCGCCCACGTACGCGGGCGCAGTGACGGCAGGGTGTGGCGGCCGAAGGGGCGCAGCCCGTAGCGGTGGTGCAGCTGCCACAGCGGCAGCAGGTTCTTCACCAGCATGCCGCCCGACCAGCCGAGCACCGCGCCGAAGGCGCCGTGGCCGGGGATCAGGGTGAGGTCGATCGCGACCGTGCAGGTGATGGCCGCCACCAGGTTGAGCAGGCTGACCGTGGTGTGCCCGGCGGCGGTCAGGACGACGTCCACGGTGCCGCACGCGGTGGCCACCATCATCGTGCCCGCCAGCACGAGCGCCACCGGCACCGCGGCGCCGTACCCGGAGCCGAACAGGTGCAGCAGCCACGGCGCCAGGGCGGCGTACCCCAGCCAGACGGGCCAGGTGAGCAGCACCAGCCAGATCGTCGTCGCCTGGTACAGCTCGCGCGCCCGCGCCAGCTCCCCGTCGGCCAGCGCGCGGACCAGGCGCGGCTGCACGGCCTGCGCGAGCCCCTGGCTGGCGAGCTGGCCGACGACCTTGAAGCGCGTGGCGGCGGTGTAGACGGCCGCCTGGACCGGCCCGCCGAGCAGCGCGACGATCACGATGTCGAGCCGCTGGAACACCGCCTGGATGGCGCCGGCGAGCGAGCGCGGCGCGGTGTAGCGCCACAGGTCGCGGCCGGTCCCCGGCAGGTACGGTGAGCGCGGCACCCGCCCCCGCAGGTCGAGCGCGGCCAGCAGCGCCACCGGCACGTACGGCAGCGCCCAGGCGAGCGGCAGCCATTGCGGCGACCCCGCCACCGCCGCCGCGGTCACCAGGAGGAACTGGAGGGCGGGCAGCCCGAGGCCGTCCAGCAGCACGGTGGGCCGCATGGACCCGAAGCCGCGGGTGGCGGCGAGAAGCACGTCGGCGGCGACGACGAGCGGCAGCGCCAGGGACAGCACGCCGAGCCGCGGGTACAGCACCGCTCCGGCCGTCGAGGCGATCACCAGTCCGGGCACCAGCGCTGCCCGGATATATCCGGAAATGCCGCGGTAGTCGTACACCTGTGCCCGCGCGACGAAGTAGATCAGCCCGTTGCCCGCGTCCAGCTTCGCCACCCCGGCGACCATCAGCGCCAGAGCCGTCACCGTGAAGAACGCCCCCGCCTGCGCGGCCGGAAACGCCCTGGTCACGACCACCACCAGGAGGAACTGCGCCAGCGCCCCCACCGCCGCCCCGGTGATCCCGGCCAGGCCGCCCCTGGCCACCCCGGTCAGCGGCGCCACGACGGCTCACCGCCCAGCCAGGGCACGAGCTGTGTGTCATACACCTCGAAGTGGTCGCTGAGCCTCTGCCGCACCGCGTCGGGTAGCGGCTTGGGCAGCGGACGCCCGTTGTGCCGCTCGAACACCGGGTAGCCCAGGTGCGGCATGCCGAGGAACTCCAGGACCCGGTCGTAGGTGCGTTCGGGCTCGGCGAAGAAGCGGTGGCTGTCCAGCACCAGCACGCGTTCGCGGCCGAAGAGGGGCTCCAGCCGGTCGAGCTGCTCGGCGTAGCGTCCGCGGGCCAGGTAGGCGTGGTGGCGGTGCGAGTGGTGCTCGGAGTCGGGCCGGGCGCGCAGGATCTGGTCGGCGCCGGCCAGCCGCCGCGCCTCCAGCTCGACGGCGTACTCGAAGTTGGACTCGGTCTCGTACCCTCTGGCCAGCTCGTGGGCGTGCGCCGAGCAGGCGCGCTCGACCGGGTCACGCACCAGCACGATCAGCTTGACCTCCGGCAGGACGGCGGCGATGCGCTCACCGGCCAGCGGGTGGAACAGGTAGTAGGGCGAGGACTCGAACGCCAGCGGGCGCGTCCCGTGGCGGCGGGTGAGCAGCGCGGCGGCCACCCGGAGCGGGAAGTGCCCCTGATACCAGGACAAAGGCCGCCCGTAGTCGGCGTCGAAGTAGTGGACGCCCTTGTGCAGCACGGGCTTGAGCAGCAGCGGATGCTGGGACAGCGCCCGGTAGAGGGACGTGGTGCCGCACCGCTGCGCCCCGGCGATCAGGAACGACGGCAGCATCCGCGCGCCCGCGGTGAGCCTGCCCGTGGTCCGGGAGACCGACAGCACCGACTGCTTCATGGTGTTCACGTCAGCGACTCCTGGTGGTCGACGAGAGGGTTGAGCC
Organism: Nonomuraea rhizosphaerae; assembly: GCF_019396405.1. Taxonomy (GTDB): domain Bacteria; phylum Actinomycetota; class Actinomycetes; order Streptosporangiales; family Streptosporangiaceae; genus Nonomuraea; species Nonomuraea rhizosphaerae. Next base: position 6,540 of record NZ_JAHKRL010000375.1, on the reverse strand, counting down.
AGGCGTCCGGCGGGCCGAGCGGCTCGTGGCCGTCGGCGGCGTGCCGGTCGGCCAGGGCGATGAGGTAACGCAGCGCGGTGCGTCTGGCCTGCGCCGCCGACAGGCCGAGCGGCGCCAGCACCGGCACGGCCTGCGCCAGGCACGCCTGGGCGGCCGTGCGCGGGTCCATCCGCCGCAGCGCCCGCTGGAGGAAGTGGTGGACGGCGTCGAACCCGTACGGCACGCCGACCTCGTAACGCTCCCAGTCCCAGGCCAGCAGGCGCCCGTCGCGGGAGGGGGAGATGTTCCACGGGGACAGGTCGCCGTGCCAGGCCGGCCCTCCGGCGCCGCCGGTGCCCGCGATCTCCTTGACCGCCTCGGCCAGCAGCGCGGCGGGCACCGGGCCGCGCCTGACCGGCAGCGGCGACAGGGCCAGCACCGCGAACCCGCCCCACCGCCCGTGGTGCAGCACCGACGGCGCGACGACGGTCTTGAGCGCCAGGTCGCCGAGCCTCCTGAGCGCGGCGGCCTCGGCGTCGACCAGCCCGCGGGCGCGCGGGGTGTCGCCGACCTTCACGTACGCCAGGCGCGTCCCGCCCGTGTACGCCTCCAGGACGGGCTTGCGGTTGGCCCGCCGCGCCGGCCGTACGTGGAGGACGGTCTCGACCGGCGCTCCGAAGACCTCGCTCAGGTACGTCTCGATCGAGCCCGCCACGGGCACCGTGATCCGGCGCCCGGGATGCCACCAGCGGCGCGGGGCCAGGCGGCGCGGCAGCAGCCGGTGCGGCAGCACGCTGTAGGGGCGCGGCGAGCCGGGGCCGGGGTAGAGGGCGCGCACGGTCTCCCCGAGGTAGCTCAGGCGCAGGTGGGCGTCGTTCACGAGGTCTCACCCCGGTTCCGCCACAGCAGGGCGAAGGAGATCAGATAGAGGCTGAGCGGCGTGACCAGGCCGTCGTAGACGAACATGTAGAGCAGCACGAGGGCCATCACGAGCACCCCGGCCAGCCCGATCGGGGTGCGGTCGGCCCAGTGGCGGCGGACCGCGCCCAGGAAGAAGGCCACGTAGAGGGCCGCGCCCGCGAAGCCCTGGGTGATGATCAGCAGCCAGAGCTGCCCGTCGCTGCCCAGCGGCGGATGGCCGCAGCCGGCGCACCACTCGGTCTTGCCGGTGGTGATCGTGCGGTGGTTGCCCATGGCGTTGCGCGTGTTGCCGTAGCCGATGATCGGGGAGTGGGCGCCCGCCGCGAGGGTCGCCGACACGGTGAAGGCCCTGATGTCGTTGGAGTGCGGGTTGTCCAGGCGCTGGCCGACCAGCGCGGCCAGCGGGCTGAGCGTGAACACCAGCGCCCCGGCCGCCGCCCCGGCGCACAGTGCCAGCCTGGTCCGGCCGCCGACCCTGACCATCACGTAGAGGGCGGCCAGGCCGAGGCCGATCCACAGGCCGCGGTTGAGCGAGTAGACGATCGGGATGGCGGCGACGGCCACCAGCGCGACGGCCGCCGTCCTGCGCCCGCGCCCGCCGTACACCCACCAGCCGACCACGAACCAGATCAGCAGCACCGACACGTTGCTGCCCCACGCGTTGGCCCACTCGAACGGCGCCTCGGGGCGCGGCGAGGCGTAACCGAGGACCCGCTGCGTCTGGGCGGCCGTCGGGTGGATGAGGTTCTGGACGAAGGCGTTGTCGCTGATCCAGCCGGGCAGCGCCAGCTCCAGCGGCGAGGTGAACTCCAGGCCGGGCAGGAACACGCCGAGCAGCCCGCCCGCCACGGTCGTGACGAACAGCACGCCGAGCATCCGCACGAGCCTGAGCTGCGGCAGCTCCCGCTCGGTCAGGTTGCCCAGGTAGAGGACCATGATCAGCAGCGCCGTGTAGAGGGCGAACCGCATGAAGTAGCCGATCAGCCGTCCCGGGCCGAAGTCGCCGTAGGTGCCGGGCGGCATGTCGCCCAGCATGAGCGCGCTCAGCGCGTACCCGGCCAGCAGCAGCATCCACAGCCCGAACCCGCGCGGCACGCGGATCGGCCTGCGCCGCCAGAGGATGAGGGCCATGGGGACCGCCACGACGATCACCGAGAGCCCGCCGAAGCCGAGCGCCCACCACACGGGATAACCGAGCAGGAGCGCGCCGATCGGCCAGGCCGGGCCCTTCATGCGGATTTGCCCGGCGGGCGGATCATGGGCATCGGCGTGGTCTCCGGGGACGGGCCCGCCTCCAGCTCGACGCTGGCGACCAGCTTGCCGAGCGGGGTGCCCGGCCGCGGCTCGGGCGCCAGCATCGGGGCCGGGTTGAGGTCCGTGGTCGTCACCACGCCGATGATCGGTATGTCGTGCCTGCTGAGCCCGCGTACGACGGCGGCGGCCTGCACCGAGGTGGCCCGGCCGAGCCCGACCAGCAGCAGCGCCGCGTCGGCCCTGGCCAGGTCGCCCACGTCCGCGCCGGTCAGCAGCGACAGCGGCGCGACGCGGGCCAGCGGCACCGCCACGGGCGTCGCGCCCAGCTCGGGCGGGATGGCCCGGACCAGCAGCCGCTTGCCCGGGCACGCGGCGACCACGGCGGCGGCCAGGTCGTGCGGCACGCCCCGCTCGTGCGGGCCGGACAGGTCGGCGAGCACGGGCAGGCCGGTCAGCCGCTCCACGTCGGCGACGGTGCGCAGCCGTGTGTCGAGCCGGTCGCGGCCGTAGGCGGCCGCGGCGCCGAGGAACAGGCCGATCATGAGCCCGGTGCCGAGGTAGAGGGGCAGGCTGGGCGAGCTGGGCCGGGTGGGCGTCGTGGCCTGGCTGATGACCGAGCCGGGGGTGACGGCGACGGTCTTGAGCGCGTCGTACTTGAGGGTCAGGCTGTAGGCCTGCCGGTTGAGGACGCTCTGCCGGTGGACGGCGATCGAGTGCTCGATGGTGCCGCGGCGCAGCCCGGCGAGCTGCTTGATCACGCCGTCGAGCGCGGTGTTGACCTGCCTGAGCTTGACCAGCGTGGCCTTCTGCTGCGCGGTCATGGTCGCCTGGGCGCTCTCGGTGCGGTTGGTCAGGTACGCCTCGGCGTACGCGCGCGAATGGGCGGCGGCCACGGCCGGGTCGGCGGCGGTGACGGAGATCCACAGCACGGCCGAGTTGGGCGGCACCGAGACGTCGACGGGCTCGGGCGTGGCGGTGCCGAGCTCCTTGGCCGCCTTGGCGGCGACCACGGACGACTGCGCGATCTGCGCCTCGGTGTCGAGGTTGAGCGGCTCACGCTGCCGGTTGGTGACCTGGTTGCCCTGGTCCTGGACGCCCACGGGCGCGACCAGGACCTGCGTGGTCGCGGTGTAGACGGGTGGCGTCAGCCGCATCAGCGCCAGCCCCGTCGTGCCGCCGGCCAGCAGGCAGCCGACGAACAGCAGCCAGCGCCTGCGCAGGAGCGACAGGTGCTCCGCGAGGTCGGTGCCGGAACGGCGGCCGGGAAAGTCCGGCGTCAGGGTCATGGGGGGTGGATCTCCCTGAAGTGTGTGCATGGTGTCGCCAATCGGCGACGCTGCGTCACGGGTCGAGATGTGCGCCCACTATAGGCCGGGCGGTTATCACCCAGGATGAATACGCAAGATTTTTCCTCTCAAGGACGGAGTAATTCGCCCCTTAATAACCCGAAAAAACGGTTTAAGGTGGGGCGGCTCTATGGGGCTGACCTGGTGAGACGCTGAAGTTCCCGGGAGTGGCATGGCATGGTTCAGGTTTGATAGGGCGGGGGTTCATGCGATGAAGGGGTTGAACGTCCTTGCATAGACGGGGCATTTTTCATAAAGCGATCGCGGTGCTCCTCGCCGCCGCGCTGGCCGGCTGCTCGCAGGCCGAGGGGGCGAAGGTCGTGCAGTCCCAGCCGGCTCCCCGGCCCAGCGCGGAGGGCTCGCCGGCCTGCGCCGTCACCGCCCGGCTCATCCCGTCCTGCGGAGCCTGGTGGGGGATCGCCCCCGAAGTCTTCACCGGCGAGGGCATCGACGGGTCGCTGCGCTCCGCCGAGTCGCGCATGGGCGACACCGCCGACGTGCTGCACGTCTACCACCGGGGCAAGGAGCTGTTCCCCACGGAGGCGGAGGTCAGGCTGGCTCGTGACCCGGCCAGGCCCCGGCTGCTGCTGATCAACTGGAAGCCGTCGTTCGACCACACGTGGGCCGAGATCGCCGCCGGTGCCATCGACGGCAGGATCGACCGGCTGGCCGGCTACGTCCGGCGCACGTTCCCCGAGCGGTTCTTCCTGACCATCCACCACGAGCCGGAGAACGACGTGGACGACGCCCCCGGCTCGGGCATGCGGGCGACCGACTACGCCGCCATGTACCGCCACGTCGTGCTCAGGCTGCGCGACGAGGGCGTCAAGAACGCGGTCACGGTCATGACCTACATGGGCGCGCCCAACTGGGCGGCCAAGCCCTGGTTCGAGCAGCTCTACCCTGGCGACGACGTGGTGGACTGGGTGGGGATCGACCCGTACGCCGACGCCCGGGTGAGCGACTTCGACGGCCTGGTGAACAAGACGCGGCCGGAGTTCCACGAGTGGCCCGGGTTCTACCGCTGGATCCAGTGGCGCTTCCCCGGCAAGCCGGTCATGGTCGCGGAGTGGGGGGTGTTCGAGCGGGCCGACGACCGCGCGGCCAAGCGCTCGTTCTTCGAGTCGGTGCGCACCCAGATCAGGCGTTACCCGCAGATCAAGGCGCTGATCTACTTCGACTCGCCGCACGCGCCGCGCGGCAACACGAGCTTCGACTCCGACCAGGGGGCCGGGCGGGCGTTCACCATGCTGGCGCGCGACCCCTACTTCCGCTCGACCCGCGTGCCCCGTCCGTGACCGGCCGGCCGCATCTTCCCCCGGGCCGCCAAGGCCGGTTCTTGCTCAGTGCGCGCGGCGGCCCGCGCCCGCAGGCGCCAGCCCGCGGCCGTGGCGAGCGCGGCGGCCGCCAGGGCCCACAGCGTCACGGTGTCGTCCACGTCGAGCAGCTTGAGCGCGGAGGCGAGCAGGACGATCCCGAGAATCGCCCGGATGAGCCCGCCCGGCGCCCTGGAGGAGATCCGGGCGCCCAGGTAGACGCCCGGGATCGAGCCGATGAGCAGCGACAGCGTCAGGTCGAGCCGGAAGTCGCCGAACAGCAGGTGGCCCAGCGCCGCCGAGACCACCAGCGGCACCGCCTGCACCAGGTCGGTGCCGACGAGCTGGTTGGCCTTGAGCGCCGGGTACAGCGCCAGCAGCGCCACGATGATCAGCGAGCCGGACCCGACCGAGGAGATTCCGACCACCAGGCCGCCTACCGTACCGACCAGTAGGGTCGGAATAGGGCGTACGACGATGTCGCGGGCGCTCGCCGAGCCGCCCTTCCCGGCCAGCAGCGTCTTGACGACCAGTCCCGCGACGGCCAGCAGCAGCGCCACGCCCAGCGCGTACTTGACCGCGTCGCCGACGGTGAACGCGCGGGCCACGAACACCCCGCAGAACGCCGCCGGGACCGACCCCGCGCACAGCCAGCCGACCAGCCGCAGGTTGACCGTGCCGCGACGCAGGTGGACCGCGCCGCCGACCGGTTTCATCACGGCGGAGGCGACCAGGTCGCTGGAGACGGCGGCCAGCGGCGGGACGTTGAAGAACAGCATCATCATCGGCGTCATGAGCGCGCCGCCGCCCATGCCGGTGAGCCCGACGACGATCGCCACCAGGAAGGACCCGGCGATCAGCGGGAGGTCGATCAACGCACCCAGCCCCCGCCCCGCAGCATGCCCAGCACCTGGGTCACGGCCGCCTCCACGGAGATGTCCGTCGTGTCGATGGCCAGGTCGGCGTCGTCCGGCTCCTCGTAGGGGTCGGAGATGCCGGTGAACTCGGGGATGAGGCCGGCGCGGGCCTTGGCGTACATGCCCTTGCGGTCGCGGCGCTCGCACTCCGCCAGCGGGGTGGCGACGTGCACGAGCAGGAAGTCGGCGCCGACCGACTCGATCATCTCGCGCACCTCCTCGCGGGTGGCGGCGTAAGGGGCGATGGGCGCGCAGATCGCCAGCCCGCCGTGGCGGGCGGCCTCGGCGGCGACGAAGCCGATGCGCCTGATGTTCAGGTCGCGGTCGGCCTTGGAGAACGTCAGGCCCTTGCTCAGCAGGTGGCGCACCACGTCGCCGTCGAGGTAGGTGACCGTGCGGCTGCCCAGCTCCAGCAGCGAGTCGCGCAGGCCGCGGGCGATCGTGGACTTGCCCGAGCCGGACAGCCCCGTGAAGAACACCACCAGGCCGCGCCGGTGCGGCGGGCCCGGGATGCGCACCGGCTCGGGGCCTGCCAGGTGCTCGGTGGCGCCGTAGGCGGCGGCGACGTGCTCGCGCAGCTCCAGGTCGATCTCGGGCTCCTCGCGCGGCGCCAGGGGCACCGGGACCACCAGCGTGTCGCCGGGCAGCTGCTCCTTGGCCCGCAGCGCGGCGCGGACGACCGCCGGGCCCGCCTCGCCGTACGACAGGGGCAGCAGCACGATCACCGCGTCGAGCTCCTTGGCGGTGGCGACGACCTCGGTGAGGTCGTCGAGCGGCCCCCGCATCGTGACCCCGAGCGCCGCTCGC
>NZ_JAHKRL010000374.1 GCF_019396405.1 Nonomuraea rhizosphaerae | reverse complement strand
CGACGGCCGCCTGCTCCCAGGCGGGGGCGACGAGGCCGTACACGGTGCCGTCGTGCTCGGCGCACTCGCCGATGGCGAAGATCGCCGGGTCCTCGGTGCGCAGCTCGTCGTCCACGACGACGCCCCGCCGTACGAGCAGGCCCGCGTCGGCGGCCAGCCGGGTGACGGGCCGCACCCCGCAGGCCAGCACCACAAGATCGGCCTCGACCAGCTCACCGCCGGCCAGGCGCACACCGTCCTCGCGGATCTCCTCGGCGTTCACGCCCGTCCGGATCTCCACCCCCAGCGCGGCGAGCGTCTCCCCCAGCACCAGCCCCGCCTCGGCGTCGAGCTGCCGCTCCATCAGGTGCCCGGCCAGGTGCAGCAGCGTCACGGGCAGCCCGCGCCCGGCGAGCCCGCGCGCGGCCTCGACGCCGAGCAGCCCGCCGCCGACCACCACGGCCCTGCGCGCGCTCCCGGCCGCCTCCAGGATGCGGTGGCAGTCGTCCAGCGTGCGGAACGGGACGGCCCGCTCCGCCCCCGGCACCGGCGGCACGACGGCCTCGCTGCCGGTGGCCAGGACCAGCACGTCATACGGGGTGGCGCGCCCGTCGGCGGTGATCACCCGCTGCGCCGACCTGTCGACGCCGACGACCTCGGTGCCGAGCACGGCCTCGACCCGGTGCGCGCCGTACCAGCTCGGGTCGAGCAGCCGCACCTGGTCGGGGCCGGAGCTGCCGGCCAGGACGTTCGACAGCAGCACCCGGTTGTACGGCTGCCAGTCCTCGGCCCCGAACACGGTGACCGGGAGGTGCGGATCCCGCGCCCGCACCTCGCTGACCAGCCGGGACCCGGCCATGCCGTTGCCCACCACGACAAGTCTCATGCGACCCTCTCCACCCTGACGGCGCAGACCTTGAACTCCGGCATCCGCGACAGGGGATCCAGCGCGGGGTTGGTCAGGCGGTTGGCGCCCTCCCAGTGGAACGGCATGAACACGGTGTCCCGCCTGATCGAGTCGCTGATCCGGGCGATCCCGGTGCTCTGGCCGCGCCTGCTGAGCACGCGCACCACGTCCCCTGCGGTGATGGCGAGCTGTTCGGCGAGGTCGGGGTGGAGCTCGACGTACAGCTCCGGGGCGGCCTTGTTCAGGGCCGCGATCCTGCGGGTCTGCGCGCCGCTCTGGTACTGGGCCAGCACGCGGCCCGTGGTCAGGTGGACGGGGTAGTCGTCGTCGGGCTCCTCGGCGGCGGGCCGGTGCTCGACGGGCGTGAACCTGGCCCGCCCGTCAGGGGTGGCGAACGAGTCGAGGAACGGCCGCGGGCCGCCCCAGAACACGCCCGTCTCCTTGACGATCCGCTCGTACGTGATGCCGGAGTAGTCGGCGGCCCCGCCCGCGCTGGCCCGGCCCAGCTCGTCGAAGACCTCGCGCGGGTCGGCCGGGAACCGGTGCCCGAGCCGCCCGGCCAGCTCCTGGACGATCTCCAGGTCGCTGCGCACCCCCTCGGGCGCGGGCACGGCCCGGCGGCGCAGCAGGACGCGGCCTTCGAGGTTGGTCATCGTGCCGGTCTCCTCGGCCCACTGCGTGACGGGCAGCACCACGTCGGCCCGCGCGGCGGTCTCCGACAGCACGACGTCGGCCACCACCAGCAGGTCCAGCGCGCCGAGCCGGTCGGCCACGTGCGCCGACCGGGGCGCGGACACGACCGGGTTGGAGCCGAACACCAGCAGCGCCCGCGGCCCCCCGGCCGTCCCCAGCGCGTCGAGCAGCTCGTACGCCGACCGCCCCGGCCCCGGCAGCGCCTCCGGCTCGATCCCCCACACCCGGGCGACGTGCTCACGGGCGGCCGGGTCGTCGATCCTGCGGTAGCCGGGGAGCTGGTCGGCCTTCTGGCCGTGCTCCCTGCCGCCCTGGCCGTTGCCCTGGCCGGTCAGGCACCCGTACCCGGATCCCGGCCGGCCGGGCAGGCCCAGTGCGAGGGCCAGGTTGATGAACGCGGTGACGGTGTCGGTGCCCTTGGCGTGCTGCTCGGCGCCGCGCCCGGTGAGCACCGCGGCCCGCTCCGCGTGCGCGAGCGCGCGCACGGCCTCGCGCATCCTGGCGACGGGCACGCCGGTGATCCGTTCGACCCGCTCGGGCCACCAGGACGTGAGGGACGTACTGACCTGCTCGAACCCGGTGGTGCGGGCGGCGACGTACTCCTCGTCCACCAGCCCCTCGGCGATCAGCAGGTGCAGCAGCCCGAGCGCCAGCGCCAGGTCGGTCCCCGGCGTGGGCTGCAGGTGCAGCCAGGCCAGCCTGGCCGTCGCGGTGCGGCGCGGGTCGATGACGATCAGCCGTGGCCCGGTCAGGTGGCGCACGAGCGGCGGCATCGTCTCGGCGGGGTTGCCCCCGGCCAGCAGCACGACGTCGGCCCGGGCCAGGTCGGTGACCGGGAACGGCAGCCCCCGGTCCAGCCCGAACGCCCGGTTCGAGGCCGCCGCGGCCGACGACATGCAGAAGCGGCCGTTGTAGTCGATCTGGCTGGTGCCGAGCACGACCCTGGCGAACTTGCCGAGCGTGTACGCCTTCTCGTTGGTCAGCCCGCCGCCGCCGAACACGGCCACCGCGTCGGGCCCGTGCGCGGCGCGGATCGCGGCCAGCCGGTCGGCGACGTGGTCGAGCGCGGTCTCCCAGGCCACCGGCCGGCCGTGCAGGAGCGGCGTGGTGAGCCGCTCGCCGTTGGTCAGCAGCTCGGCCGCCGTCCAGCCCTTCTGGCACAGCGCGCCGCCCGCGTTGGCCGGGACGTCGGTGCGCGGCGCGATCGTGATCTCCGCCCCTCGGGCGGTGATCGTCATGCCGCACTGCAGGGCGCAGTAGGGACAGTGCGTCGGCACGGCCTGCGGCCCGGCCCCGGACTCAGACACGGGCGTGCGCCAGGCTGCCGACCACCGAGACCCCGACCTTACGCATGTAGCACCACCAGGTCAGCGCGAAGCAGGCCACGTAGAAGCCGCCGAACGACAGGAACGCGGTGGCCGGGCTGCCGGTCTGCGCGAACGACATCCCGAACGCCCGGTTGATGAAGAACCCGCCGAGCGCCCCCACCGCGGAGATGATCCCGATCGCCGCCGACGCCTGCCGCTTGCCGTACAGCAGGGCCTCCTCGCCGGTGCCCCGCTCGGCGAGGGCCTTGGCCTGGAAGATCGCCGGGATCATCCGGTACGTGGACCCGTTGCCGATGCCCGCCGTGACGAACAGCGTCTGGAAGGCCAGGAAGAACAGCCAGAAGCTGCCCGACGTACTGGCCGCCCAGACCAGGACGATCCCGGCGCCCATGGCGGCGAAGTTCCACAGGGTGACGGGCGCGCCGCCCTTCCTGTCGGCCAGCCAGCCGCCGATCGGCCTGACCAGCGAGCCGGCCAGCGGCCCCACGAAGGCCACGACCGCCCACGGCGAGCTGGGGAACAGGCTCTTGGCCAGCAGCGGGAACGCCGTCGAGTAGCCGATGAACGACCCGAACGTGCCGATGTACAGGAACGACATCACCCACGTCTGCGCCCGCCCGGCCACGGCGAGCTGCTCGCGCGGGCCTGCCTTGGCACTGGACAGGTTGTCCATGAAGAGCCACGCGCACACGGCGGCCACGACCGCCAGCGGCACCCAGAACCAGCCCGCGGCGGCCAGCCCGAACCCGCCGATCACCAGCGGCATCACCAGCTGCACGGAGCTGACCCCGATGTTGCCGCCGGCGGCGTTCAGGCCGAGCGCCACCCCCTGCTTCGAGCGCGGGTAGAAGTAGGTGATGTTGGCCATGCTGGAGGCGAAGTTGCCGCCGCCGACGCCCGCCAGCGCCGCGATCACCAGGAACACCCAGTAGGGCGTGCCCGGGTCGCTGACCGCCACCCCGAGGCCCACCGCCGGGACGATCAGCAGCAGCGCGCTGACCGTCGTGAACGTCGCCCCGCCGAACCTGGCCGGCCCGAAGGTGTAGGGGACGCGCAGCACGGAGCCGACCAGGTTGGGCAGCGCCACGAGCCAGAAGAGCTGGTCGGTGGAGAAGTCGTAGCTGCCCATCTTGGCCGCGACGATGCTCCACAGCGTCCAGACCGTGAACCCCAGATGCTCGGCCAGGATCGAGAAGACGAGGTTGCGCCGGGCGACCCGCTTGCCGGAAGCCTCCCAGAAGGCCTGGTCGTCGGGGTGCCAGTCGGTGATCCAGCGCGCCATCGGTCCTCCTACATTCGGCGGCGGGAACTCGAATGTAGGAATACCGCGTTACGCACTTCGACGATTCGTCGCTGTGCGTTCGTTACATGTAACTCACCGTCGTAACAGGCAATACACATGTGTCACAGCGGAAACCTGCCGTTAATCCGGCAGGAGATCATGGACCATCTCCGCGAACTCCTCAGGGGTGACGATCCGGACGCCGAGCTGCTCGGCCTTGGTCCGCTTGGAGCCCGCCTTCTCCCCCGCGACCAGCAGGGACGTACGCGCGGACACGCCGGAGGAGGACTTTCCGCCGGCCCGCTCGACCAGCTCGTTGACCTCGTTGCGGCTGAGCTGTTCCAGCGGCCCGCTCATCGCCCCGGTCACCACCACGGACATCCCGTCCAGCGGCCCGACCGCCCGGTCGCTCTCCTCGCCCTCCTCCTGGGTGACCACCACGCGCTGGGCGCCGCCGGGCTCGGTCATGTTGACCCCCGCCGCCACCAGCTTGTCGATCAGGTCGGACAGCTCCGCCAGCTCGGCCACCAGCAGCGTCGCCTTCTCCGGCCCGACGCCCTCGACCTCCTGCACCCCGTCGGAGCCGGCGGCGCGGATCTCCTCCATCGTGCCGAAGTGGCGGGCGATGCGCCGCGACATGGACCGCCCGGTGCCGCGCACGCCCAGCGCGGCGAACACCCTGCTCAGCGGCCGTCCCTTGGCCTGCTCGATCGCGGCCAGCAGGTTGTCGGTGCTGACCTCGCCCATCCGCTCCAGGCTCAGCACCTGCTCGCGGGTCAGGGTGAACAGGTCGGCGAAGTCGGTGATGAACCCGGCCGCCAGCATCTGCACGATCCGGTTGTCGCCGAGGCCCTCGATGTCGAGCTGGTCGCGGCCCACGGCGTAGCTGATCGAGGGCAGCGCCTGGCAGGCGCGGCCCTGTACGCAGCGCCACCGCTCCTGCGAGGTGTCGATCTCGCCGCCGCACGCCGGGCACTTGTCCGGGTAGACGATGGGCTTCTCGTCGCCGGTGCGCAGGTGGACGACCGGCGCCTCGACACGAGGGATGACGTCGCCCGCCTTGTAGACGCTGACCTTGTCGCCGAGCATGAGCCCGCGCCGGGTGATGTCGGCCGGGTTGTGCAGCGTGGCGTAGGTGACGGTGCTGCCGTCGAGCTCGACCGGCTCCAGCACGGCGCGCGGCGCGATGATGCCGGTGCGGCCGACGCCCCACTCCACGGACAGCAACGTCGTGATCTTCTCCACCGGCGGCAGCTTGTAGGCGATGGCCCAGCGTGGCGCCCGCGAGCTGAACCCGGCCTCGGCCTGGTCGGCGGCGCTGTCGGCCTTGATCACGATCCCGTCGATGCCGATGTCGAGCGTGGCCCTGGCCGCCGCGATCTCGCCGACGCGCGCCTGGATGGCTTCCACGCCGGTCGCGACGATGCCCGGGACGGGCGTGGCGGCGGCGGTCCGCACGCCGAGCTTCGCCACCAGCTCCATGATCTGGCTGTGCGGCAGCTCCCGCAGCCGGCCGGCCAGCTCGTCGGGGGTGCCGTCGAGCGGCAGGGCGCCGTAGCCGAAGAAGGTCAGCTCGCACACGTACGGGCGGTCCTTGGCCCGCAGGGTGCCGGCGGCGGCGCTGCGCGGGTTGGCGAAGGTGGTGCCGTCGTGCCCCTGCCGCTTGGCGCACGCCTCCTCGAACTGCGCGGCCGTCATCATCACCTCGCCGCGCATCTCGACGGTCACCGGCTCGGCCAGCCTGCCGGGCAGCCCGAGCACGGTCCCGATGGCGTGCGAGACGTCCTCGCCGGCGGTGCCGTCGCCGCGGGTGACGAGCTGGACGAGCCGGCCCCGCCGGTAGCGCGCGGAGACGGCCAGCCCGTCGAGCTTCGGCTCGACGCTCCAGGACTCGACGCCGCGCCCCAGCCGCCGCTCCAGCCCGGCGACCCAGTCGGCCAGCTGCTCGGCGCCGAACACGTTGTCGAGGCTCAGCATGGGCACCGTGTGGGGCACGTCCCCCACCACGGCCCCGCCGGCCACCTTCCCCGTGGGCGAGTCGGGCAGGACATCCTCGGGATGCTCCGCCTCGTAGGCCTCGATGCCGCGGACCAGCCGGTCGTAGGCGTCGTCGTCGAGGGTGGACTCGCCGTCGCCGTAGTAGGCGGCGGCGGCGTCGACGGCGAGCTGAACGGCGGCTGCGTAGGCGGCCTGATCAGCGAGCTGAGTGATCGGAGGGGCTTCGCTCATGCCCCCATAATGCCTGGTGAGACCGACAGAATCGGCTCCGGATCGGGCCTGGCCGACGACGATCTCGCCTCCGCCCGGCGGACGGCGTCTCACCGTCCAGCGGACGGCTCGCCGCCTCCCGGCCGATGCCGTCCGACGACTTCCCGCCTGTACGGCAGGCCGCCCCCACCGCCACCCGCCGCACAGAGCCGAGGCGGGCCGATCACGCGACGACGGTGAGGCGGGAGGCCACGCTCGGCTCGGGATCTTCGAGGCCGGACAGCAGGATCTCCGCCAGTCGGCGGCGCTGGGAGCTGGTCAGCGTCATCGGCAGCACGATCGGCATCAGCTCGATCGCGTCGCCGGGCAGCTCGCGGACATGGCAAGGCAGGAGGAGAGAGGTGTGAACCACGGACCCACTATCGCAGTCGCCACCGACAGATCACGCAGACTTGGTGCGACCGAGACCTTGTCGTCCCGCCCGACCGCGCTTACCTCTTCTCACCTGGGGTAACAGCAGGCTGAGCAAGGGGGAATCATGATCAAAACGCTTCACAAGATGGGAATCAGGTCGAGTCACATGTATTGGGCCGGGCTCGGCTCGATAGGTCTGTCCTTCGCGTCCTGGTGGATGTCGCGCAGCGTCGAGCCCGCGGGCGTCGACAGGGCGGACCGCTGGGGGATCTTCGTCGGCCAGTGGGCACCCACGTTCTTCGCCATCGGCGTGGGGCTCCGCATCGAGGAGACCCACTCGGACATGGACGAGGAGACGGGGACGGAGATGTTCGACCGGCGATCGGGCGGCGTCCGCAAGCGCCCCCACGCGGGGGTGTAGAGCTTCGCAACCCGGGTGACCGCAGGCCGCGTACAGAGGTGGCCTGCGGCACCACCCCGGCCGCGGAACGCTCCGGGAGATCAGGCGGGAAGTACGGATCAGCGGGATCAGGCCGGCGTGCGTCCGGCCAGCTTGTGCAGCGGCTCGTCCGTGAGCCGGTACGTCGTCCACTCGTTCATGGGCTCGGCCCCGAGGCGGCGGTAGAACTCGATGCTCGGCTCGTTCCAGTCGAGGACGGCCCATTCCATCCGCTGGTACCCCCGTTCCACGCAGATCCCGGCGAGCTCGGCCATCAGCGCCTTGCCGTACCCGGTCCCGCGCACTCCCGGCTGCACGAACAGGTCCTCCAGGTACAGCCCGTGCGTCCCCCGCCACGTGGAGAAGCTGACGAACCAGACGGCGAACCCCACCACCTCCCCCTCGTGCTCGGCCAGGTGCGCGAACACCTTCGGGGACTCGCGGAACAGCACCTCACGCAGTTGCTCCTCGGTCGCCCGCACCTCGTGCGGCGCCTTCTCGTACGCGGCGAGCCCGTGTACCAGCTCCAGGATCGCGGGGACATCGTCAATGGTGGCGGGTCGGATCATGCCGCCCACAGTAGGGCACCCCCAGCCATGAGCCGTCGCCCCCTGGAGCCGGTCGCCAAGGCGATGACCTCGGCGACCGGCCTCACGCGGGTTTGCCCTCCGGCCCCTCGGCGGACGGCTGGGGCTTCGGGGTGGCCGCCGGCTGCAGCAGCGACCCGCCACCGCCGCCCCCCTGACCGGCCGCCTGGCCGCCGCC
>NZ_JAHKRL010000373.1 GCF_019396405.1 Nonomuraea rhizosphaerae | reverse complement strand
GCCACCGGCTCGGGCACCGGCCGAACCAGCTCTCGGGCGGCGAGCAGCAGCGGGTCGCGGTGGCCCGCGCCGTGGCCGGCGACCCGCCGCTGCTGCTGGCCGACGAGCCGACCGGCAACCTGGACTCCGCCTCGGGCGCGGAGGTGCTGGCCGTGCTGGGCGACCTGCACACGGCCGGTACGACGATCGCGGTCATCACGCATGACGCCGACGTCGCCTCCTGGTGCCACCGCCAGGTCAGACTCCGCGACGGCCACATCGTCGCCGACCTCTCGAACGGAGCCCCGGCATGACCCGGCTGACCCTCGCCAAGCCACCCCGCGCCCGGCTGATCCCGGCCCGCCTGGGCCTGGCCGACGTCCTGCGGGTCGGCGCGGCCGGGCTCAGCACCCGCCCGACCAGGGTGATCCTGTCCGCGCTCGGCATCGCCATCGGCATCGCGACCATGATCGCGGTGATCGGCATCTCGGCCTCCTCGCGGGAGCAGCTGCTGCGCCGGCTCGACCGCCTCGGCACCAACCTGCTCACCGTCTCGGCGGGACAGACCATGTTCGGCGAGAACGCCGAGCTGCCCACCGGCGCGGTCGCCATGGTCCGGCGCATCGGCCCGGTCCGTACGGCCGCCGCCACCGGGATGGTCTCCACCGTCACGATCCGGCGCACCGACCACATCCCCGTGGCCGTGACCGGCGGCATCGCCGTACAGGCGGCGTCCGTGGGGCTGCTGGACACGCTGGAGGGCGCCGTCGCCAAGGGCGTCTGGCTCAACGCCGCCACCGAACGCCGGCCCGTGGTCGTCCTCGGCTCCAAGAGCGCCGAGACGCTCGGCATCACCCGGACCGGGGTGCGGGTGTGGATCGGCGGCCGGTGGTTCACGGTGACCGGCATCCTGACGCCGATGCCGCTGGCGCCGGAGATCGAGCGGTCGGCGCTGATCGGCTTCCCGGCCGCGCAGGAGCTGCTGGGCTTCGACGGGCATCCGTCCGTGGTGTACGAACGGTCGTCGGAGGAGTCGGTGGAGGGCGTACGAGCGGTGCTGCCGCGCACCGTGAACCCGGAGAACCCTGAGGAGGTCCAGGTCAGCAGGCCGTCCGACGCGCTGGCGGCCAAGGCGGCGGCGGCCGGCGCGTTCACGAACCTGCTGCTCGGCCTCGGCGCGGTCGCGCTCCTGGTCGGCGGCGTCGGCGTGGCGAACACGATGGTGATCTCGGTGCTGGAGCGCCGCAGCGAGATCGGGCTGCGCCGCTCGCTCGGGGCGACGCGGGGGCAGGTGCGGCTGCAGTTCCTGGCGGAGTCGCTGCTGCTGTCGGCGCTGGGCGGGGTGGTGGGGGCGGTGCTCGGGGCGCTGGCCACCACGGTCTACGCGATGTCGCGCGGCTGGCCCGCCGTGGTGCCGCCGTGGGCGCTCGGCGGCGCGCTCGCCGCCACGCTGGTCATCGGCACGATCGCGGGACTCTACCCGGCCGTGCGAGCCGCCCGCCTGTCCCCGACGGTGGCCCTGACCACCACCTGAGACCCGCCCACCCGAAAGTCACGGGCGGGTGGCCCGGTCGAACGTCTCGGCCAGTTCGTCCGCGCACAGCTCCGGATCCAGCCCCCTGACCAGCCGCTCGGCCACCACGTCGAGCGCCGCCCGCACCGTGGCGGCCATGATCGTCGAGTCGAACGCCCGGAACGCCCCCGTACGCTGCCCGTCGTCGAACATCGCCACCAGCCGGGCCACCCCCTCGTCGGCCTCCTGCCCCCCGGCCGCGGCGGCGTTGAGCGCGATCTGCTGCACGGCCCGCACGTGGTCGGGATGGGCGGCGACGAAGGCCACGTTCGACCTGATGTAGGCCTGGAGCAGGTCGCGCACCCCGCCGGCGGCGTCGAGCGCGGGCCGCATGAAGGCGGCGGCGTCCTCGATCACCTTGCGCACGACGGCCGCCAGCAGCTCGTCCTTGGTGGAGAAATGGTAGGAGATCAGCCGCTTGCTGCTGAGCCCCGCGTGCTCGCAGATGGCCTCGAACGTGGTGGCGGCGTACCCGCGCCGGGCCAGGACGGCGATCGTGGCCTGCGCGATCTGCGCCCTGCGTGCCTCGGTCGCGGCGCGGCGAGCTGTCTGCATGTCACCCGAGCTTGCCACGCTTGGGGTACGCCTGTCGTACGGCACGACGGTTGACGATCACGGCGACGGCCGCCAGCAGCACTCCGACCAGGGCCTGCTCGACCCGCATCCACGCCGGGTAGCCGCTGGAGGGGACGGCCACGATCAGCAGGATGCCGATGGGCGCGATGGTGGCGATGAAGCGGATGCGGACGTAGGCGGGCAGGTGTCCTTCGGCGGCGCGGCCGGTCAGCGTGATGAGCCAGGCGGCGGCCGCGGCGACGGCGACGCCTCGCACCCACACCACCCAGTCACCGCCGACGACGCCCGCGACGGCGAGGGCGAGCAGGGAGATCACGAGCATGACGACGAAGAGGATCCGGACCGGAGCCCAAGTCTTGTTATCCATGCGAGTAAAGTTATACAGGTGAGTAATTTTCTGCAAGGCATAACTCGATGGCAGGCCCGGCGGTCACCGTGCTGTACTGGGCGGAAGATGACTTCAGACAACGAGTGGGACGAAGCCCACGCCTGGGTTCAGGCCAACAGCGACCGGCTTCCGCGCACCTACGCGGAGTACAGCACGTTCTCCTTCGCCTATCGCAAGGCGATCTACCGGCGGCTCACGCCCGACACCAAGGCCCGGCTGTGGACGGAGCACTTCGGCCACTACCTCGACGGGCACCCCGACCTGTCGGCCGAGCAGCGGCACGTCATAGCCGACGCGCAGGTTCTCGTACCGGAGGTCCATCGGCAGGACCGGCCGTTCGACCGCGACAAGCTCGACGCGCTCGGCGGCAGGGCCGTCGCGGCGTTCGGGGCGGACGAGGCGCACGACCTGTTCGCGACGCTCGGCCCGCCCGGGGGATCCTGCTCGATCAGGTGAGGCAGGCCGGGAAGGCGAGCCGCGCCAGGCGGGTGAGGCCCCGAGCCGCCCGGGGCCACGCCCCTACATGTTGATCATGTGGCCCGCGAGGCCGTGGATCGCCTCCTTGACCGCCTCGCCGAGCGTCGGGTGCGCGTGCACGTTGCGCGCCACCTCGTGCACCGTCAGGTCCCACTGCTGGGCCAGCGTCAGCTCCGGCAGCAGCTCCGTCACCTCGGGGCCGATCAGGTGCGCGCCGAGCAGCTCGCCGTACTGGTTGTCGCTGATGATCTTGACGAAGCCGGTCGAGTCGCCGAGGCCGTGCGCCTTGCCGTTCGCGGTGAACGGGAACTTGACGACCTTCACGTCGTACCCCAGGTCGCGGGCCTGCGCCTCGGTGTAGCCGAAGCTGGCCACCTGCGGCTGGCAGTAGGTGGCCCGCGGGATCATCACGTAGTCGAGCTCCATGGTCTCCGCGTCGCCGATCGTCTCGGCCGCGATGATGCCCATGGCCTCGGCCGCGTGCGCCAGCATGAGCTTGGCGGTGACGTCGCCGATGGCGAAGATGTGCGGCACGTTCGTGCGGCACCGGCCGTCCACGGCGATCGCGCCCCGGTCGGTGAGCGCCACGCCGGTCTTCTCCAGGCCGTAGCCGTCCACCCGCGGCGCGAACCCGATGGCCTGCATGACCTTGTCGGCCTCCAGCACCTGCTGCTGGTCGTTGCGGGTGACGGTGACCTTGACCGAGGAGCCGGTGTCGTCGATGCCGTCCACCCGGGTGGAGGTGAGCACCTCGATGCCGAGCCGCTTGTAGCGCTTGGCCAGCTCGGCGGAGACCTCCTCGTCCTCCAGCGGCACCATGCGGTCGAGGAACTCGACGATCGTCACCTTGACGCCGTAGTTGTGCAGCACATACGCGAACTCCACGCCGATCGCGCCCGCGCCCGCGATGATGACGCTGCCCGGGAGCTGGTCGGTCATGATCTGCTCCTCGTACGTCACCACCCGCTCCGACAGCGACGTGCCGGGGATCAGCCTGGTGGTGGCGCCGGCGGCGATGATGCAGTGGGCAAAGGTGATGGTCTCGTCGTTGACCTGGATGGTGTTGGCGTCCAGGAACGTGCCGCGGCCGTCGTACTCCTTGATGGCGTTCTTCTTCATCAGGTAGTGGACGCCCTTGACCCGGCCGTCGGCCACCTTGCGGCTGCGCTGGAAGGCGGCGCCGTAGTCGAAGCTGACCTCGCCGCTGATGCCGAAGGTCTTGGCCTCGCTGTGGAAAATATGGGCGAGCTCCGCGTTGCGCAACAGCGCCTTGGACGGGATGCAGCCCACGTTCAGGCAGACGCCACCCCAGTACTTCTCCTCGACGACCGCTGTGCGCAGCCCGAGCTGGGCGGCGCGGACCGCAGCCGTGTAACCTCCGGGACCCGCGCCGAGAACGACGACGTCATAGTGAGTGCTCATGCGTCGGACGATACCGTCCACCCAGGTCTACCCCTGACCCTCGCCCCTGCGCCAATGACCGGCTCCGCGCGCCCCGGTTGGATCGGGGCATGACCGAATTCCCCGGACGCTGGGCGGAGGGCGTCAGCCTCACCGCGGCCCCCGTCCTCATGCTCGCGGGCGTGCTGCTGCGCCTGCCGTACGACGGCTTCTTCCCGAGCCAGCTCGCGGCCTTCGCCGCGGAGCCCGCGCTGATGACCGCCTCCTACAGCTGCTTCGCGGCGGGCAACGTGCTGCTCTGGCCCGGCGTGCTGCGGCTGGCCCGGGTCGCGCCGTGGGGCGCGGCGATGGTGCTGCTCGGGCTCTTCGAGCGCACGTTCCACGCCGGGATCAGCCATCTGGCGTTCCAGCTCGTCTCCGTGCAGGGACTTTCGGCCGCCCGTAACGCGGTGGCGGACTCGTACGGAGCCTTCCACGTCTTCGCCTCGCTCAGCGTGGCACTGTTCTTCGGCTGGATCGTGCTGGCGATCGGCCTGTGGCGGGCCGGCACGCTCGGCCTCGCGCGGGCGCTCGCGCTGGGCCTGATGTCCGCGCTGCCGATCGGTGTGCTGAAGGGCACCGGCCCGATGTCGATCGTGGCGACCGTGGGCCTGTGCGTCGCGCTCGTGCCGCTCGGCGTCAAGGTGCTGCGCGACGGCCCGGCGCCGAGGTGGTGGGCCGTCCCGCTGGCCCTGGCGATCGGCGCGGGCGCGTTCGCGCTCGGCACCCTCGGCTAGACCTCCACCTTGTACGTCAGCGCCAGCTCGTCCGCCGGAACCCCGCGAATACCCCAGTTGACCTTGGGCATCTCGATGATCGTGATCTCCACGTCCTCGGGCGGCAGCCCGCAGCGCTCGTAGATCGCCCGGATCAGCGCCCGCTTGGCGTCGTCGCTGCGGCCGGTGAAGCAGACGACCTCGATGATCAGGTACTGGTCGCTGCGCTGAGGGCAGACGAAGTCGTCGGCGTCGAGCAGCAGGAAGCGGTGGAAGCGCTTGTCCTCCGGCAGCCCCCACGCGCTCACCAGGCACGACTGCAGCAGGTCCGACAGCTCCCGCCGCCGCCCCGCCCACACGTCGCGCCGTCCGTAGATCTTCAGCTGGGCCATGACCGCCACTGTAGAAGATGTAGCCTGAGCCCTGATGTATCGCCTCGTGTTCACGCAGGTCTTGCGACGTTTCGACGCCGAGGCCGTGCACCACCTGACCGTCAGGGCCCTCGCGCTGCTCTCGGCGCTGCCCCTGCTCAAGCGGCTGCTTCACCGAGCGCTCGCGCCGCGCGACCCCGTCCTGCGCGTGAGCGCGTTCGGCGTGCACTTCCCCGGGCCGCTGGGCCTGGCCGCCGGGTTCGACAAGGACGCCGCCTGCGCCGAGGGCGTGGCCGCCCTGGGGTTCGGGCACGTCGAGGTCGGCACCATCACCGCGCACGCCCAGCCGGGCAACCCCAGGCCGCGGCTGTTCCGGCTGGTGCCGGGCCAGGCGGTGATCAACCGGATGGGCTTCAACAACGCCGGGGCCGTGGCCGCCTCGCGCCGCCTGCGCCGCACCCGGGGCGTCCCGGTCGTGATCGGGGTGAACATCGGCAAGACCAAGGTGGTGCCCGAGTCCGAGGCCGCCGCCGACTACGTGGCCAGTGCCAAGGAACTGGCCGCGCTCGCCGACTACCTCGTGGTCAACGTCAGCTCGCCCAACACGCCCGGCCTGCGCGACCTTCAGGCCGTCTCGAAGCTGCGGCCGCTGCTCGCCTCGGTCAAGGACGTCGCCGACGGCACGCCGCGCCGTACCCCGCTGCTGGTGAAGATCGCCCCCGACCTGGCCGACGAGGACGTCGACGCGGTCGCCGACCTGGCCCTGGAGCTGGGGCTGGACGGGATCATCGCGACCAACACCACGATCAGGCACGGCGGCGAGACCGGCGGGCTGTCGGGCCGGCCGCTCAAGGCCCGCTCGCTGGAGGTGCTGCGCCGCCTGCGGGCCCGCGCCGGCGACCGGCTCACGCTGGTGTCGGTGGGCGGGGTGGAGGACGTGGACGACGTGTGGGAGCGCCTGCTCGCCGGGGCCACCCTGGTGCAGGGGTACACGGGGTGGATCTACGGCGGGCCGCTGTGGGCCTCGCGCATCCACCGCCGGCTCGCCCGCCGGGTCCGGCGGCACGGCATGAAGTCGATCACCGAGGCGATCGGCCGCACGGCCTGAGGCACGTGCCTCAGCGGAGCAGGCGGAAGAAGGCGCGGACCTCGTCCACGAACAGCTTGGGCTGCTCAAGGGCGGCGAAGTGGCCGCCCCTGTCCAGCTCGTTCCAGTGGCGGAGGTCGGTGAAACGCCGGGCCGCCCAGCGGCGCGAGGGCCGGGGCAGCTCCTTGGGGAAGATCGACGCGCCGGTGGGCACGTCGACCGTGTCCGGGTTCGACTCGGTGAACCAGGTCCGCACCTGCTTGAAGCTCTCCCAGTACAGGCGCGCCGACGACGCGCCCGTGGCGGTCAGCCAGTAGAGCGAGACGTTGTCGAGCATCGCGTCCCTGCTCAGCTCGCTGCGGGGATCGGACCAGGCGAGGAACTTCTCCGCCATCCACCCGCACAGCGCGGCGGGGGAGTCCACCAGCGCGTACCCGATGGTCTGGGGCCGGGTGGACTGCATCAGGTTGTAGCCGTCGCCCTGCTCCCCGGCCTGCCTCAGCTCGGCCAGCGCCGACCGCTCGGCCTCGGTGATCGCGTCGCCGGGAGCGGCCAGGGGCGGCACCAGGTGGATGCCGATGACGTGCTCCGGATGCCGCCGCGCCAGCAAGGTGCTGACGCTGGTGCCCCAGTCGTGGCCCTGCGCGCCGTACCGCTCGTACCCGAGCCTGTCCATCAGCTCCGCCCACGCGTCGGCGACGCGCTCGATGCCCCAGCCGGCGCGGGCGGGTTTGTCGCTGAAGCCGTAGCCGGGCAGCGAGGGGCAGACGACGTGGAAGGCGTCCGCCGGGTCCGCCGGGTCGGTCAGCGGCCCGATGACGTCGAGGAACTCGATCACCGACCCGGGCCAGCCGTGCGTCATGACCAGCGGGGTCGCGGACGGGTGCGGGGAGCGTACGTGCAGGAGATGGATGCCGAGGCCGCCGATCTCCATCCGGAACTGCGGGAAGGCGTTGAGCCGCGCCTCCGCCCGCCGCCAGTCGTACAGGCCGGCCCAGTAGCCGCACAGCTCCCGCAGGTAGGCCAGCGGGACGCCCTGGGACTCGTCCGGCACCGTCTCGGGCTCCGGCCAGCGGGTGTTCCTCAGCCGCGCCCGCAGGTCGGCCAGGTCGGACTCGGGAACGTCGATCAGGAATGGCGTCACCTCTGATGACCTTTCCCGCCGGGGCGAAGCCATGCCGTTGCTAGGGTGCCCGGATGGCGAACGATCCGCACGAGATACCCGCCCGTCTCTGCCGGAACTATCTCGAACTGGCCGATCGCCACGCCCCCGGCCTGATCGAGGGCCTGTACCTGTCGGGCTCGATCGCGCTCGGCGACTACCACCCGGCGGTGAGCGACGTCGACTTCGTGGCCGTCGTCGGCCGTCCGCCGGACGTCGCCGCGCTCAGGACCGTCCATGCCGAGCTGCGGCGACGCAACGGGGCCAGGCCGAACTTCGACGGCGTGTACGTCACCTGGGACGACCTGCGCAAGGACCCCGACGAGACGCCCGCCGGCCCCTCGGCCCACGACTGGAAGGTGGACGGGTCGAGCCGAGGGGAGCGCGGCCTGGTCACCTGGCACCTCCTGGCCCAGGGCGGCGTGGCCGTGCGCGGGCCGTCGGCCGCCGGCCTGGGCGTCCACACCGACTGGGACAAGCTGGCCGGGCAGACCCGGCACAACCTGGCGACGTACTGGACCGCCTGGGTGCGGCGCGCCTCGCGGCTGCCGTCCCTCTGGGGCGTGGCCGTGCTGAGCGACTACATGACCACCTGGGGCGCGCTCGGCGTCACCCGCCTGCGTCACACGCTCGCGGCCGGCGAGGTGACCTCGAAGACCGCGGCGGCCCGGTACGCGCTGGAGACCTACGACGAGCGCTGGCACCCGATCGTCCGCGAGGCGCTGCGGATCAGGCTGGGCGGGCCCCCGGTGTACCGCAACCGCCTGCGCCGCCGGGCCGACCTGCTGGCCTTCATGGGCATGGTGCTGGAGGGCTGAGGCACACCGGAGGCTCGATCACGTCACACGGTCGGCTTGGTCGACTCCGCGTCGTGGGTCATCGCGTTCAGGCGCTTCATCACCTCGGAGACGGGCACCTTGCCGGGCCGGTGCGGCCGGCGCCGCTGCCACGGCCGCGGCCCGTCGAGCGGCCGGTACTCCACCCCGAGCGCGTCGAGCCGCCCGAGATGCTCGTCCAGGCGGGCCGGGAAGTCGTCGCCCGCCGAGCCCGACCACGTCACCTCCGCCAGCGCGCACGCCCGCGGCCACGTCCGGTAGTCGAGCGTGCGGGGGTCGGGGATGCGCTCGCTCCAGAGCTGCGCCTGGGCGCCGACGACCCGCACCCGCTCCTCCCGCGTCCAGTCGTCCGGGACGGGGGAGAAGGCCGCCACGTCGGCGACGGTGATCGCGTCGCCGATCGCCATCGGCTCGTCCGCCGAGGCCGACTCGGCGTAGTCGAAGTACAGCGGGAACACCGGCGTCGCGATCACGTCGTGCCCCGCCGCGGCCGCGCGCCGGCCCACGCCCATGCCGCGCCACGGCATCACCAGCGTGTCGGGCCGCAGCTCACCGCTGACGAACGCCTCGTCCCACACCACCGCCCGCGCGCCCCGCTCGGCCAGCACGTCGGCGAGCCTGCGCAGGAACCACGCCTGCAGCTCGCCGTTCGACGACAGGCCCAGCGAGTCGCGGTAGGCGGTGATCTCCTTGGACTCGGCCCAGTGGTCGAGCACCACCTCGTCGCCGCCGATGTGGACGTAGGGGGTCTCGCCGAGCGCGCCGATCAGCTCGTCGAAGATCGCCGTCAGGAACTCGACCGTCGGCGGCTTCGGCGACAGGATCGCCCGGGTGATGCCCCAGCGCTCCAGCACCTGCCAGCGGTCGTCGGACGAGCCGAACTCCGGGTAGGCCGTCAGGATCGCCTGCGCGTGGCCCGGCACGTCGATCTCCGGCACGACGGTGACCGCCCTGGCCCGCGCGTACGCGCCGATCTCCGCCAGGTCCTCCAGCGAGTAGTAGCCGCCGTGCGGGATCTCGTCGTAGGACTCGGGGTCGCGGGAGAAGTTGGTGGCCGTACGCGCGCGGTGCGAGGCGATCTCGTGCAGCAGCGGGTACGCCCTGCTCTCCACCCGCCAGCCCTGGTCGTCCACCAGGTGCAGGTGCAGCCGGTTCAGCTTGTGCACGGCCATCAGGTCGAGCAGCCGCAGCACCTCACGCTTGGGGAAGAAGTGCCGGGCCACGTCCAGGTGCAGGCCGCGCCAGGAGAAGCGGGGCGCGTCCTCGATCCGCACCCCCGGCACGTTCCACGCCGTGCCCGCCGAGAAGCGGTAGGAGGAGGGCGGCAGCAACTGGTGCAGCGACTGGCCCGCGTAGAAAGCGCCGGACCGGCCGCCCGCGGCGATCTCCACGCCGCGCGAGCCCACGGTCAGCCGGTACGCCTCGGGGCCGAGCGCCGGGTCGAGCCTCAGGTCGACGGCCCCCGAGTCGCCGGGGCGCAGGTCGAGCACCGGCAGCGCGAGGCGTACGGCGTCGACCAGGTCGGCGGGGCCGGACACGGTGGCGCCGGAGGTCAGCTCATAGGAACCGGAAAGATCACGAAACAGGTCAGAGCGAGGAATCATGCTTCGAGATAGTGCTGCAATCCGTTGGCGAGCGCCAGGGCGATCCGCTGCCGGAACTTCGGGTCCTGGAACTTGGCCGCCTCGGCCGCGTTGCGCATGTTGCCGCACTCGACGAAGATCTTCGGCACCGACGACAGGTTGAGTCCGCCCAGGTCGCTGCGGTAGTCGAGGGCCTTGCTGCCGATGTAGGTGGAGTAGGGCAGCCCGGTGCCCTTCCTGAACGAGTCACGCACCGCCACGCCGAGCTGACGCGACTTGCCCACGACCGGGTCCACCGGCCCGTTGATCTTCTTCGGCATGATGACGTGGAAGCCGTGGTTGGCCGGGCCGGCGCCGTCGGCGTGCACGGAGATCGCGGCGTCGGCCTTGGCCTTGTTGCCGATCGCGGCCCGCTGGGTGATGCACGGCCCGACGCTGTCGTTGTCGGCCCTGGTCAGCTTCACCGTGGCGCCGCGGCTCTTCAGGATCTTGAGCATCCGGTTGGAGACGTCCCAGGTGAAGGCCGCCTCGGTGTAGTGGTTGTTGGTCTCCGTGCCCGTCGTGTCGCACGGCTTCCACTTGGTCAGCACGTTGACCTTGCGGTTGACGGCCTTGGGCGCGCGGTAGTTGCCGCCGTTGTGGCCGGGGTCGATCACGATGACCTTGCCGTCGAGCGGCTTGGCCGCCGCCTCGGGCTTGGCCGGAACGGGTGCCTGTTCGGACGTCGTGGCCGCGTTGGCGGCCTGGGCCGCCTGACCTGCGGCGGCGCCATCGCTGCCGGCGCCGCTGCACGCGGTGGCGATCAGGCCGCAGACGGCGAGGACTGACGCTGGGAGAGCACGCATGGCCTCCAACTTACGTCAACAGCGGTCCTCACCAGACGCGTTCGCCCACCTCCTGCCGTTCGAGCAGCGCGGCCAGCTCCCGGGCGTCCTCGGCGTCGAGGCCGAGCACGACGCGGGGACGGCCCCACGGATGGTCGAGCGAATGGGCGACGTAGCTGGCCACGGACTCGGCGCCGACGTCGGTGCCCCTGCCTCGGCCCGCGCGCCAGTGCGCCCATGCCCTTTCGAGCTCGGCCGCCGCGCGCTGGGCGCAGGACACAAGTTCGGGATCACGCATGACTGTCCCCCCGGATCAGATCGTTCGCATGACCCTCATGAGTAAACCGCCGTGCGGCGCCGCCGCCGCACGGGTTGACCCAGCTTTGGCCCACTCTTAGGCGGGACCCGTGCTCCGTCGTACGATCAGCTCAGGGGTCACCTCGCGCAGGCGCGCGACTTTGGCCGGATCTCCGATCCGGTCGCTGAGCAGTGCCGCCGCCGACCGTCCCATGGTGCGGCGGGGCTGGTCGACCGACGTGAGCGAGATGTGGTGCGAGGCGGCCAGGTGGGTGTTGTCGTAGCCGACCACCGACAGGTCCTCCGGCACCTTCAGGCCCAGCTCCGCGGCGGCGGACAGAACGCCGAGCGCCACCACGTCGTTGGCGGCGAAGATCGCCGTGGGCCTGGGATCGCGGTTGAGCAGGGCGAGGGCGGCCTGACGGCCGTCCTCCTCGGTCGACTCCGCGGCTTCGACCATGATGTACGGCGCCAGCGAGTGCCTGCGCATCGCCACGAGGTAGCCCTCGCAGCGCGACGAGCGCGCGCCCTCGATGTGCGCGATCCGCTTGTGGCCGTGCTCGACCAGGTGGTCGATGGCCAGGCGGGCGCCGAGCTGGTCGTCGTCGACGACGATGTCGACTCCTTCGAGCTCTATGTCACGTTCCCCTACGACGACCGTGGGCGTGTAGGAGGTCGCCTCGATCAGCGTCTCGCTGGTCGGCGCGATGCCGAGCAGCACCAGCCCGTCGACCCTGAGTTCTAAGAACGCCTCCACGGCTTCGTCCTCGAACGCTGGGTCCCACTGGCTGTTGCCGATCAGCATGCGCAGTCCGTCGCCGTGCAGGCTCTCCTGCAGACCGTCGAGGAACTCGGCGTAGAACGGGTTGTGCAGATCGGCTACGAGCGCGCCGACCAGGTGAGTGCGGCCCTCGACGAGGCTGCGGGCCACCGCGTTGGGGCGGTAGCCGAGCTCGCGGGCCGCTTGCAGCACGGCTTGCCGCCGGTGCTCGCTCACGTGCGGGGATCCGCGCAGTACGAGCGACACCAGCGATTTCGAGACGCCGGCTCGTTCGGCGACGTTGCGGATGGTGGGTCTTGGCCGAGGCACCGCGTCTACCTCTCGGAGCTCGGTGATGGTTGAAGTGTTGACGGGCGGTCCTGACATGTGTCTCCCCCGCGATGCGAAGTTGGGCACCTGTCTGACCAAACGATCGAGTTCGCCGCAGGGTACGGCTTCAGGTTAGGGAAGGCTGATATTGACCGGTCGGCTACATGTCCGCTATTGGGCACGCCGTCGGATACTGTGCTGATGTGACACCCGGGAAGTCAGCCGAGACGGCACGACCGGCGCGGCGCAGGCTCAGCGTGGACCGTCGTCGCGAGGAGCTCATGGCGGCGGCGTTGGAGCTCTTCAGCACCCGTGACGCGGAGGACGTCTCGATCGACGACGTGGCCTCGGCGGCGGGGGCGTCGCGAGCGCTCGTCTACCACTACTTCGGCGGCAAGCAGGAGCTCTACGTGGCCGCGCTGAGGAGCGCGGCCGAGCAACTGGAGTCGCGGCTGCGCCCGCAGGGCGGCGGCCGGCCGATCGACGAGCTGGCCCTGGGGCTCGGGCGCTACTTCGACTTCGTCGAGGAGCACGCGGCCGGGTTCGCGGCGCTGCTGCGCGGCGGCCCCGCCAACCGGGCGGGCGACGTCGGCGAGATCGTGGAGGGCGTCCGGCAGCGGCTGTTCCGTTTAATCCAACGGCAGATGGGGGTCGAGCGGCCGAGCCCGGTGCTGCGCACGACGCTCAGGTCGTGGATCGCCTCCGTGGAGACGGCGGGGCTCGACTGGCTGGAGCATCGTGACATCGAGCGCCCGGCGCTGGAGAAGATGCTGGTCGACCACATGGTGGCGCTGCTCGGAGTGGCCGCTGGCTACGACGAGGACGTGCGCGGCCTGCTCGACATGCTCACCGCGGGGCGGTAACCGCTCACCCGCTGGGCACAAAACCGTACCTTCGTCGCCGTCACGCATCGTGACGTCCTGAAGCGTCACGGACCGTGACCCCGACATTCGTCACTGATCGCTACCGATCGTGACAACGAGGGAAGGATGGCGCCGGGCGGGCGGCGCCAACTCCCCACTTACGACTTGACGTCGTCACCGAGGTGGACCGGGCCGTCCTGACACGGCCCACCGTTCAACCCCCCTGAGGTTCGTGACGACCCCGGCTACTCCGAGCGCTGCTGCGGAATGCCCGCCAGCAGTGCCCTGACCTCGGTCTCCCGGTAACGACGGTGACCGCCGAGGGTACGAATCGACGTCAACTTGCCTGCCTTGGCCCACCGCGTGACGGTCTTGGGGTCGACCCTGAACATGGTCGCGACCTCGGCGGGCGTGAGCAGCGGCTCGGCCTCGGGTGTACGAGCTGACATTTGTGCGGCCTCTCCTCCGTGCGGACCGGCTCAGCGATCCTGTGACTCCCTTTGCGCGTGTCACGGATGTCCCCCTATAGCCCAGAGCGTGCGGCTTTTCTGGGCCATATGCGGCATCACCCGAAGTGACCATACCGCCACGCAGAGCGATTGGCGAGCCCTTCTTTGACCCAACTGCCCGCCCACGTGGCGATGTCACGCTCGGTGATTCTAGCGACACGTTTCGTGGTATCGCAGTGAAAACGGCAAACTACTCAGTTCGCAGAAGACAGCAGCCGCTAGTCATGACCTACTTATGCAGGTCAGACGGTTGTATTGGGGCTCAGTTGGATGATTCCAGGAGTTGCATTGACTTCCAGCGCAGGATCACCCTCTGGTACATGGCGTAGGCAAGCTCTTCTTGACCCGTGTCCAGGCCCGTGAGGGCGGCGGAGAGCTCCGCGACGGACTGGTCGGCCTGCAACGCGTCGTCGTCCATGAGGTGCACCAGGCCGCCGTAGTCGAGCTCCACCAGCGAGTGCGGGTGGAACTCCTCCAGCCAGCGGGCCACGTCCTCGACGTCGAAGTTGGCCGACACGTCGCCCAGGTGCTTGCGCAGCACCCCCATGGCGCGGGCCGAACGCCTCCTGGCCTGCGCCATCGAGGTGACGTAGATGAGGTTGCGCCCCGTGGCGGTGGTCACGTCCTGGCCCGGGGTGGAGGAGCCGAGCACCAGCCAGCGCTCGTTGCCGTCGAACGGCACGAACCACGCCGGCGGCACGTGCCACGCCGTCGTGCGGATGTGCGTGCGAAGGGCGGAGGAGTCGCCGCCGCGCTTGTACTTGTCGAAGTCGTCGCTCGTCTGCTCGGCGATGGCCTTCGGGACGAGCCGGTCCATCAGCTTCACGGGAGTGCCGCCACGGAGCCTTGAGAACGCCAGCCACGACCGCAGCCGGGTCTGCCACGGGCACACGTACAACCGGTCCTCAACGCGCCGCAGATAGGCGTTGGGGCTCTCCTGGGCGGGTGCCGGGTGCGGAGGCGTGCCGAGCAGCCGCCTGATGGCCTCGTCGTGCTCGGCGTTGAGCGCGTTGGCGCGCCGAGGGCGGTCACGTGACTCTGCGTACTCGGCCCAGACCTTGCGCTCGGACTCGCCGAACGCGGTCAGCGGCTCGTAGACCCGGAGGTAAGCGGCATAGGGCAGCACGGAGGCATCGTGTCATGAAGACAACCTGCTTGCACCGTTGTGGCTCATGCCGGATGTCCTTCTTCCGCTCGGCGTCACGTGATCCCGGCCACGCAACGGGCAGAAGAACGGTGACGGCCGCGAACCGACCGGATTCGCTGTGTCGTCGCCCACACGTGACCTCGTCCGCGTGCGCGGCGACCGGGACGTCAATACGCTGACAGGTGATCTCCGCCGCAAAGGCGCGGCGGACCGGACAGGGAGTCACTACCGTGACCGACGTCTTCGGCTCGTCCCACAAGGACGTCCACGAGCAAGTTGTGTTCTGCGCCGACGAGCAGAGCGGCCTGCGTGCCATCATCGCCATCCACAACACCGCGCTCGGCCCGGCCCTGGGGGGCACCAGGTTCTACCCGTACGCGGGCGAGCAGGAGGCTCTGGCCGACGCGCTCAACCTGGCCAAGGGCATGGCCTACAAGAACGCGCTGGCCGGCCTCGACCTGGGCGGCGGCAAGGCCGTCATCATCGGCGACCCGGCCCAGGACAAGAGCGAGGCGCTGCTTCGCGCGTACGGCCGCTTCGTCGACTCGCTCGGCGGGCGCTACATCACCGCCTGCGACGTGGGCACCTACAGCGAGGACATGGACGTCATCGCCAGGGAGTCGCGCTTCGTGACCGGCCGCACCCTGGCCCACGGCGGCGCGGGTGACTCCTCGATCCTGACCTCGTTCGGTGTCTTCCAGGGGATGCGGGCCTCGGCCGAGATCGTGTACGGCACGCCGTCGCTGCGCGGCAGGCGCGTCGGCGTCGAGGGCGTCGGCAAGGTGGGCCACCGGCTGGTGGACCTGCTGCGCGAGGACGGCGCCGACGTGGTCGTGTGCGACGTCGACCCCAGGGCGGTCGAGCGCGTGCGCGAGCGCCATCCCGGGGTCGAGGTGCTGCCCGACGCGCACGCGCTGACCATGGCCGACATCGACGTGTTCGCGCCGTGCGCGCTGGGCGGCGCGCTGGACGACCACACGGTGGCCAGGCTGCGCGCCAAGATCGTGTGCGGCGCGGCGAACAACCAGCTCGCCCATCCCGGCGTGGAGAAGCAGCTCGACGAGCGCGGCATCCTGTACGCGCCCGACTACGTGGTCAACTCCGGTGGCGTCATCCAGGTCGCCGACGAGATCGAGGGCTTCAACATGGATCGGGCCAGGGCCAAGGCGACCCAGATCTACGACACGACTCTGAAGATCTTCGCGATAGCGGCCGAGGAGGGCGTCCCTCCGGCGGTCGCAGCGGATAGGCTAGCCGAGCGCAGAATGTCGGAAGTCGGGCGTATTAGGGGCATTTGGCTGGGCCGGTGACTCCCCACGCCCATACGGCGTACCGAGCTGGGCACAAAACAGGTACGGTAATAGGCGAACGAATAGGCTGACGCCCAAAGTCAGGCGGCGTCAGTGTGTGGTGCGTTAGCGACGAGGGGTCGGGGACGACCCCACACGAGGGGGTCGAGCCAATGGGGCGCGGCCGAGCAAAGGCCAAGCAGGTCAAGGTTGCTCGCCAGCTGAAGTACAACAGCGGTGGCACGGATCTTGATCGTCTTCGCGATGAACTCGGGGTCGGAGACCCCAACGACAACGACGACGACCCCGGCGACGAGTTGGCTGATCGCTACGCGGATTATGCCGACGAGTACGGCGCCGAGGACGACGACCGTTCTTCGGGTCGTAAGTAGTCGTCCTTCTGGTTGACGCGTCCACCCCCACGGCACCCATCCGTGGGGGCCGATTTCTCTGTTGGGCGGGCAATCCGCCGCAGTGGAGCCTTGACGTTCGTTCCCATTTTTCTTCTGTGACGGACCGGTCTGTCGTGGGTGGCAGGCCGGTCCGTCCTGTGGCGCGCGTCCGCTGTGTGACGTGCCTGATTTTCCGTTACGGCAGGCCGGCCAAGACCCAGTCGCCGTACGTGCCTGAGGACCTCCAGGGACACGGCCGCTGAGCCCGCACGGGGCCGGCCGCCGCGACAAGACGGTGAGACCGTCTGGGGTGTCGGGCGGCGGCCGGAGCCCTTTCAGCCTGGCCGCGGCCCTGCTCAGCGGTAGGCAGCCCGGCCGGTGCCCTCGACGACCTCGCCCAGCACCCAGGCGTCCAGGCCCCTTGAGGCCAGCAGGCGGATCGACTCGTCGGCGGCCTCCGCCGCCACGACGGCGGCCATGCCGATCCCCAGGTTGAAGGTCCTGTCCATGTCGGGCTGGGCGATGTCGCCGTGCCCGGCCAGGACCTCGAAGATGGGCGGCGGCGTCCAGGAGGACC
The DNA here is from genome assembly GCF_019396405.1 of Nonomuraea rhizosphaerae. Taxonomy (GTDB): domain Bacteria; phylum Actinomycetota; class Actinomycetes; order Streptosporangiales; family Streptosporangiaceae; genus Nonomuraea; species Nonomuraea rhizosphaerae. Next base: position 24,978 of record NZ_JAHKRL010000373.1, on the reverse strand, counting down.
GGTCCAGGACGGCGTCCAGGTGGCCGGGGAGCGAGCGGGACAGGTTGTTCTCGATGCCGCCGCCCGTGATGTGGGCATAGGCGTGGACCTCGGCCGCGCGGGCCAGCGCCAGGCAGTCGAGCGAGTAGATACGGGTCGGCTCCAGCAGCTCGGCGCCCAGGGGCCGGGCCAGCTCGGGCAGGTCGGCGTCCAGCGGGACGTCCTTGAGCACGTGGCGTACCAGGGAGTAGCCGTTGGAGTGCAGGCCCGACGAGGCCAGGGCGAGCACCGCGTCGCCCGCCCGCACCTTGGACGGGCCGAGCATCGCCGACGCCTCGACCACGCCCGTGCCGGCGCCGGCCAGGTCGTACTCGTCGGGGCCCATCGCGCCCGGGTGCTCGGCCGTCTCGCCGCCCACCAGGGCCGCACCGGCCAGGCGGCAGCCCTCCGCCACGCCGCCGACGATCTCGGCGATCCGCTCGGGCACGACCTTGCCGCAGGCGATGTAGTCGGTCATGAACAGCGGCTCGGCCCCGCACACCACCAGGTCGTCGAGGACCATGCCGACCAGGTCGATCCCGATCGTGTCGTGCTTGCCGTAGCGCTGGGCGATCATGACCTTGGTGCCCACGCCGTCGGTCGAGCTGGCCAGCAGCGGCCGCTCGTAGCCGCGCAGCGCCGAGGCGTCGAACAGCCCGGCGAAGCCGCTGACGTCGTCGACCACCTCGGGCCTGCGGGAGCGGGCCACCTTGTCCTTCATCAGCGCGACGGCGCGCTCGCCCGCCTCGATGTCGACCCCGGCGGCCTCGTAAGTCGTCACGCCTTGCTCTCCAGTACGAACTTGCCCACGTTGTCCTGGTCGATGGGGATCGGGTACGAGCCGTTGAAGCACGCCATGCACAGGCGCTCGGCCGGGATCGTCGTGGCCTTGGTCAGGCCCTCCAGCGAGATGTAGCCCAGCGAGTCGGCGCCGAGCGAGGCGCGGATCTCCTCGACCGTGAGCGAGCCCGCGATCAGCTCGGCCCTGGTTGCGAAGTCGATGCCGTAGAAGCACGGCCACGCCACGGGCGGCGAGGAGATGCGCACGTGCACCTCGGCGGCGCCCGCCTCGCGCAGCATCCTGACGATCGCGCGCTGGGTGTTGCCGCGCACGATCGAGTCGTCCACGACGACCAGCCGCTTGCCCTCCACGACCTCGCGCAGCGGGTTGAGCTTGAGCCTGATGCCGAGCTGCCTGATGGTCTGCGAGGGCTGGATGAACGTGCGGCCCACGTACGAGTTCTTCACCAGGCCCTGGCCGTAGGGGATGCCGCTCTCTTCGGCGTAGCCCACGGCGGCGGGCGTGCCGGACTCCGGGGTCGGGATGACCAGGTCGGCCTCGACGGGATGCTCGCGGGCCAGCACGCGGCCGACCTCGACCCGGGTCACCTGGACGCCGCGCCTGGCGATCGTGGTGTCGGGACGGGCCAGGTAGACGTACTCGAACAGGCAGCCCTTGGGCTCGGCCAGAGCGAACCTGCGCGACCTGACGCCGCGCTCGTCGATCGTGAGCATCTCGCCGGGCTCGATCTCGCGCACGAACGTGGCGCCCACGATGTCGAGCGCCGCCGTCTCGGAGGCCACCACCCAGCCCCGCTCCAGGCGGCCCAGGACCATGGGGCGGATGCCCTGCGGGTCACGGGCCGCGTAGAGGGTCTTCTCGTCCATGAAAACCAGCGAGTAGGCGCCCTTGACCTGCGGCAGCAGCTCGGCGGCGGCGTCCTCGATGGATCTGGTGCGGTCCTGGGCGAGCAGCGAGGTGAGCACCTCGGTGTCGGTGGTCGCCCGGGTGGCCCCCGGAGCCAGCCGCTGGGCCAGCTCGGGGGTGTTGATCAGGTTGCCGTTGTGGGCCAGCGCGAGACCGCCCACGTCGGTGGAGCTCAGCGTGGGCTGCGCGTTCTCCCACACGCTCGAACCGGTCGTGGAGTAGCGGCAGTGGCCGATGGCCAGGTGGCCCCTGAGGGTGCCCAGCACCGACTCGTCGAAGACCTGGGCCACCAGGCCCATGTCCTTGTACACGAGGATGCGGCTGCCCTCGCTGACCGCGATGCCCGCGGACTCCTGCCCGCGGTGCTGCAACGCGTACAGCCCGTAGTAGGTGAGTTTGGAGACTTCCTCGCCAGGCGCCCATACGCCGAAGACGCCACAGGCGTCTTGGGGAGCGCGGTCTTGGGGGTCCAGGTCATGGCCGAGCCGGCCGTCGCCTTTCAGCACATGCTTCAGTCTAGGTCGGTCGCTTCCCTGCTCGCACACCCGGGGGCTGAACAGCCACTCAGAGGACGTGCGACGATCTTCCGGCGTTGGAGCCGTCGCGGATGAGTTCGCCGGTGATGTTACGGTTCGCGGCCGAGCCGAGGAAGACGATGAGCGCCGCCATGTCCTCGGCCGTCGAGAGCCTGCCGGTGGGAGTGTGGGACGCGATCGTGTCCAGGAGGTCCTGGGACACCGGGCGTTCGCGCTCGGTCACGGTGAGGCCCGCGACGGCCACGTTCACCAGGACGCCGTCCTTGCCCGCCTGCCAGGCCAGGGCGCGGCACATGCCGTGCAGGGCCGCCTTGGCGGTGCCGTACGCGCCGGGGCCGGGCAGGCCCTCCTCCGCCGCGCCCGACGAGACGAACACGATCCGCCCGAAACCGTTCCTCCGCATGGCGGGCAGCACCGCCTGGACGAGCAGGGCGTTGCCGACCACGTTCGCGTGCAGGGCGGCGGTCCACTCCTCGGCCGGGACCTCCTCGAAGGGGACGCTGTTCGGCATGATCGTGCCCCACCGCACGGCGTTGGCGACCAGGGCGTCCACCGGCCCGGCCGCCCACGCCGCGGCGGCGATGGTGTCGTGGTCCTCCAGGTCGAGACGGACCGCGGTGGCCTCGCCGCCGGCCTCGTGCACCCGCTTGACCACCTCGGCGGCGCGGTCGGCGCCGGAGTTGTAGGTGATGGTGACGCGGGCTCCCATGGAGCCGTAGGCGACCGCTGTGGCGGCGCCGATGCCGGACGAGCCGCCTGTTACGAGGACATGCATGATGACTCCCAAGTTGTTTTTTAGCCGACTAATTAGCCAGCTAAGTTGAAGGGGTGGCCGATTGGCAAGCCGATTTCGCTGGGAGTGAAAGATTCGCCTGGACTGCTGGGACTACCGGCCCGTGGCGCGCTCCGGGGCGTGCTTCGTGGTGTGCTTCGGGGCGTGCGGTGACCGGCGCACGGCGCGTTCCAGCACGCCGGCCAGCAGCTCGCGCTCCTCCTCGCCGAGCCCGTTCACCAGCTCCTCGTCCAGCTCGGCCCAGATCCGCTCCACGGGCTCGCGCAGGGCCCTGCCCGCGTCGGTCAGCCACACGCGGCTCACCCTCGGCCGGTCGGCGTCCCGCGAACGCCGCAGGAAACCGGCCCTCTCCAGGCGCTGGATGGTCTTCGTCACCGTCGGCGGCTCGACCCCGAGCCGGGCGATCAGCTCGCTCTGGGTGAGGCCGTCCTCGTGCCAGAGCTTGTTCAGCAGGAACTCCTGGCCGACGTGCAGCCCGAGCGGGGCCATCGCCGCGGCCATCCGGTGACGCTTCTGCTTCATGGCGATGATCAGCGCGTAGGTCAGGGTCTCTTCCAGCATGCCCTCATCCTGCCCTTCGCCTGCCGCTTGGGCGCATGGTGACCCAAGGATGAGCGGGCGCTTACCGTGTCGCGCCGGGGCGGGGATCGCGGGCGCGAAAAGGTGAGGTATCCGGCATGCAGACCCGTCGGGAGACGCAGACGTGACCACACCTGGGGACCCGAACCAGCCACCGCACACCGACGACCCCACCCCCTGGTGGAGCGAGGAGGGCCCGGCGCCCGACGGCCCGGCCCCCGCCCGTCCGGCTCCCGACGATCAGGACGAACCCCGCAGGGGTGAGCCTCGCAGGTACGAGGACCGTGGGACGGCGGGGCCGGTCGAGCCTCGCGGGACCGAGGAGCCGATCGCGCCCGCGCCGCCGATCGTGCCGCCCGAGCCGCGTCCGGAGGGTGATCCGCGTCCGGACGGCGCGCCGGGGCCCGAGGGGGATCCGTGGACACCGCATCACCCGGACCTGCCGGGATCGCCGGAGACGCCGAGCCCGACCGCCAGGGAGCCGGACGCCGAGCGCACGGTCGTCTTCGGGCAGCCGTCGTACCCCGGGTGGGACGACGAAGGGGCGGAGCCGGGCGCGCCGACCTCACCGCCGCCGTCACGCTACGACCCGCCGACCTCGCCGCCTGCCGGCATGGAGCGCGACGCCTCACCGTCCGGCATGCGCTCGTCGTCCGACACTCCGCCGTACGGCACGCCGCGCTCTCCGTGGCACGCCGGCATGGGGCCCGACGCCTCGCCGGACGACACAGCGGCGTCGGCCGGCGCCTCGCCCAGTTCGCCGCACGGCGACCCCCTGGCGTCGCCTCTGGGGGCCGCGCACGGGGTCGCGCAGCGGCCGGCGCACGAGGCCGCACCCGAGGCCGCACCCGAGTCCGCGCCCGAGTCCGCGCAGAGGTCGGCGCCGGAGTCCGCACATGAGTCCGCGCGGGATTCGTCGCAGGGGCCGTCGCGGGGGGCGTCGTTCACGCCGCCCGGCGGTTCACCGTACGACGGCGGTCCCAGGGAGTACGGCGCCTCGGACACGTACGGGCAGCCCGCCTCGGAGACCCGGCACACCCAGGACATGCCCACGGTGCCCGGAACCTCGCCCTCCAGCCCGTACGGCGGCCCGCCCGGCGCGGGTGGCCCCGGCTACGGCCCCCCACCCGGGGGAGGCGTCCACGCCCCGCCAGGCGGCCCGTACCAAGGCGCCCCGTACCAAGGAGGCCCCTACCAGGGAGGCCCGTACCAGCAGCAGCGGCCGGGCAGCGGCCTGGCGACCGCGTCGCTGGTGCTGGGGGTGGCCAGCCCGTTCCTGGTGTTCGTCTGCTTCACCGGCCTGCTCACGGCGATCCTGTCGATCGTCTTCGGCGCCGTGGCGCTCAACCGGCGGGCCGGCAAGGGCCGCGCCATCGCGGGCATCGTGTTCAGCGTTCTCGCGCTGATCGTCTTCGCCGTGGTGGCGGTCTGGTTCTACAACGTGGTGCAGGACTGCGCCCAGCTCCCGGGCCGGCTCGCCGACCGCTGCTTCGAGGACAGGTTCCCCTGGATGCGGCAGTCGCCCGGATAAGGCAACCTTCGCGAAACAGCCGCTTACAGCGGCAAGAAGTCGGACAGGTCGGCGCGGGCGCCGCTCGCCGAGACCGCGCCCCTCTCCACGGCCTGCGCCCACGTGAGCCGCCCGACCGCCAGCTCGATCCAGGTCCGCCCGTCCATCTCCACCACGTTCGGGGGAGTGCCACGCGTGTGCCGCGGCCCCTCGACGGCCTGCACGGCCGCGTACGGCGGCACCCGCACCTCCACGGTCCGGCCGGGAGCGGCCGTGGCCAGCCGGTCGAGCAGGTGCCGGACCGCCTGCCTGGCCGCGTCGCGCTCCGGCTTCAGCCCCCGCTCGTACGCGGCGAGCACGGCCGCGACCAGCGCGTCGGCCAGCGCGGAGGCCGGTCCGTCGTACGGCGGCTCGTCCAGCGACACGAGCTGGGCGTCCAGCGCGGCGCGCAGTTTTTCCGGATCCGGTTTCCGTGAGGGCACCCGCCCATTGTGTCGCGGAAAGCGTTCATCGGGTCGGAGGTCGTCGTTCACCCGCGGTTCCGACGGCGGTCGTAGCGTTCACGGCCGTAAGACCGCAATGCGTTTGGAGGACCCGTGGCGATTCGGCTGCTACCGCTGCTCACCCCGCACAGATCCGGCCGATCGGCGATGACGTGCCGGTTCAGGTGCGGCAACGCCTGCGCCCACGACGTGGCGAACGGCAGTGAGAACACCTACTTCGGCGACGTGGTCACCGAGGCGCTGTCCCGCAGAGGCGTGCTCCGCGCGGGCGCCCTCGGCGCGGTGGTGGCGGGCGCGGGCGTGGCCGGCGCCGTGTCGGCCGCATCGGCCCTGGCGGACCCCTCCGACCCCTCGGAGACGCTGAGCCGCGGCCACGGCCAGAGCCAGGGCGACCTCCGCTTCACCCCCGTGCCGCCGAACAAGGACGACGCGCTCCGCGTCCCCGACGGCTACGTGAGCGCCGTGGTGGCGCGCTGGGGCGACCCTGTGACGGCCGACGCGCCCGCGTTCGCCTTCGACGGCCAGAGCGCCGAGGCGCAGGCCAAGCAGTTCGGCTACAACTGCGACTTCGTCACGTTCTTCCCCATGGGCGGCAACCGTGGCCTGCTCTGGGTGAACCACGAGTACACCAACGAGAACCTGATGTTCCGCGGCTACACGACCGGCGCCGCCGCCACCGAGGAGCAGATCAGGATCGCGCTCGCCGCGCACGGCGGCTCGGTCGTCGAGATCGAGCGCGTACGCTCGACCGGCCAGTGGAAGCTGGTCACCAACGGCCGCAGGCGCTACAACCGGCGGATCACCGCCCAGACGCCCATGCGCTTCAGCGGCCCGGCCGCCGGCGCCGAACCGCTGCGGACCGCCGCCGACCCGCAGGGCCGCAGGCCCGTCGGCATGCTGAGCAACTGCTCCGGCGGCTCCACCCCGTGGGGGACCGTGCTGACCGCCGAGGAGAACGTCGACCAGTACTTCATCAACGGCGACAAGGTCCCCGCTGCGCAGCTCCCGTACGTCGCCCGCTACACGATCACGACCGGCGTGCCGGCGACCAACCGCAGGTTCGACCGCGTGGAGGAGCGCTTCGACCTGGCCAAGCACCCGAACGAGTGCAACAGGTTCGGCTGGGTCGTGGAGATCGACCCGTTCGACCCGGACTCGACGCCGATCAAGCGGACCGCGCTGGGCCGGATGAAGCACGAGGCCGCCACCACGACGCTGGCGCGCGACGGCCGCCTGGTCGTGTACATGGGGGATGACGCCCGCTTCGAGTACATCTACAAGTTTGTCTCGAAAAATCGGTATATCCCCGGGTTTGATCGGCACAACCGGGATCTCCTCGACGAGGGCACCCTGTACGTCGCCAAATTCACCGGCGACAGCCCGCAGGCCGAGATCGACGGCACCGGCAAGCTGCCCGCCGACGGCTCGTTCGACGGCTCGGGCGAGTGGATCCCGCTGGTCTCGGGCAACAAGTCGTACGTGGACGGCATGTCCGCCGTCGAGGTGCTCGTCTACACCCGCGTCGCCGCCGACAAGGCCGGGGCCACCAAGATGGACCGCCCCGAGGACATGGAGCGCAACCCGGTCACCGGCGGCGTGTACGTGGCGCTGACCAACAACACCAACCGCACCGCCGCCCAGGTCGACGAGGCCAACCCGCGCGCCTCCAACAAGCACGGCCACGTGCTGGAGCTGGTCGAGCGGCGCGACGACGCGGCCGCCACGACGTTCGCCTGGTCGCTGCCGCTGGTCTGCGGCGACCCGAACGACCCGGCCACCTACTTCGCCGGGTACGACAAGACCAAGGTCTCGCCGATCTCGTGCCCGGACAACGTGGCCTTCGACCGCGACGGCAACCTGTGGATCTCTACCGACGGCAACCAACTCGGCAGCAACGACGGCATGTTCGTCATGCCCGTGCGCGGCCGGGACCGCGGCCACCTGCGCCAGTTCCTGACGGTCCCGCTCGGCGCGGAGACCTGCGGCCCGATGGTCACCGAGGACCAGCGCAGCGTGTTCGTGGCGGTGCAGCACCCGGGCGAGCTGGACGGCGCGACCCCCGAGAGCCCGGCCAGCCACTGGCCCGACGGCGACCAGCCGCGCCCGTCGGTCGCCGTCGTATGGCACAAACAGGGCAAGAAGATCGGCACCTGACGCCCCCACCCTGCGGCGCTTGACCTCAACTTAGGTTGAGTTTCTACGCTCCATGCCATGAGCATGGAGATGACCGCATGGCACCAGCTTTATTCGATGAACAACGAGCAGGAGCGTCGCCCCCTGTCCCGGGCGACGCTCGGCCGCATCGCGGCCTTCGCCCGGCCGCACCGGCGCAAGGTGCTCCTGTTCCTGCTGCTCACCCTCGTGATGGCGGCACTGGCGGTGGTCGCTCCGGTGCTCGCCGGCCGGGTGCTGGACGCGATCGTCAAGGGTGATCCGTTCGGCGTCGTGGCCGGGCTGGCGGGGGTGATCGCGCTGATCGCGGTTGCCGAGGCCGGGCTCGGGCTGCTGACCAGGTGGCTGTCGGCGGGACTGGGCGAGGACCTGATCCTGGACCTGCGCACGGCCGTCTTCGACCACGTGCAGCGGATGCCCGTCGCCTTCTTCACCAGGACGCGCACGGGGGCCCTGGTGAGCAGGCTGAACAACGACGTGATCGGCGCCCAGCGGGCCTTCACCGACACCCTGTCCAGCGTGGCGGGCAACGTCGTGACGCTCGTCCTGACGCTCACCGTGATGATCGGCATCTCCTGGCAGATCACGCTGCTCGCGCTGTTGCTGCTGCCGATCTTCGTGCTGCCGGCCCGCCGGATGGGCGTCAGGATCGCCCGGCTGCGGCGCGAGGCGGCCGACCACAACGCGGCCATGGGCAACCAGATGACCGAGCGCTTCTCGGCGCCGGGCGCGACGCTGGTGAAGCTGTTCGGCAGGCCGGCCAGGGAGTCGGCGGAGTTCGCCGCCAGGGCCAGGCGGGTGCGTGACATCGGCGTGCGCACGGCCATGACGCAGTCGGTGTTCGTCACCGCGCTCACCCTCGTCTCCGCGCTCGCCCTGGCCCTGGTGTACGGGCTGGGCGGCTTCTACGCGCTGCGCGACCAGCTCGACCCCGGCTCGGTCGTGTCGCTGGCGCTGCTGCTGACCCGCCTGTACTCGCCGCTGACCGCGCTGGCCAGCGCCCGCGTGGACGTGATGAGCGCGCTGGTCAGCTTCGAGCGGGTCTTCGAGGTGCTCGACCTCGAACCGCTGATCAAGGAGCGCAAGGGCGCGGTCGAGGTCCCCGAGGGGCCGGTCGCCGTCGAGTTCGACGACGTGCGCTTCGCCTACCCGGCGGCCGACAAGGTCTCCCTCGCCTCGCTGGAGGAGGTGGCCGCGCTCGACTCGCGCGGCGGCGCCGAGGTGCTGCACGGCGTCTCGTTCAGGGCCGAGCCGGGCCAGATGGTGGCCCTGGTCGGCTCCTCGGGCGCGGGCAAGTCCACGATCGCCCAGCTCCTGCCCAGGCTGTACGACGTGGACGCGGGCGCGGTCCGGATCGGCGGCGTGGACGTGCGCGACCTGACGGCCGACTCCATCCGTGACACGCTCGGCATGGTGACCCAGGACGGCCACCTGTTCCACGAGACGATCCGGGCGAACCTGCTGCTGGCCCGCCCTGAGGCCGGCGAGGCCGACCTGTGGGAGGCGCTGACCAGGGCCAGGCTCGCCAAGCTGATCGAGAGCCTGCCCGACGGCGTGGACACCGTGGTCGGCGAGCGCGGCTACCGGCTGTCCGGCGGCGAGCGCCAGCGGCTGACGATCGCCCGGCTGCTGCTGGCCAGGCCCAGGGTGGTGATCCTGGACGAGGCCACGGCCGCGCTCGACTCGACCTCCGAGGCGGCCGTGCAGGAGGCGCTGGGCGAGGCGCTCCAGGGCAGGACCGCCGTGGTGATCGCGCACCGCCTGTCCACGATCAGGGCCGCCGACGTCATCCTGGTGATCGAGGACGGCCGGGTGGCCGAGCGCGGCACGCACGCCGAGCTGCTGGAGGCCGGCGGCCGCTACGAGGAGCTGTACCGCACTCAGTTCGCGGACCCGACCGTCGCCGAGGCCGCCTGAGGAAGCTCTGGCTCCGGGGTGCTCGTACGGCGCTCGCGCAGGGCGTACAGGCTGATCGGGATGGCGGCCAGCATGATCACCGCGGCCAGCACCAGCGTGAACTGGTAGGCGTCGAGGAAGGCGACCAGCGGGGGCTGGTCGCTCGCGCTCTGCCGGGAGCTGAGGATCGCGCCCAGCACGGTGATGCCGAGCAGCCCGAACACCTCACGGGAGACGTTCAGCACGCCGGAGGCGACGCCCGATCTGCCCTGGGGCATGCCGTTCAGGATGGCCGAGGTGAGCGGCACCAGCAGGCCGCCGCCCAGGCCGTACATGAGGAACCAGGGGAGCACGGCGCCGTAGCTCGCGTCGCCGCCGACGGAGGAGAGCATGAAGATCGCGCCGCCCATGAGCGCCATGCCGATCGAGATGGTCACGGCCAGGCCGAGCAGCCGGCTGACCCGCTGGGACAGGATCGCCGTCACGGCCATGACCAGCGCCATCGGCACGAACGAGCCGCCGGCCTCGGTGGGGGAGAAGCCGAGCACGTTCTGCAGCCAGAGGGCGCTGAAGAAGTAGATCCCGAACACCCCGAACGACCAGATGCCCATGGTCACCAGTCCGCCGCTGAACACCCTGGCCCGGAACAGCGACAGGTCGATCATCGGCTCCGCGGAGCGCGACTCGACCAGCAGGAACGCCAGCGCCGCCGCCAGCGCGACCCCGAACGCGGTCAGGATCTCGGGCGAGGTCCATCCGGCCGCGGAGCCCTCGATGAGCGCATATGTCAGGGCGAACAGCGTGACGGCCGAGGTGGCCAGGCCCGGAAGATCCAGGTTGTGGCGCACCCGGGTGAAGTCGATGCGGATCGCCCAGAGCGCCAGGCCCAGGGTGAGGGCCCCGATCGGCACGTTGATCAGGTAGATCCAGCCCCAGTGCAGGTTCTCGCTGATGAAGCCGCCGGTGACCGGGCCGAGCGCCATGGACAGCGCCCCGGCGGAGCTCCAGATGCCCACCGCCCGGCCCCGCTCGCCCGGGTCGGGGAAGATCTGGGTCAGCAGTGACAGTGCCGTCGGGGTCAGCAGCGCCGCGCCGACGCCCTGGACCGCGCGGGCCGCGATGAGCATCCCGCCGCCCGTGGCCAGTCCGGCCGCGAGCGAGGACAGCGTGAAGATCACCAGGCCGGTCGCGAACACCCGCCGGGCGCCGAACAGGTCCGCCAGCCTGCCGCCGACCAGCATGAGCCCGGCGAACACCAGGATGTAGCCGCTGACCACCCATTCGAGCCCCGAGATCGTCAGCCCGAGGTCGCGCTGGATGGTGGGCAGGGCGACGTTGCCCACGTTGTTGTCCAGGTACGTCATGAAGGTCCCCAGCGTCACCGCCGTGAGAGCCCACCACTTCCTGTCCACGATCGCCTCCTATACGCCGTACTTGTACGCCGTACAGTTCAACTTGTACGGCGTATAGTTGTCAACCGTGATGGGAAAACTGACGGCGGCGGCCATCGTCGGCCGGGCTCTGGAGATCGGCGACGCCGAAGGGCTCGACGGCCTGACGATCCGGCGGCTGGCGGCCGACCTCGGCGTGACCCCGATGGCCCTCTACTGGCACTTCAAGAACAAGGAGCTGCTGCTCGTCGGCATGGCCGACCACCTGATCTCAGGGTTCGCGCCGAAGACCGGCGACGAGCGCCCGTGGCGGGAGCGGCTGCGCGAGATGGTCGACGGGCTGATCCGCGTCCTGCGCGCCCACCCCTGCGCCAAGAACATCCTGGAGCAGGTGGACCCGCTGACGGTGCCCAGCTTCCTGGCGGTCTGGGACGAGGCGCTGGGCCTGGCGCGGGCCGCCGGATTCAACGCGGACGAGTCCTGCCTGATCTCCAAGTACATCCTGCAGAGCGCGATCTCCATCGCCGACGGCCCGGTCCACTTCCGCAGCACCCACACGCCCGAGCAGCTGGAGGAGATCGTCAGGGTCAAGCGCCTCGGGCTGCAGTCGCTCCCGGCGGGCCGGTACCCGAACCTGGTGGAGATGGCCGGCCCGATGGTGTCGGGCATGAGCGCCGACCTCTACGACACCTTCGGCGTCGACCTCGTCATGTCCGGCATCGAGAAGCTCGCGGCCAGGAACTAGGGCGCTGCGCGGGGCCTGGAGCGGGCCAGGCCGGCGAAGAGGGCGCCGAGCAGGGCCACCGCGAACAGCACCGCGTACGTGCGCTGGAAGCCGTGCATCAGCTGCCCGACCGCCACCGGCGACAGCCGCGACAGCGTCGCCCCGTACACCTGGGCGCGCAGCTCCGGCCCCACGGAGCCGGCCAGGACGCTCAGCGACAGGCCGACGCTGATCACGACGCCCACGTTCATCACCATGACGCGGAAGCCGTTGACCACCCCCAGGCTGCCGGGTGGCAGCGCGCGCATGACCTGGGTGGTGTTGCCGGTCAGGAACGTGCCGCTGCCGCAGCCCGCCACGAACAGGCCGGCGCCGATGATCCAGTACGGCGTCGACGGGTCGGCCGTCAGCATGAGCGTGCCCAGCCCGAGCGCGCTCATCAGCGTGCCGCAGATCGCCAGCACGTACGGCGAGATCTTGAGCGAGCCGGCCAGCGGCGAGGCGACGGCCATGCCCACCGGCACCGGCAGGATGCTCAGCCCCGCCGTGAAGGCGTCCACGCCCCGGGCCGCCTGGAAGTACAGCGCCACGACCAGGATCAGCGCGGCGCGCGCCAGGGCGTTGCAGAAGGAGGCCAGGTTCGCGAAGGCCAGCATCCGCCCGCCGAACAGCCGCAGGTCCAGCAGGGGATGCGCGGCCCGCCGCTCCACCAGCGCGATCAGCGGCGCCAGCACGGCGAACACCGCCGCCCCCGTCAGCACGACCGGGCTCGACAGACCGGCCGAGCCCGCCTCCGAGAGGGCCAGCAGCAGGGCCGACAGTGCCGCGAACACCAGCGCGTTGCCCAGCGCGTCCACCGGCTCCTTGGGCCCTCTGGGCGTCTTGCGGAGGATCGCGGCGCCCCAGCCGAACGCCAGCAGCCCCGCCGGCACGTTCACCCAGAAGATCCACTGCCAGCCCGCCGCCTCGGCGATCAGGCCGCCGAGCGTGGGCCCGGCGAGCTGCGCCACGGACAGCGTGCCCATGTAGACGCCCATGCCCTGGCTGAGCTTCTCCGGCGGGAACGCGTCGGCGATGATCACGGTGCCGTTGGAGAGGATCATCGCCGCGCCGACCGCCTGCAGCACGCGCATCCCGACCAGGAACCACACGTCCGGCGCCAGCCCCGCCAGCAGCGAGGCGACGGTGAACAGCGCGAACCCCGCCAGGTACACCTCCCGCCTGCCCAGCAGGTCGGCCACCCGGCCGAAGAACACCAGGCTCGCGGTGTTCACCAGCAGGAACGACAGCAGGATCCAGCCGGACTCGAACGGGCCCGCCTGGAAGTGGCGGACCACCGTGGGCAGCGCGACGTTCAAGGTGCTGCCCGCGATGCCGATGAGGACGAGCCCCAGGCTGGTCACCGAGCAGACGCGCCAGGCGTAGCGGAGGCGGGGGTCACGCTCTGACGGCATGCCGTCCACTATGGCGTACGACGTACGTACGATTTGTCCGGGGTTACCTGGCGCGCTTGCGCAGCCCTTCCAGGTCGTGGATCACCACGCGCCGCCGCCCCGTCTCGATCAGCCCGCGGTCGCGCAACGTGCGCAACGCCTTGCTGACCGCCTCCCGCGACGCGCCGGTCCATCCGGCGAGCTCGTCCTGGGAGAGCGGCAGCGCCACGCGGACGCCGCTGTTGGTCTTCTCGCCGTAGCGCTCGGCCAGCTCGATCAGCCGGGTCGCCACGCGGCCGGTGGTGTCGAACGCTCCATATTCGATCCGCTTCCTGTCGGCGTCCCGCAGCCGCCCGGTCACCAGCTGCATGAGCAGCACCGCGATGCGGCCGTGCATCTGCAGGAAGTTGGGGAAGTCGCGGACCACGATGCCCGCGATCGGCTCCAGGGCGGTGACGGTGGCCGAGCGCGGCGAGCCGTCGATGGCCGACATCTCGCCGAGCAGCCCGCCCGGCCCGCGTACGGCCAGCACGACCTCGGTCCCGCTGCTGGTGTGGGAGGAGACCTTCACCCTTCCTTCCGTCAGGACGAGCACCCAGTCGGAGGTGTCGCCCTCGGTCATCACGGTCGTGCCGCGCTCCCACCGCCGCGGCCGTCCAGCGGCACGCAGCTCATCGACCTCTTCGGGGGTGAGCATGGAGAGGAACTCGCCGGCCTCTGCGTTCATGCCGCCGATTATGTCGGTATGAGCAGCGCCCTTCTAGCTCATCGCGGTCAGAACGTACGCTCCTACAGTTTCCTCCTTGCCCTTGAGACTGAGCTGTCCCAGGGAGTTGACCTTGACGGTGGGGCCGAGCTGCCTGCGCGTGGTCTCCCCGATCACCACCGTGCCGGGCTCGGCGAGGGCCTGCAGCCTGGCGGCCACGTTCACGCAGTCGCCCATGGCGTTGAAGCCGCGCAGCCTGGGGCTGCCGATGTTGCCGACCAGGGCCGGGCCGGTGTTGACGCCGACGCGGAACATCGGCCACTCGACGCTGCCCCCGTTGTCCTTCCAGGCCACCTCCTCCGACACCTCGGCGGCGGCCTCCTGCATCGCCAGCGCCGCCCGGCAGGCCGCCGCGGCGTGGTCGCGCTGCGTGGCGGGGGCGTTGAACAGGGCCAGCAGCGCGTCGCCGACGAACTGCACGATCGTGCCGCCGTTGTCGAGGATGCAGGGGACCGCGGCCGTGTGGTAGCGGTTGAGCATCTCGACGATCTCGCCGGGGGTGACCCGCTCGGAGAACGTGGTGAAGCCCTTGAGGTCGGCGAACAACGCCGTCAGCTCCTTGAGCTGGCCGCCGAGCGCCGCCTGCGCCGGGTCGGCGAGCAGCGCGTTGGCCACGTCGGGCGACATGTACTGCTTGAACAGCGTGTCCAGCTCCTGGTAGAGGCGGGCGTTCTCCAGCGAGATGGACAGCTGCCCGGCCAGGGTCGCGGCCAGGGCCTCGTCCTGCTGGGTCCGCCCGACCGGCACCTCCAGGACGCCCGCCAGATGGCCCTTGACGGTCAGGGGGTAGGCCATGAGGCTGTCGCGCCTGACCGGGGTGTTGTCGGGGAACTCGTACTCGCGCGAGCCGATCTGCGCCCTGCCCTCGGCCACCAGGCCGATGCGCACGTCCCCGTACGCCTGCCGCACCCGCTCCAGCGCGGTGGCCAGCAGCTCGGTCTCGGGCTGGTGCAGGCGGGTCTGGGCGCTGACCGCCACCAGGGCGCCCAGGCGCTGGGTCAGCTCACGCTCGTTGGCCAGCGCCGCGCCGGCCCGGTCGAGCACCGCGGCCTGCCCCTCGTTGAGCCGGAACTTCTCCGACAGCCGGGTCGCGGCCAGCGGCTCGCCCCGCCGCACGTGCTCGACCATCTCCTCCAGCGCGTCCTCGTACTGGCGCTGGATGCGGGCCACGGTCGCCGCGAGCGCCACCGAGTCGAACAGGCCCGCGCTCGACCCCTCGCGCCTGAACTGCAGGTAGGCGCTGTAGGCGACGAAGACGAAGGCCAGCGTCAGCAGGATGTGCCACTCCCACCACGACAGGTGCCAGTTGAGCTGCGACATCCCGGCGACCATGGCCTCGGCCAGCAGCGCGTACGCGGTGATCAGGCTGACCAGCATGGCCGAGGGCCGGCGCCGGTGCAGCAGGAACATCATCACGCTGGCCGCCCCGTACAGGGCGAGGCCCGGCAGCGACATCACCGCGACCCAGTCCACGGGCTCCTTGAACGGCGGCTCGCTGAGCGGCGTCAGCCCTGGGATCAGCGAGGCGAACCCCCACAGCACCATGAAGCCGAACAGCACGCCCCTGATGAAGTGCTGGTAGCGCAGGACGGTCTCGGCCGCCTTGTCGCCCAGGGGGAACGACGAGACGAACGCGAAGCCGGACGCGATCGTGAGCCCGACCTGCTGCCCGAGGTCGAACCCGAGCGAGCCGGTGGGCAGGATCACCTGCGGCGTGGCCAGGCCGTGCAGGAAGAAGAACCCCGCGCTGGCCACGAAGACCATCGAGACCAGGAACAGCCGGGCGTCGTGCCGCCTGCGTGACGCCTCACTGATCAGCGCGGCGAGCGCGACGTTGAGGCCCGCCAGCGAGATGATCATCCAGAAGTGGCTGGCGTGGTGCTCCCATTTGTAGTTCAGGTCGGGCTGGGCGAGCAGGAGCCAGAGGCCCAGCAGCGGCAGGATCAGATGTATGGCCCAGACGACCCCCCGTACGGGCTGCGTAGCAGGGGGTAGATAGGGACTGGCGGTCGGCAAGGTCACTCCCGTGGATGTGTGCAAGCCCCCTAACGGTCCTGATTATCCACCGGATACGGACCCCGCCAATGCGTCCTTTTACGAGCTGGCGTCGTTCTTGACGCGTCAAGTCAGGTTGGCCATGATTGTCACGCTGTGTTTCGTGATGAATGCGTTATGTAGTTCTTGTCATCCATTGGAACGGTTGAAACGTGAACCTCATGCTCATCGTGAGCACCACAGGTTTCTCGGAAGGACAACCGTGACCATCAAGGTTCCCGGGGGGCGCACGCTCACCCTCGCCACTGTCGGAGCACTGGCAGCGTCGCTCCTCGCCGTCGGGGGCGTCGCCACCGCGTCGTCGGCGGAGCAGGTGACCGCCTGCGTCAACAAGAAGTCGCGGTACGTCCGCATCGTCAACACCACCACGCCGTGCAGGAAGACCGAGACGCGGATGGTGATCGGCGGTGGTGGCGGCACCTCGACGACGACCGTGGTCGAGGGCCAGAAGGGCGACACGGGCGCGCAGGGCCCGAAGGGTGACACCGGCCTCCAGGGCGCCCCCGGCCCCCGCGGCAAGCAGGGCCTGCCCGGCAAGAACGGCGTCGACGGCAAGAACGGTATTGACGGCAAGGACGGCAAGGACGGCCTGCCGGGCAAGGACGGGAAGAACGGCGAGGACGGCAAGAACGGCAAGGACGGGATCGACGGCAAGGACGGCAAGGACGGCCTGCCCGGTAAGGACGGCAAGAACGGCGAGGACGGCAAGAACGGTCTTCCCGGCAAGGACGGCAAGGACGGGATCGACGGGAAGAACGGCAAGGACGGCCTGCCGGGCAAGGACGGCAGGAACGGCCTCGACGGCAAGGACGGCAAGGACGGGAAGGACGGCTCCGGCGCGACCTACACGACCTACACCCGTTCCAGCTCCTTCTCCAACTCCGGCAGCGCCTCCTGCTCCACCGGCGACCTGGCGGTCGGCGGCGGATTCACGATCAGCAAGGGCTCCTCGGTCCTCAGCAGCGCCCCCAGCGGCTCGGCCAGTTGGTCGGTCTCGGCGGAGAAGGACGGCTACGGCAGCGCCTCCGGCACCGTCTACGTGGTCTGCCTGAAGAAGAGCTGACCCACGCGGAGAAGGGGCCCGTACGACCGGCGTACGGGCCCCTTCTCGGAACAGCTAGCCGAACAGCGCTGGCAACGTGCCCGCGTGCGTCTCCCGCAGCTCCGCGACCGTGACCTCCAGCACGCCCTCGACCACCAGCGAGGCGCCGCCGGTCGCGCCGAGGCCGTAGCAGGGCACCTCGTGGTCGGCGCACAGCTTGGCGAACCGGTCGAACGCCTCGGGCCGCACCGTCACCAGCGCCCGCGCCGCGGACTCGCTGAACAGGCCGGTGAAGGCGTCGTCGGTGAGGCTCACCGACGCGCCGACGCCCCGCGCCAGGCACGACTCCGCGAGCGCGACGGCCAGGCCGCCGTCGGACAGGTCGTGCGAGCCCTCCAGCAGCCCCTCGGCCGCCGCGCTGACCAGCACGGCCGCCAGGGAGCGCTCGGCCTCCAGGTCGGCCTGGGGCGGCAGCCCGCCCAGGTGGCCGTGGGCCACGTGCGCCCACTCCGAGCCGCCGAACTCCGCCGCCGTCTCGCCGAGCAGCGCCACGCGCAGGCCTTCGGTGGTGAAGCCGGTGGGCACCCGCCTGGCCACGTCGTCGATCACGCCCAGCACGCCGACGACCGGCGTCGGGTGGATCGCGGTGGCGCCGGTCTGGTTGTAGAAGGAGACGTTCCCGCCGGTCACCGGCACGCCGAGGGTGCGGCAGGCGTCGGCGAGCCCGCGCACGGCCTCGGCGAACTGCCACATGACCTCCGGGTCCTCCGGCGAGCCGAAATTGAGGCAGTTGGTGACGGCCAGCGGGCGCGCCCCGGTGACCGCGACGTTGCGGTACGCCTCGGCCAGGGCGAGCTGGGCCCCGGCGTACGGGTCGAGCTTGGCGTAGCGGCCGTTGCCGTCGGTGGCCAGCGCGATGCCCCTGGTCGTCGGCTCCGCCCCCGCCATGACCTCGGAGACGCGCAGCATCCCGGCGTCGGCGGGCTGGGCCAGGACGGTGTTGGAGCGTACGTACCGGTCGTACTGGGAGGTCACCCACTCCTTGGAGGCCAGGTTGGGCGACCCGAGCAGCTCCAGGAGCGTGGCGCGCAGGTCGGCGGGCCGGTCGAGGCGGTCGGGGACGTCGGCGTTGAGCGCGGCCTGCCCGGCGGGCTCGCGCAGCGGGCGCTCGTAGACGGGCCCGTCGTCGGCCGCCGTGCCGGGCGGGATGTCGACGATGACCTCGCCGTCCCACGTCATCACGAGCCGGCCGGTGTCGGTCACCTCGCCGATGACGGTGGCGGGGACGTCCCACTTCTCGCAGATCGCCGTGAAGGCCGGGATGTCGGACGGGCGCACGACCGCCATCATCCGCTCCTGCGACTCGCTCATGAGGATCTCCTCGGGCCGCAGCGAGGGGTCGCGGAGCGGGACGAGGTTGAGGTCGACGCTCATGCCGCCGGTGCCCTTGGCGGCCAGCTCGGTCGTGGCGCAGGAGACGCCGGCCGCGCCCAGGTCCTGGATGCCCACGACCACGTCGGCCGCGTACAGCTCCAGGCAGCACTCGATGAGCAGCTTCTCCATGAACGGGTCGCCCACCTGCACCGCGGGGCGCTTGGCCTGCGACTCGTCCTCGAACGTGGCGCTGGCCAGCACGGAGGCGCCGCCGATGCCGTCGGGGCCGGTGGAGGCGCCGAACAGCACGACCTTGTTGCCGGGGCCGGGCGCGGTGGCCAGCTTGATCTGGTCTTTACGCAGCAGGCCCACGCACAGGGCGTTGACCAGCGGGTTGCCGATGTAGCAGGGGTCGAAGACGACCTCGCCGCCGATGTTGGGCAGCCCCAGGCAGTTGCCGTAGCTGCTGATGCCCTCGACCACGCCGGGCAGGACCCTGCGGGTGTCGTTCTGGTCGGCCCCGCCGAAGCGCAGCGCGTCCATGACGGCGATCGGGCGGGCGCCCATCGACATGATGTCGCGCACGATCCCGCCGACGCCGGTGGCGGCGCCCTGGTGCGGCTCCACGTAGCTCGGATGGTTGTGCGACTCGATCTTGAACGTGGCCGCCCAGCCGTCGCCGATGTCCACCACGCCCGCGTTCTCGCCCATGCCGACGAGCAGCGCGTCGGACTTGGGGGCCTTGGTGGCGAACTGCTTGAGATGCACCTTGGACGACTTGTACGAGCAGTGCTCGGACCACATGACGCTGTAGATGGCCAGCTCGGAGCCGGTGGGACGGCGGCCGAGGATCTCCTTGACCCGGTCGTACTCGTCCTGCTTCATCCCCAGCTCGGCGAAGGGCATCGGCTCGTCAGGGGTGCCGGCCGCCCGCTCGACGTTGTCCGTCATGCGTCCACCAGCTTCTTGAGGATCGAGGTGAAGAAGCCGAGACCGTCGGTGCTGGGCGCGCCGACCAGGTCCTCGACGGCGTGCTCTGGGTGCGGCATGAGGCCGACCACGTTGCCCGCCTCGTTGCGGATGCCCGCGATGTCGTTCAGGGAGCCGTTGGGGTTGCCCAGGTAGCGCACGACCACCTGGCCGTTCGCCTCCAGCGCGGCCAGCGTGTCGGCGGAGGCCACGTAGCGGCCCTCGCCGTGCTTGATCGGCAGCACGATCTCCTGACCGGCCGCGAACGCGTTCGTCCACGGCGTGGCCGTCGTCTCGACCTTGAGCCGCTGGTCGCGGCAGACGTAGTGGAGCGAGGCGTTACGGGTCAGCGCGCCCGGCAGCAGGTGCGCCTCGCACAGGATCTGGAACCCGTTGCACGTGCCCAGCACCGGCAGCCCCTGCCGCGCGGCCGGGACCAGCTCCCGCATCAGCGGGGCGAACCGGGAGATCGCGCCGCAGCGCAGGTAGTCGCCGTAGGAGAAACCGCCGGGCAGAAAGACCGCGTCGACTCCCTTGAGGTCGTGGTCGGCGTGCCACAGCGGAACCGCCTCCGCGCCCACCAGGCGTACGGCTCTCGCGGCATCTTGGTCGTCGAGTGTCCCTGGAAACGTGACAATGCCCACACGGGCGCTCATTTGGTATCCCCTCTGCACGCGGCACACGGCGGCCGCCACCCAGGTTATCCGGTGGGCACCGGTGCGCAGGGTGAGGTACCGGGGTGAGGAAAGGTCAGACCGCGGCCAGCTCGCGGGAGCGGCTGCCGGCCGCGTCTTCCCAGGCGAGGGTCTTACGCAGGTGGACCGTCGTGCCACGGCCGGGGGTGATGCCGAAGGTGATCTCGTCGACCACCGAGCGCATGATGAGCAGCCCGCGGCCGTTCTCGGTGTCGGGGGGCGGGAAGTGCAGGGGCATCGAGGGCAGCCCGACGCCGTTGTCGACGACGCGCACGTCGCAGCGGCCGTAGCCGATCGATGCCGTGACCTCGTACCGATTGGCGGGACCGCCGTGGCGCACCGCGTTGGAGCACGCCTCGGAGACCGCGAGCAGCATGTCGGAGATGCACGTCTCGCTCACGTTGAGTGAGCGCATCGCATCGCCCAGCACTCGCCTGACCATCGGTATGCCGATCGCATCCCGAGGCAGCGCCAACGAGAACTCAATATCCACCAGACCCCTCCGGGCTACGGAATGTCACCTGGAGTAGGTTTCCCCGTGAAATCGGGGCTAACCGCAAAATCACGCTGTTGTTATTTACTGTTGGCGTGCGCGTGGCATTGTGGCACGCCAGAACCCGGCTTTAACCGGGCAAGGGTATTTCGAGGTGTCAAATGTGCTGTTCTACTGGTCAACCCGTACGGTGTAGTCCTCGATGACGGTGTTGGCCAGGAGCGTCTCGGCCATCTTCCGCACCTCCTCCAGCGCCGCCTCGTCGGCCGGCCCCTCCAGCTCCACCTCGAAGCGCTTGCCCTGACGCACGGCCGCGACGCCGGAGAAGCCCAGGCGGGGCAGCGCGCGGGCGATGGCCTGGCCCTGCGGATCGAGAATCTCGGGCTTCAGCATGACGTCTACGATGACGCGCGCCACTGCGTTCCTCCTGGATGCGGTGGTAGTGGGGAAAGCAAGCCTACCGGTGCGTGTGGCAGACGACACAACGGGAACGGGGAGGGCATGGGGCTTGCGCGAAGGACTGTGATGTCTGCCACGATGTCCCCAAACGCGTACGAACCATCACCACATGGTCCGTCGCCCGAAAGGCCTGGCTAAGGTGGCAATCCCATCGACCCCCGGCCCCGGATCGCACAGGAGCGGCACGTGACACTCGAGGCCCCTCGTGGTGCCGAAGCACCCCCGGAACTCGTCCAGCTACTCACCCCCGAGGGCGAGCGGGTCGAGCATCCCGACTACGACATCGACCTGAAGCCCGAAGAGATCAGGTCCCTCTACCGCGACCTCGTCCTCGTCCGGCGCATCGACCTGGAGGCCGTGGCGCTGCAGCGGCAGGGCGAGCTCGGCATCTGGGCGTCGTTGCTCGGCCAGGAGGCCGCGCAGATCGGCTCCGGCCGCGCGCTGACCGACGCCGACATGGCCTTCCCCACCTACCGCGAGCACGGCGTGGCGTGGTGCCGCGACGTGGACCCGGTCAAGCTGCTCGGCCTCTTCCGCGGCGTCAACCACGGCGGATGGGACCCCAAGGAGCACAACTTCCACCTGTACACGATCGTGATCGGCAGCCAGACCCTCCACGCGGTCGGCTACGCCATGGGCATCCAGCGCGACGACGCGACCGCGGCCACCATCGCCTACTTCGGCGACGGCGCCACCTCCCAGGGCGACGTGAACGAGTCCTTCATCTGGGCCAGCGTCTTCAACGCGCCGATCGTGTTCTTCTGCCAGAACAACCAGTGGGCCATCTCCGAGCCGCTGGAGAAGCAGAGCCGCATCCCCCTCTACCGCCGGGCCTCCGGCTTCGGTTTCCCCGGCATCAGGGTGGACGGCAACGACGTGTTCGCCTGCCTCGCCGTGACGCGCAAGGCCCTGGCCGACGCGCGTAGCGGGCAGGGGCCGACCATGATTGAGGCGTTCACGTACCGGATGGGCGCCCACACCACCACCGACGACCCCACCCGCTACCGCGTGGCCAGCGAGCTGGAGGCGTGGAAGCTGAAGGACCCGATCGAGCGGGTCAAGGCGTACCTGTTCAAGAACGAGCTGGCCGACCAGGCGTTCTTCGACACGGTCGAGGGCGAGGCCGACCAGCTCGGCGCCGACCTGCGCAGACGCTGCCTGGCCATGCCCGACCCGAGGCCGCTCGACATGTTCGACCACGTGTACGCCGAGCCGCACGCGCTGATCGACGAGGAGCGCGCCCAGTACGCCGCCTACCTGGAGGGTTTCGAGTCATGAGCGTGCTCAGCCTGTCCAAGGCGCTCAACGAGGGCATGCGCAAGGCCATGGAGGACGACTCCAAGGTCCTCATCATGGGCGAGGACGTCGGCAAGCTCGGCGGCGTGTTCCGCGTCACCGACGGCCTGCAGAAGGACTTCGGCGAGGACCGCGTCATCGACACGCCGCTGGCCGAGTCCGGCATCATCGGCACCGCGATCGGCCTGGCGCTGCGCGGCTACCGGCCGGTGTGCGAGATCCAGTTCGACGGCTTCGTCTTCCCCGCCGCCGACCAGATCATCACCCAGCTCGCCAAGATGCCGATGCGCTCCCTCGGCGCGATCAAGCTGCCCGTCGTCGTCCGCATCCCCTGCGGCGGCGGCATCGGCGCGGTCGAGCACCACAGTGAGTCCCCCGAGGCGTACTTCACGCACACGGCGGGCCTGCGCGTGGTCGCCTGCTCCAACCCGGCCGACGCGTACGCGATGATCCAGCAGGCCATCCACAGCGACGACCCCGTCATCTTCTTCGAGCCCAAGCGCCGCTACTGGGAGAAGGCCGAGGTCGACACCTCCTCGGCCGACTGGTGGACGCCGCTCGACCGCGGCCGCGCCGTGCGGCCCGGGACCGACGTCACGCTGATCGCCTACGGCCCGATGGTCAAGACCTGCCTGGAGGCCGCCACGGCCGCCGAGGAGGACGGCCGCTCCGTCGAGGTGCTCGACCTGCGCTCGCTCAACCCGCTCGACACTCCGCTGGTCATGGACTCGGTACGCCGTACCGGCCGGGCCGTCGTGGTGCACGAGGCGCCCGTCAACAGCGGCTTCGGCGCCGAGCTGGCGGCCAGGATCACCGAGCAGTGCTTCTACCACCTGGAGTCGCCGGTGCTGCGGGTCGGCGGCTTCTCCACGCCCTACCCCCCGTCGAAGCTGGAGGAGCACTACCTGCCCGACCTGGACAGGGTGCTCGACGCCGTCGATCGCGCCTTCGGCTACTGATCAAGGGGGAACGTCCTTTCATGCGACGCGAATTCAAGCTCCCCGACGTCGGCGAAGGGCTGACGGAGGCGGAGATCGTCCGCTGGCACGTCAAGGTGGGCGACACGGTCAAGGTCAACCAGATCGTCGTGGAGATCGAGACGGCCAAGTCGATCGTCGAGCTGCCCGTCCCGTGGGACGGCGTGGTGCACGGCCTGATGGCCGGCGAGGGCGAGACCGTCGACGTGGGCGTGCCGATCATCGCGGTCGACACGTCCGAGGAGGACGCCGCCGGCGGGGACCGTACCGAGGCCCTGTCCGACGACATGGTGCCGAGCCCGCCCCCGGAGGGCGCGGTCGAGCCCGGCGTCCACGGCGGCCCCGCGCCCAAGGAGGAACGGCAGGCGGTCCTGGTCGGCTACGGCGTCAAGACCGGCTCGACGAAACGCCGCCCCCGCAAGGGAGGCCCCCGCCCCGGCGGACCGCCCGCGGGCGGCCCGGCTCCCGCGTCAGGCTCCGGCTCGGCGCCCGCCAGCGTGAGGCCCGGCGCCTCCGGGGCGGACCTGAGCCCGTCCCAGGTCGCCGTCCTGGCCAAGCCGCCGGTCCGCAAGCTGGCCAAGGACCTGGGCGTCGACCTGGCCGCGCTCTCCGGCTCCGGCCCGCACGGCTCGATCACCCGCGACGACGTCCAGTCCGCCGCCGACCGGCCCGAGGCCGTCCCCGCGCGGGCGGCCGCTCCCGCACAGGCGGCGGGAGAGTCGCGCGTCCCGATCAAGGGCGTGCGGAAGATGACCGCCCAGGCCATGGTGGCCAGCGCGTTCACCGCCCCGCACGTCACCGAGTTCCTCCAGCTCGACGTGACCGCGACCATGGAGGCCGTCAAGCGCCTGCGCACGCTCCCGGAGTTCGCCGAGGTCAAGGTCTCGCCGCTGCTCCTGGTCGCCAAGGCCGTGCTCACCGCGGTGAAGCGGTACCCGATGATCAACTCCTCGTGGGACGAGGCGGCGCAGGAGATCGTGATCAAGCATTACGTGAACCTGGGCATCGCCGCCGCCACCCCGCGCGGCCTGGTCGTGCCGAACGTCAAGGGCGCCCAGGACCTGTCGCTGCCCCAGCTGGCCGGTGAGCTGGCCGCCCTGACGGAGACCGCCAGGGCGGGCAGGACCCAACCGGCCGAGATGGCGGGCGGCACGATCACGATCACGAACGTGGGCGTCTTCGGCGTCGACACCGGCACCCCGATCCTGAACCCCGGCGAGTCGGCCATCCTGGCCTTCGGCCAGGTCAGGGACATGCCGTGGGTGGTGGACGGCGAGCTGGCGGTGCGCAAGGTGACGACACTGGCGCTGTCGTTCGACCACCGGATCGTGGACGGGGAGCTGGGGTCGATGTTCCTGCGCGACGTCGGCGCCATGCTGGAGGAGCCGCTCCGCATGCTCGCCTGGGGGTAGCCCTGAGGGCCCGCGGCCCCGCCTGAGGTCGGCGGACGGCCTCGGGTTCGGCGGACGGCTCCGGGGTCAGCGGACGGCTCCGGGGTCAGCGGACGGCGAGGGCTCGCTTGCCGTCCGCTGTCGGGCCGTACGACCCGATCCGGACCGGCGCCCCCAGGGCGTCGGCCACCGCCGCGG
>NZ_JAHKRL010000372.1 GCF_019396405.1 Nonomuraea rhizosphaerae | reverse complement strand
CCCCGCTCGGCGGGGCGCCTTCTACGTGTCCGTGGCCGCGACGGCCTGGGGCCCCGGCGGCGCCGCCGGGTCGCTGTTGTTCACCTCGGGCGGGCTCGGCCCCGTCGACGTCTCGTTCTGGCGCTACCTGCTGGGCGCCTTCTTCCTGTACGCCGCCGCCCGGCTCGCCACCGGCCGCCGGCCCCGTGCGGCCTTCGACTCACGGGTAGTGGTCGTGGGCGTCGGGATGGCCGTCTACCAGACCGCCTACTTCGGCGCGATCGCGGCCTGCGGCGTCGCCGTCGCCACGGTCGTCACCATGGGCGCCACACCGGTCCTCACCGCGCTGGGCGGCCGTTTCCTGCTGCGCGAGCCGCTGGGGCGGGCCGGGCTGGCCGCGCTGGGGGCGTCCCTGGGCGGCCTGCTCCTGCTCACCGGCGGGCCGGCGCTGTCGGGGCTCCTCGGCGTCGGCGCCGGGGCCGGTGGTGGTTCCGGTCCTGAGGGCGCCGCGCCGGCGGGGATCGCGCTGGCGCTGCTGTCCGCGGCCGGGTACGCCGCCGTCACCCTCTTCTCGCGGCACCACCACGACGACCCGCAGGGCACGGCCGTCGGCGGGTTCACCGTGGCGGCCGTCTGCCTCGCGCCCTTCGCGCTGGCCGGCGGGGTGCTGCCGGAGCCGGGGATCGCTCCCGTCGCCCTGCTGCTCTACCTGGGCGCGGTGCCGACCGCGCTCGCGTACGGGCTGTTCTTCCGCGCGCTGACCGCGCTCAGCGCCACCACCGTGTCGATCATCTCGCTCGGCGAGGCGGCCGGGGCGGCGGTGCTCGGGGTGGCGCTGTTCGGGGAGCGGCTCACGCCGGTCGCCTGGTGCGGGTGCGCGCTGCTGCTCGGCGCGGTGGGCATGCTCGCCGTACGGGCGGGGAGCACGGAGTGACGGCTCGCTGAGGGGTGGAGCGGAGTGGCGATTCAGGGCGTCGTATGGGTTAGGGTCCGGTACGGCGACGCTTGCCGTATCGTCGCTCCGCTCCCCAAGCCGGCACAGAGTCGGCCACCAAAGACGAAAATGGGGGAACGGCGCTGACAAAGCATGCGTTGGAGGAACTGTGGCGTCGATTTCCGGAATAGTGAGAAACCTCCTGGATCGCCCAGGAGGCGTGAACCTCACCCCGTACAAGAAGATCGTCAAAGCGGCGGGGGGACGGGCCGAGCGCGTCGGCGCGCTCGACGAGCTGCCCCGGCCGGCCATGGACGATCTGGCGGAGTTCTGCGCCGTCGCGCGCGAGGCCGCCGACCGGACCCTCGGCCTGCGCCCGTACGACGTGCAGCTCCTGGGCACGCTCGCCCTCCTCGACGGCAAGGTGGCCGAGATGGCGACCGGCGAGGGCAAGACGCTGTCCGGCGCGATGGCCGCCGCCGGGTACGCGCTGCAGGGCAAGCGGGTGCACGTCATGTCGGTCAACGACTACCTGGCCAGGCGCGACGCCGAATGGATGGGCCCCTTCTACGAGGCCATGGGCGTCAGCGTGGGCTGGATCGGCCAGAACTCCACGCCTGAGGAGCGGCGCGAGGCGTACGGGAAGGACGTCACGTACGGGCCGGTCAGCGAGGTCGGGTTCGACGTGCTGCGCGACCGGCTGCGCACCGACCCGGCGGAGATCATCGTGCCCGAGCCCCAGGTGGCGCTGATCGACGAGGCCGACTCGGTGCTCGTGGACGAGGCGCGGGTGCCGCTGGTCATGGCGGGCGCGGCCGACGAGGGCAGCGCGGTGCCGGAGATGGCCGCCCTGGTCAGGCAGCTCATCAGGGGCTACCACTACGAGATCGACGACCAGGCGCGCAACGTGTACCTGACGCCGAAGGGCGCCGACAGCGTCGAGAGCCTGCTGGACGTCGAGCTGTACGACGAGAAGGAGCCGGGCACGCTCATCGAGCTGAACCTCGCCCTGCACGCCCACGCCCTGCTCAGCCGCGACGTCGACTACATCGTCCGCGACGGCAAGGTCCAGCTCATCAACCCCTCGCGCGGCCGCGTCGCGGTGCTGCAGCGCTGGCCCGACGGGCTCCAGGCGGCCGTGGAGGCCAAGGAGGCGCTGCCGCCGAGCGAGAAGGGCGAGATCCTCGACTCGATCACCGTCCAGGGCCTGATCAAGCGCTACCCGCAGATCTGCGGCATGACCGGCACGGCGGTCGCGGTCAGCGAGCAGCTCGGCGAGTTCTACGGCCTCAAGGTCGCGGTGATCCCGCCGAACCGGCCGTGCGTGCGCGAGGACGAGCCCGACCGCCTCTACCCGGACGTCCCGGACAAGGACGCCGCGCTGGTCGAGGAGATCCAGGAGGCGCACGCCACCGGCCGCCCCATCCTCATCGGCACCCTCGACGTGGCCGAGTCCGAGAACCTCGCCAAGCTCCTGCAGCGCCGCGGCATGGAGCCCGTCGTCCTCAACGCCAAGAACGACGCCGAGGAGGCCGCGATCATCGCCAAGGCCGGCGAGCGCGGCGCCATCACCGTCTCCACGCAGATGGCCGGGCGCGGCACCGACATCCGCCTCGGCGAGGGCGTCGCCGAGCTGGGCGGCCTGTACGTCATCGGCTCCGGCCGCCACGCCAGCAGCCGCCTCGACGACCAGCTCCGCGGCCGGGCCGGCCGCCAGGGCGACCCCGGGGCCTCGGTGTTCTTCGTCAGCATGAAGGACGACCTGATCACCCAGTTCGTCAGCGACGAGCGGCCGCCCGCCGCCGACGCCGACGGCGTCGTGCGCCACCGGCGCGGCGCCTACCTCGTCGGCCACGCCCAGCGCGTCGCCGAGGGCGTCAACCTGGAGATCCACCGCAACACCTGGCGCTACACCCGCCTGCTGGAGCACCAGCGCGAGCTGATCCTGGAGTGGCGCGACAAGGTCCTGCACGGCGACTCCGCCGCCAGGGCCCTGGAGGCGGCCGACCCCGAACGCTGGGCGGCCATGCCCGAGGACACCCGCGACGAGACGGCCCGGCAGATCGTGCTGCACGCCATCGACCGCTGCTGGACCGAGCACCTGGCGTTCCTGACGGACCTGCGGGAGGGCATCCACCTGCGGGCGCTCGGCCGGATGAGCCCCGTCGACGAGTTCCACCGTGAGGCCGTGGCGGAGTACAAGACGCTGCTGAGCGAGGTGGAGCGGCGATCGGTGGAGTCGTTCGAGGAGCCGGAGCCCGAGTTGCAACGGCCGGCGGCCACATGGACGTACCTGGTGCAGGACAACCCGTTCGGGACGGAGTGGGACCGGATCCTCAAGCGGGTCACCTCGGCCACGCGGCGGGGGTAGTGGGTTCTGGGGGCGGCGGCGTGAAGGCCGGATGGGCGGCGGGCCGTACCTGACAGGAGGTGGCAGGTATGGGTGCCAGGCTGGTCACATGACCACAGAAGCCAAGCTCATCGCCTTCACCATCGACTGCGCCGAGCCCAAGAAGATGGCCGATTTCTGGCACAAGGTGACCGGCCTCGACATCCAGTACTCCGAGGACGAGTACGCTGCCGTGGGCGACGGGACCACGAACATCTACTTCGGCCGCGTCCCCGACCGCAAGCCGGTGGAGTGGCCCAGCCCGGACAAGCAGTTCCATCTCGACTTCCGGGTGCCGGACGTCGAGAAGGCGGTCGAGGAGTACGTCGCCCTGGGCGCCACCAGGCCGGACTTCCAGCCGGGCGTCACGGAGGAAGGCGTCGGCTGGGTCGTGCTGCAGGATCCGGAGGGGCACCTGTTCTGCGTATGCCCGGAAAAATCCTGACTGTTCAGGGCCGGACTACTCCTGTGTTGAGTGATGTTCGGCCAAAAGGATGATTGCAGCACTTTCCATCCCTCATAAGCTGGAGCAATGCTCCTGGAAGGTTCCTCGTCCCTGCGCGGGCGCCGATGACCTGGATCGGTCTCGTGATCGCGCTCGCCGGGGCGCTCGGGTACGCGTTCGGCGCGGCCCTTCAACAATATGAAGCCGTGGCCGAGGGGGCCTCCCTCCGGCTGGTGCGGCGTCCCCGCTGGTGGATCGGCGGTGTCATCGGGTTCACCGGCGCCTGCCTGCACGCCGTGGCGCTGAGCTTCGCGCCGCTGGTGGCCGTGCAGCCGATCAGCGTGGCGACGCTGGTGTTCGCGGTGCCGCTGGCCGCGCTGATGTACGGCCGCCGGCCGTACAAGGCGGAGATCCTCGGCTCCATCGCCGTCGCGGTCGGGCTGCTCTGGCTGATGCTCCTGGTGCCGGCGCACAACGTGACGCCCAGGCTCGGGACCGGCGCCGCGATCGGGTTCATCGCCGTGATCGGCGTGATCGTGCTGGTGGCCGAGCTGATCGCCAACCGGCTGGGCGGCCCGGGCAAGGCCCTGGTGCTGTCGATCGGCGCGGGGGCGGTGACGGCGAGCGTGTCGACGTTCGTCCGGGTGGTCGGCGGCGGCATGCAGGGCGACTGGGGCAGGCTGCTGCACTGGTTCACGGTCGCCGTGCCGGTGCTGCTGGTCTGCGCGGTGGTGCTGCTGCAGCGCTCGTACGCGGTGGGCTACTTCGGCATCGCGTACGCGGGCGTGCAGGTCATCGACCCGATCACCTCGGTGCTGGCGGGCGCGATCCTGCTCGGCGAGCCGCTGCCGACCAGCCCGTCCACGGCCGTGCCCGCCCTGATCGCGGCCGCGCTGACCATCGGCGGGACGATCACCCTCGGGCGGCTGGCCCCGGACCACTCGAAACCGGCGCCGGTGGCCGCCAGCCCAGCACCTGCTCCATCGAGCGGAGCATCAGATCTGGTGTCAGCCGCGAAGCCGCCTTCATCCCGGCGTCCCTGAGGCCTACGGCCAGGGGGTTGCGTAGTTTGGTGGCCCGGCAGATGTTCATCGCCTGCCGGGTGATCATGGCGGTCCGCTCCAGGCGGGCGGCGGTGTAGGCGGCCAGGCGGGCCTCCATGACGTCGCCGCCGATCGAGGCGCTCGCCTCGGACTCGCCGCTCGTCAGCTCGTCGGTCGCCAGTTCGCCGCTCGTCAGCTCCTCGCTCGCCAGTTCGCCGCTCGCCGCCATCGCCAGGACGATCGCGTCCTCGATGGCCTGGCACGCCCCCTGGCCCAGGTTCGGCGTCATGGGGTGGGCGGCGTCGCCGAGCAGCGCCACCCGTCCCCGGTGCATGGCCTCCAGCGGCCGGTCGAAGTAGTACAGGTCGTTGCGGAGGATCCGGTCGTTCTCCGAGGCCCGGATCAGGTCGGGGATCGGGTCGTGCCAGCCCCCGAACCGCCGCAGCAGTTCCTCGCGCTCGTCACCGTGCGTGGCCCCGGCGGGGGACAGGTCGGTCGCGTAGTAGTAGATCAGCTCGTCGTCCATCTGGTGCGCCCCGAACACCAGCCCCATGCCCCACGTCTCCGTGCTCCGGATCTCCCGGTCGAGCGCGGGCACCAGCCCCCGCCACGCCGTCACCCCGGCGTACACGGGGCCCGGATGCGCGGGGAACAGCGCCGCCCGCGTGGCGGAGTGGATCCCGTCGGCCGCCACGATCAGATCGGCCTCCAGCACGCCGTCGGCGGCACGCACGCCGTCCGCCGTACGCACGCTGTCCCGCTCTACGCTGGTGACCGTCGTGCCCAGGCGTAGCGCGTCGGCCCCCAGAGCGTCCACGAGCACGTCCACGAGCGTCGCCCGGTGCAGGATCACGACCGAGTCGCCGAACTTCTCCCGGGCCTTGTCCTCGGTCGTGCGCGTCAGCCACCGGCCGTCCGGGGACCGTAGCCCGACCTGCCCCTGAAGCCTGCTCAGCTTCCTGACGCGGTCGCCGACGCCGATCGCGTCGAGCGCCTTCAGCGCGTTGGCGGCCACGGCCACGCCCGCGCCGACGGGCTCCAGCCTGGGAGCGCGTTCGAGGACGGTCACCTCCCAGCCCTTGCGGCGCAACGCGATCCCCGCCGTCAGCCCGCCGATGCCGCCGCCGATCACCACAGCTCTGGGCATGTGCCCGCCTCCTTCTACTACGCCTGTAGTGCCACCATACTACGCCTGTAGTCCGGTCCCACTACCGGTGTAGTGTTGAGTCCTGTGAAGCGCTCCGAGACCGTGGCCGACACGGCGATCACCCTGCTGGCGGAGCGCGGCATGCGCGGGCTCACCCACCGCGCCGTCGACGAGGCCGCCGGGCTGCCGCCCGGATCGACCTCCAACCTGGCCCGCACCCGGGCGGCGCTGCTAGAGCTGACGCTGTCGCGCCTCACCGAGCTGGAGGAAGGCGCGCTGGCCGCGGCCTACGGGCCGTCCCTGCCGACCGACCCGGACGAGCTGGCCGGGCTGCTGACCACGGCCCTCCGGATCCAGCTCGCCGACCCCGGACGCACGCTGGCCCGGTACGAGCTGGCACTGGAGGCCACCAGGCGCCCCGAGCTGCGCAAGATCTACGACGAGTCGGGGCGGCGGTTCCGCGACCCGGCCGTGGCGATGCTGGCGGCCCTGGGGTCGCGGGAC
>NZ_JAHKRL010000371.1 GCF_019396405.1 Nonomuraea rhizosphaerae | reverse complement strand
CGAGGAGGCCCCAAAATGCGATCCCTCCCCCGAACCCTGATCGGCGTAGCGCCCCCCGCCATTGTGGCCGCCGCCGCGCCGGCAGCCGCCGGCGCAACAACCGCAACAACCGCGACTCCCGCCACCACCGCCTCGTCCACCTACCAGGACAGCTGGGGCGCCTACTACTCCAGCGACCACAAGGCCTCGGCAGAAGGCCACGTGACCGTGGAGAAGAAGGGCTACAAGTTCTGGTACTGGAAGACCTTCTTCGTCAAGAAGAAGATCTGCTTCTTCGACAAGAAGAAGCACGAGAAGGTCTGCAAGGAAGTCGTCAAGAAGGAGAAGAAGAGGGTGTGGGAGTGGCGCTACGACCACTTCTTCACCGTCGACAGCACGCTCACCAACTACAAGTGGTGGGGTGGCAAGAAGTGCGCGTGGGAGACCTTCAAGGTCGTCGACAAGCACGGCCACGCGTGGTTCAAGTCCTTCAAGAACTGCCACAAGCACCCGGTGCACTACTCGTTCTCCGGTAAGAACGCCGCTCACATCTACGTGGACGTGAGCAGGGGCAACCGGCACGAGCCGACCGGCTACCACTCCGGCTGGCAGGACGTGTACCACGCTTCCGCCATGTGATCGGACAGCAGTGATCAGATAGCACCTGGTTCGACAAGGAGCCGCGGTCCCCTCATCGGGACCGCGGCTCCGCCGTGTCCCAAGAGGCTGTGTCCCTGGATGCCGTGTCCCAAGAGATGGCGCCACCCACGCCTCGCCGAATATCGTTCGGGCATGCACCCGGGAGCGATAGCAGCCGTCACGCCCGACAAGCCCGCCGTCATCATGGCGGGCTCCGGCCAGGTCATCACCTACCGCCAGCTGGACGAGGAGTCGAACCGGCTGGCCCACCTGTTCCGCGCCGCCGGACTGCGGCAGGGCGATCACATCGCCTTCATGCTGGGCAACCACCCGCTCTTCCTGACCATCGCCTGGGCCGCCTACCGCTCGGGCCTGTACTTCACCGCGATCAGCTCGCGCCTGCAGACCGACGAGCTGGCCTACATCGTCAACAACTGCGAGGCGCGCGTCTTCATCTCCGAGCACGCGCTGGCCGAGGTCGCCACCTCCGTCACCGCCGTGACCCCCGGCGTCCAGCTGCGTCTCATGCTGGACGGCGCCGCCGAGGGCTTCCAGGCCTATGAGGAGGCGGTGGCCGGGCACCCGGTCACCCCGATCGCCGACGAGAGCCAGGGCTCGGACATGCTGTACTCGTCCGGCACCACCGGCCGGCCCAAGGGCATCAAGCCGGCCCTGCCCAACGCCCCGCTCACCGAGCCGAACATCCTGCTCAAGCTCATCGAGGGCCTGTTCGCGCCGACGGCCGACAGCGTCTACCTCTCGCCCGCGCCGCTGTACCACGCGGCGCCGCTGCGCTACAGCCTGACCTTCCAGCGGCTCGGCTCGACGGTCGTCGTCATGGAGCGCTTCGACCCCGAACGCTTCCTGGAGACGGTCGAACGGTACAAGGTGACGCACGCCCAGCTCGTCCCGACGATGTTCATCAAGATGCTCAAACTGCCCCCCGAGATCAGGAAAAAGTACGACCTGTCGTCCCTCGCGTGCGCCATCCACGCCGCCGCGCCCTGCCCGATCCCCGTCAAGCAGCAGATGATCGAGTGGTGGGGCCCGATCATCCACGAGTACTACGCCGGCACCGAGGGCAACGGCTTCCTCTACACCGGCTCCCAGGACTGGCTGGAGCACCCCGGCACGGTCGGCCGCTCACTGCTCGGCAGCGTGCACATCTGCGACGAGGACGGCAACGAGTTGCAGCCCGGCGAGCACGGCACCATCTACTTCGAGAGCCCGGCCCGCTTCGAGTACCACGGCGACCCCGACAAGACCCGCTCCGTCCAGGACCCGCAGGGCAGGGGCTGGACCACCCTCGGTGACATCGGCTACCTGGACGCCGACGGCTTCCTCTACCTGACCGACCGCCGCTCGTACATGATCATCTCCGGCGGGGTGAACATCTACCCGCAGGAGGCCGAGAACGTCCTGTGCCTGCACCCGAAGGTCGCCGACGTGGCCGTCTTCGGCGTCCCCGACGAGGAGATGGGCGAGCAGGTCAAGGCCGTGATCCAGCCGTCGTCGATGGCGGAGGCCGGACCGGCGCTGGAGGCCGAGCTGATCGAGTACTGCCGCGAACGCCTGGCCCACTACAAGTGCCCCAGGTCGGTGGACTTCCGGGAGGAGCTGCCGCGGCACCCCACGGGCAAGCTGTACAAGCGGTTGCTGAAGGACGAGTACTGGCCCACGAGCCCGGCCGGCTGAGCCCCTGACCCGGGACGAGTGGCGAGGCGGCGCCCGATTTGGTTGACTCGGACGGGCGCCGCCGCTCACCGGCAAAATTTCCGCCAGATTTTTTCTCGGATCCGGGGCGATCGGCCGGTCACTGAGCAGCGTCGATAAAGCTGCCGTTACCCTTCTCAGACTCCTCTGATCTTCGGCTTAACCTGCACTTACGCGCTCATTGGCAACCTTGTGTCATCGGGACTTGAGGAGATGACATGAACGCGAACGAGCCTCGCGAGCAGGGCACTGGCGGCTGGAGCCAGTTCGGTGCGCAGCCGCCCTCCGCCGGGGGCTTCCCCCGGCGAGACAGCGGCGCCCCGCACCAGCACCAGACGCAGAACGACACGATGATCCAGCCCCTGCCCCCGCAGCCGCGCAAGCCGGGCCTCGCCTTCGGCAGGAAGACGGTCGCCGGGCTGGCCCTGGCGGCCATGGCGGTGGGGGGCGGCGCCGTGGGGGCCGCCGCCGCCACGGCCTTCGCCCCGCAGGCCCAGGTCGTCTCCGCGCCGAGCCCGGTCTTCAAGCAGGCCTCCAGCCAGCTCACCGTCTCGGAGGTGGCGGCGAAGGTGCAGCCGTCGGTCGTCATGATCCAGGGCCAGTCCGGCGAGGGGTCGGGCGTCGTGCTCTCCGACGACGGGCTCATCCTCACCAACAACCACGTGGTCGTCGGCGCCGGGAGCGGCGGCCAGATGACGGTGAAGTTCAACGACGGCAAGACGGCCAAGGCGTCGGTCGTGGGCACCGACCCGAGTACCGACCTGGCGGTCATCAAGGCCGAGGACGTCTCGGGCCTGACCGCGGCCTCGCTCGGCGACAGCGACCAGCTCAAGGTCGGCGACTCCGTGCTGGCCGTCGGCAGCCCGCTCGGCCTCGACGGATCCGTCACGATGGGCATCGTCAGCGCGCTGAACCGGACGGTCACCGTCGGCGGCGAGCAGGATCAGCAGCAGATGCCGCCCGGC
The DNA here is from genome assembly GCF_019396405.1 of Nonomuraea rhizosphaerae. Lineage (GTDB taxonomy): Bacteria > Actinomycetota > Actinomycetes > Streptosporangiales > Streptosporangiaceae > Nonomuraea > Nonomuraea rhizosphaerae. The sequence goes on along the minus strand of NZ_JAHKRL010000371.1, from coordinate 3,374 downwards.
TGGGGCAGGCAGCAGAGCCAGGAGAGCGGCACGACCACGCTCGGCGACGCGATCCAGACCGACGCGGCCATCAACCCCGGCAACTCGGGCGGCGCGCTGGTGAACGCGGCCGGTCAGGTGATCGGCATCAACAGCGCGATCGCCACGAACGGCGGCAGCAGCGGCAACATCGGCGTCGGCTTCGCCATCCCGGTCAACACCGCCAAGCAGGTGTCCGACCAGCTCATCAGCACCGGCAAGGTGACCCACGCGTTCCTGGGCGTCAGCGTCACCGACGCCAGCGGCGACGTGCCCGGCGCGCTCGTCCGGCAGGTGACGCAGGACAGCCCCGCGGCCAAGGCGGGGCTGCAGGAGGGCGACATCATCACCAAGATCGGGAACACGGCGGTGGACGGCGGCGACACGGTTGTTGGCCAGGTCAGAGGTTTCAAAGTAGGCCAACAGGTTCAGATCACTTATATGAGGGACGGAAAGTCGAGTACTGTCACCGTCACCCTCCAAGAGAAGAAATAACCGGACCCCCTCACGGACGGGTGTGCCGTCGAGATCGCTGCGGACTCGGCGGCACACCCCCCCGTTTGCCCGGGACACCGGGTGAGGGGATGTCAGGAGAAGCGGCGTCCCTCGTCGCGCTTGTAGGCCCAGCCCGCCGCGAGCGCCGCGGCCACGGTCCAGACCCCGAGCATGATCAGCGCCACCGTGTTGGGCGTGCTCCCCGCGGTGACGGCCCAGAGCAGCTCGCCCGCCCCGCGCGCCGGCACGTACGGCGAGACCGCCTGGACGAAGCCCGGCATGATCTGCGGCGGCATGAACAGCCCGCCCAGGATCGCGACCGGGAAGAAGACGACCTGCGAGACCCCGATGGCGGCCTTGGACGGCAGCACGAAGCCGATGAACAGGCCGATCAGCATGAACGGCACCGACGCGCCGAGCAGCGCGAGCAGCCCGAGCAGCAGTTTCGGCGGCGTGATGGTCGCCTCGGTGAACAGGGCCGCGATCAGCAGCACCGGGATCGTCGCCACCAGCATCGTGATCATCGTGGTGATGATCCGCCCCGCGAAGCGCGGCAACGGCCCGGCGGGCAGCGTGCGCAGGTACGGGTTCCACGGCAGCTCGCGGTCCTGGGCGACGGTGATGCTCAGGCCCATGAGCGCGGCCGACATCGCGCCGATCAGCATCATCGAGCCGGTCGCCTGCGTGGCGGCCATGGGATCCTGGCCGGCGAACGGCACCACGAACGCCAGCATCGACGCCGCCGGGAAGAACGCGCTGGCCACCAGGCCGATCGGCACCCGGAGCTGCTCCAGCAACAGGTAGCGGGTGTGGGCGACGAGCAGGCTAGACATGCGCGGACTCCTTGGCGGTGATGGCGAGGAAGGCTTCCTCCAGCGTGGTCGGCCTGATCTCCAGGCCGGAGAACGGCGCGCCGCTCCGTACGAGCTCGACGACCAGCTGGTCGGGGTCGGTGGTGACCAGGTGGATCCGGCCGTCCTCACGCTCGGTGGCCAGGACGCCGGGCAGCTCGGGCAGGTGGTCGGCGTCCAGCGAGACGCGGCGCACGCCGACCATGTCGCGCACGGCGCGCACGGTGTCGTCGGCCAGCACCCGTCCGTGGCCGACGACCACGACGCGCTGCGCCAGGGCCTCGATCTCCTCGAGGTAGTGGCTGGTGAGCAGGACCGTGCCGCCGCGCTCGTGGAAGTCCTCGATGCCGTCCCACAGGGCCCGCCTGGCCTCCACGTCGAGGCCGGTGGTCGGCTCGTCGAGGAAGACCATGCGCGGGTTGCCGGCGAAGGCCAGCGCCACGCCCAGCCGCCGCTTCTGGCCGCCGGACAGGCCGCCGATCTGGCGCTTGACCAGGCCGTCCAGGCCGAAGCGCCCCAGCAGCTCCGTCTTGTCGGCCCGCTCCGGGAAGTGCGCGGAGACGAAGTCGACGATCTCGCCGACGCGCAGCGACTCCGGCAGCCCCGTCTCCTGCGGCGTCACGCCGATGCCCCGCCGCACGACCGGGTCCTGGGGGGAGCCGCCGAGCAGCTCGACCGTGCCGGAGGTCTGCCGGCGCAGGCCCACGAACAGGTTGATCAAGGTGGACTTGCCCGCGCCGTTGGGGCCGAGCAGGCCCACCAGCTCGCCCGCCCTGATGTCGAGGGAGACGTGGTCGAGAGCCAGCACGTCGCCGTAGCGGCGGGTGGCCTCGACCGTTCTGGCGAGGACGGTCATGAGGTGCCTCCAGCGTTGTCGAGCAGGGCGCGGATCGCCTTGGTGTAGTCGTCGAAGGCCGCCCTGCCGCGCTGGGTGAGCGCGACATAGGTGACCGGGGTGCGGCCCTTGTGGGTCTTGGTGATCTCCACGTAGCCGGCTTCCTCGAGCTTGCTCAGATGGACCGACAGGTTGCCGGCCGTCATGCCGAGCAGATCCTTGAGCGCGGGGAAGGCCATCTCGTTCCCGGCGCCCATCGTGTTGAGAGCGGCGACCACCCGCAATCTGGCCTGCGCGTGGATGACCGGGTCGAGCTCGGGCGGGGCGCTCACGGGTGCCGCCTCCACCACAGGCCGAGGACGATCTGGCCGCCGCCGAGCAGCACGGCGGCCAGCAGCGCGTGCCAGCCGGGGCCGAGCACCACGCCGACCGCGTCCACCGCGGCCACCGCGACGCCGAGGAAGAACATCCTCCAGTTCAGGAAGATCGCCCCGCCGGCCATGTAGAGGATCGCCACCACCAGCAGGGCGATGCCGGCCCACAGCAGCCCGCCCTCCGCCTCGGGCAGCATCGGGGCGAGCCGGATGCCGATCACCGTCATCACGGCCATCCCGGCGAACCAGCTGTAGCCGTACATGGTGCCCTTGGTGGAGATGTCACCCCGGACGCCGGAGGTCTGCTTGGTGATCCCGTACGCGGCGAAGGCGCCGGCGACCACCTGGGCGATCAGGTGGACGGCCAGGGCCTGCCACAGGGAGATCGGCGCGTACGGCCTGCCGTCGAGGCCGTAGTGCAGGAACAGCAGGCTGAAGCCGACCAGCCAGGCGGTGCCCCAGGGGACGTACAGGAGCACGGGGTCGCCGCGCAGGCGGGACACGGTGGCGGCCCGTTGCTCCTCGATGAGGCGCAGGGTCTCCTCGGGGCTCGGGATCCGGTCACCGTCGTCTGCCATCACAACTCCTCTTATCGTCAAACTGGTTTGTATCGTAAACCGCACTGCGTCGTAAACACAAGCGCCGTCACGGAACGACCCGCCGTACGGGGCTGGGGGAGGGGTGGTGCGCGAGGAAGGGGGCGCCGGGTCAGCGTTCGACGGCCAGGCGGACGCCGAGGCCGATGAACAGGCCGCCGGTCGCGACGTCCACGCGGCGGGGGGCGGGCTGGCGGGGGGGCGG
>NZ_JAHKRL010000370.1 GCF_019396405.1 Nonomuraea rhizosphaerae | reverse complement strand
TCTCCGGCGGGCCTTCCGCTGTGCGGGGGCCGGCGGTTCTGCGGTTGAAGCGACTCCGGGGACACGTGATGCGCCGGTCAAAGGTGGTCCCGGTAAATGCTCTTCTTTCACCTCTGCGACGCGTCGTGGCAGCTCGCTTGTGGCGCGAACCGGTGATGCCGTGGGGTAAACTCGTGCATGGTTGTGTCAGGACACCTGGCACGCGTTTCGCGTTTTAGGCTCAGGTGTCGTACACTCCTTAGTCGGCTCACTATGACTATCACGCGTCGGCGCCCCTCGCAGGTCGCCGCTCTCTTCGAAGCGTGAGGTCGCGGCTGCTTAGTGAACCGGAGCCTCAGACGATCGATCAGTGAAACGCGAGGAATTTTGGCCAAGAAAGACGGCGCCATCGAGATCGAGGGCACTGTGGTCGAGTCGCTCCCGAACGCCATGTTCCGGGTGCAGCTGGACAACGGCCATAAGGTCCTGGCCCACATCAGCGGTCGGATGCGGATGCACTACATCCGGATCCTGCCCGACGACCGGGTTGTCGTGGAACTGAGCCCCTACGACCTGAGTCGTGGGCGGATCGTCTACCGATACAAGTAACGGCGGAATCCGCAGCGTAGCGAGGACATTCCGGCGTTAAGCGCGAGCTTCGCTCGCAAGGATGAACGTCTGAGGAACACGAAGGACAATGAAGGTAAAGCCGAGCGTCAAGAAGATCTGCGACAAGTGCAAGGTGATTCGCCGGCACGGTCGCGTCATGGTGATCTGCGACAACCTGCGCCACAAGCAGCGTCAGGGTTAGTCGCCCGCGAAGGCTTCTCCGAGTCCGCCCCGGTCAAGAGGGAGCGGGCTCGACGCATGAGAAGCCTGAGTCAGTAATCGCGCGTCACACCTGAGAAGGCGGGCCGGAGAGATTCGGACCCGAACCGCTCATGGAGACCCCCGGTCGGAGGCCGGGGCCCTCACCCCGGGCATGGGGAGGGGACGTGAGGCGTAAGACCTCCGCCACAACGAAGGAGAATGCCCGACCATGGCTCGCCTGGTTGGCGTCGACCTCCCCCGCGAAAAGCGGCTGGAGATCGCTCTCACCTACATTTACGGAATCGGCCGTACGCGCGCCCTCGAGGTGCTCCAGGCCACCGGTGTCAGCGGTGACACCCGCGTGCACCAGCTCACCGACACCGAGCTCGTCCCGTTGCGTGACTACATCGAGGCGAACTTCAAGATCGAGGGTGACCTGCGCCGCGAGGTCCAGGCCGACATCCGTCGCAAGATCGAGATCGGTTGCTACCAGGGCATCCGGCACCGCAAGGGCCTGCCGGTCCACGGTCAGCGCACGCAGACCAACGCGCGCACCCGTAAGGGCAAGAAGAAGACCGTCGCTGGCAAGAAGAAGCCCGGTAAGAAGTAGTCCACGCAGCCGCGGACCGAACACCTCAGGAGTGAAGGCAAAGAATGCCTCCTAAGAGCCGTCAGGGTGCGCCGAAGAAGGTGCGCCGCAAGGAAAAGAAGAACGTCGCTCACGGGCACGCCCACATCAAGAGCACGTTCAACAACACGATCGTTTCGATCACCGACCCCAACGGGAACGTGATCTCCTGGGCCAGCGCCGGCCACGTGGGTTTCAAGGGCTCCCGCAAGTCCACCCCGTTCGCCGCTCAGATGGCCGCCGAGAACGCCGCTCGCCGCGCCATGGAGCACGGCATGCGCAAGGTCGACGTCTTCGTCAAGGGCCCCGGCTCCGGCCGTGAGACCGCGATCCGCTCCCTCCAGGCCACCGGCCTCGAGGTGGGCTCGATCCAGGACGTCACGCCGGTCCCGCACAACGGCTGCCGTCCGCCGAAGCGCCGCCGCGTCTGACACCCAGGAGAATTTGAGAAATGGCTCGTTACACGGGTGCGGACTGCAAGCTCTGCCGCCGCGAGAAGACCAAGCTCTTCCTCAAGGGCAGCAAGTGCGAGTCCGCGAAGTGCCCCATCGAAATCCGTCCTTACCCCCCGGGTGAGCACGGTCGCGGACGTCCCAAGGAGTCCGAGTACCAGCTTCAGCTTCGTGAGAAGCAGAAGACCCGCCGCATCTACGGCGTCCTCGAGAAGCAGTTCCACAACTACTACGAGGAAGCCACGCGCAAGAGCGGCAAGACCGGCGAGGCGCTGCTCCAGATCCTGGAGAGCCGTCTCGACAACGTGGTCTACCGCGCCGGTTTCGCCCAGTCGCGCGACGCCGCCCGCCAGCAGGTCCGTCACGGGCACTTCCTGGTCAACGGCAAGAAGGTCGACATCCCGTCGTACCGGGTGCGCGAGCACGACATCATCGAGGTGCGCGAGTCCAAGCGCAACCTGCTGCCCTACGAGGTGGCCCGCGCCACCGCCGGTGACCGTTCGATCCCGGCCTGGCTCGGCGTCGTGCCGGACAAGATCCGCGTCCTGATCCACCAGCTGCCGGTCCGCCAGCAGATCGACACCCAGGTTCAGGAACAGCTGATCGTCGAGTACTACTCGAAGTAGGCAGTTCATGGTCGAGGCCCGGTTCGCCGGGCCTCGGCTACGCTTTATCTATCGGAGTGGCGTCATATAGCGGTCGCCACACGAATAGGGGAGAACCCGCATGCTGATCGCTCAGCGCCCGACTCTTCTCGAAGAGTCGATCGACGACACCCGGTCCCGATTCGTCATCGAGCCGCTGGAGCCGGGTTTCGGCTACACCATCGGCAACTCGCTCCGCCGCACGCTGCTGTCGTCCATCCCGGGCGCGGCCGTGACGAGCATCCGGATCGAGGGCGTGCTGCACGAGTTCTCGACCGTTCCCGGGGTCAAGGAAGACGTCACCGACATCATCCTCAACCTCAAGGAACTGGTCGTCTCCTCCGAGCACGACGAGCCGGTCGTGATGTACCTGCGCAAGCAGGGCCCGGGTGAGGTCACCGCCGCCGACATCGCGCCCCCGGCCGGTGTTGAGGTGCACAACCCCGAGCTGCGCATCGCCACGCTCAACGGCAAGGCGAAGCTGGAGATGGAGCTGACCGTCGAGCGCGGTCGCGGCTACGTCTCCGCCGCGCAGAACAAGCAGCCGGGACAGGAGATCGGCCGGATCCCGATCGACTCGATCTACTCCCCGGTGCTCAAGGTCACCTACAAGGTCGAGGCGACCCGAGTCGAGCAGCGCACCGACTTCGACCGTCTCATCCTCGACGTCGAGACCAAGCCGGCCATGAAGCCCCGCGACGCGGTGGCCTCCGCCGGTAAGACGCTCGTCGAGCTCTTCGGCCTGGCCCGCGAGCTCAACGTCGAGGCCGAGGGCATCGACATCGGCCCGTCGCCGACCGACGCCGCCCTGGCCGCCGACCTGGCGCTGCCGATCGAGGAGCTGAACCTGACCGTTCGCTCCTACAACTGCCTCAAGCGCGAGGGCATCCACACCGTGGGTGAGCTCGTCGCCCGCAGCGAGCAGGACCTTCTCGATATAAGGAATTTCGGCGCCAAGTCCATCGAAGAGGTCAAGCAGAAGCTGCACGAGATGACGCTGGCGCTCAAGGACTCCCCGCCCGGGTTCGACCCGAGCGCGGTGGCCGGCGCCGGTTACGACGACGACGACAGCGCGTACGTCGAGACCGAGCAGTACTGATGTCGCGCCCCTCTTCGGGGCGCGGGTGAACGTAACGGGGGCCGCCGACCGGTGGTCCCC
>NZ_JAHKRL010000369.1 GCF_019396405.1 Nonomuraea rhizosphaerae | reverse complement strand
GTGGCCGTGCGGCCGCCCGCGCGGACGGTGACCGACAGAGTGCTCCCGCAGGGGCGGGACCTGAAGGCGTAGCTGAAGGACCGCGCGTACGACGTCCTGCCGGACACCGTGGCCGAACGGGTGGCGACCTGGTCGCGGTTCAGCGCGAACGCGGCCGTCACCGGCACCTCGTCCGTGCCGCTGGTTACCACCCTGACCTGGGCGCGAGCCGCGCGGCCCGGCGAGGCGGCGACGTTCAGCGACACGCGCAGGCCGGTGACCTCGGTGGGGCAGGGCGGCACGGTCGTGGTCACCGAACGCGATCCGCCGGGGGCGCCGGGGATGGTGGTGACGGTCAGCGTCACGCTCTTGCCGCACGGGCGCTCGGCCATGGTGTGGCTGAGCGGGCGGCTGTAGGCCCTGCCGCCGCTCAGCCGCAGGCTCTGGGTGCGCACGGTCTGGCCGGCGACGGCCCAGGTGGCGGTGGCGGTGACTCGGCCGGTGCCGGTGGTGCGCAGGGAGAGCGCGGAGCCGGCCACGTTGTCGGAGTTGACGCTCAGCTCACCGAGGGTGAGCGCCTCGACCGCGGTCACCGGCTCGGGCGTCGGTGTCGGTGTCGGCGTCGGTGTGGGGGTCGGCGTGGGAGTCGGCGTCGGTGTGGGAGTCGGTGTGGGCGTCGGCGTCGGCGTCGGGGTGGGAGTAGGCGTAGGGGTGGGGGTCGGTGTGGGCGTGGGGGTGATCTTGACCTTGGGCGTCTTGGTGGGATCCGCCTTCGCCGACTTCGTCGGCTTCGTGACGGGCTTCGTCTCCAGGTCGGTCACCGTCACCGGCTCGGTGGTGGCCGGCTCACTGGTCTGCGGGGCGCTCGACCCCTGGTCGCTGGTGGCCGGATCGGTGCTGGCCGGGGGCACGATGAGCGCGGACGGCTCCTCGCTGCGCGGTGGCTCGGTCGCGGCGACGGGCGTCTCCCGCGGGGGTAACTCGGCCGGCCCCTGTGTCGTCGTGGGCCCGGCCAGCGCCACGTCGATGGGCCTGCGGCCCTCGTCGCGGCTGGTCAGCACGACGACGGTGACGATGGCCGCGACCGCCGCCACGCCCACGCCGACGCCCAGCCGCATCGCGTTCCGCCTGGCGGCGCGGACCGTCGTACGGAACACGGTCTGCGCCAGCGAGGTGGACACCTCCGGGGGAGCGGGCGTCTGCGGCACGGGCAGGAACAGCGCCAGCAGCAGCACGAGAGCGGCCAGCCGCCGCCTGCCGCGCTCCTCCCACTCCTCGCCGTACGCGGCCCGCGCGGCCGCCTCCAGCTCGGCCACGAACGCGGTCGCGCTGACGGGCCGGGCGGCCGGGTTCTTGGCCAGCCCGCGCTCGATCAGCGTCCGGATCGGCTCGGGCGCGTCGATCGCCGGCACCGGCGCGTGCATGTGCTGGTAGCCCAGGACGCTGGGCTCGGTCGAGCGGTAGGGCCGGTGCCCGGCCAGGCACTCGAAGAAGACGGCCGTCGCCGCGTACACGTCGGTCGCGGGCGAGGCGGGCAGGTTGTCCCACAGCTCCGGCGCCATGTACGGGGGCGTGCCCTCGGGGCGCGAGGCCGTGCCCTCCTGCACGGCGATGCCGAAGTCGACCAGCTTGCTGACCCCGTCGTCGCGCACGATCACGTTCTCGGGCTTGTAGTCGCGGTGCACGAGCCCGGCCGAGTGCGCCCTGGCCAGGCCGAGCAGCGAGCCCTTGAGCACGACCAGGGCCGCCTCGGGCCCGGTCGTGCCGTGCTCGCGCAGCAGCGCGCGCAGCGACACGCCGTTGACCAGCTCCATCACGATGGCGGCGCCGTCGACGTCCTGGATGTACTCCCACATCGTGGCGATGTTCTGGTCACGCAGCGTGACCAGCAGGCGCGCCTCGGACTGGAAGCGCGCCAAGGCCGCCGGGTCGCGGCGCAGCTTCTCCGACAGGTACTTCACCGCGACCTTGACGCCCGTGTCGTCGTGCACGGCCATGACAACACGGCCGCTGCCGCCCGTGCCGAGCTCCTTGAGCTCCGTGTAACCGGGAGCACTCCACTCCATTGCATCCCCCCACCAGGATGATGGCCCACCTGATGAGACGTGCGATCAAGCAGAGAGGTTTGCCAGGTGGCTCCTGAATTATGGAACTACTCCCGGCCGCTGATGTGAACAGGTACGTCGATACCTTCTGGGAGCACCGGATCCGGCACCGGCTCGCCCCAGGACGTCACCAGCGGCAGCACCCCCGCCCAGAGGGGCAGCTCGTAGTCCTCCTCGTCGTCCTTCGGCCCGCCGCCGCGCATCTTCACCGACGCCTCGTCCAGCGACAGGGCCAGCACGGCGGTCTTGGCCAGCTCCTTGCGGGTCGGCTGCCTCACGTAGTCCCACTGGCCCGGCGCCAGGTGCTCGGTCAGAGCGCGCAGCCCGGTCAGCCGCTCGTCCGGGTCCGTCAGCACCCTGGCCCGGCCGTAGATGATCGCCGAGCGGTAGTTGAACGAATGGTGGAAGACCGACCTGGCCAGCACGATCCCGTCCACGTGCGTCACCGTGACGCACACCTCACCGCCGCCGCCCGCGCGCAACGACTTCGCCCCCGTGGAGCCGTGCAGGTAGAGGGTGTCGCCCACCCGCCCGTACCCGGTGGGCACGACCATGGGATGCCCGTCCACCACGACGCCCAGGTGGCAGATCAGCGCTGTGTCGAGCACGTTGTAGAGGTCGTTCCGGTCGTCGCTGCCTCGGTCCTTCTCGCGGCCGAGCGTGGTGCGGGGTGTGGTGGAGAGCATGCCGCCACGGTAGTGAGAAAGTGGACATAGCCCGTAGGGCCACTGAAGTCCGCTTCCTGGAGACCACTTCCTTGCGCACCCTCGTCGACCTGCCCGTATCCCTGTCCAGGGACTCGCCGACCCCGCTCTCGGCGCAGCTCACCGGCTGGCTGCGGCACGCCATGCTGGCGGGCACGCTCGCGCCGGGGGAGCGGCTGCCGTCCTCGCGCGGGCTGGCCGGCCAGCTCGCCGTGAGCAGGACCGTGGTCACCGAGGCCTACCAGCAGCTCTACGCGGAGGGCTGGCTGGAGGGGCGGCACGGGTCGGGCACGTACGTCGCCTCCCTGGAGACGCCCATCCCGGAGGCCGCCCCCGCGCCGCCGCCCCGCCCGCCCGCGCCCGCCGAGCGGACGATCGACCTGACCCCCGGCACCCCGTGGGTGCGCGACTACGACCGCGCCGCCTGGAAGCGCGCCTGGCGCAAGGCCGCCGACCTGCCGCCCGGCGACAAGCCCGACCCGTACGGGCTGCCGCACCTGCGCGAGCTGCTGGCCGACCACCTGCGCCGGGCCAGAGCCGTCACCGTCGGCCCGGAGAACGTCCTGGTCACCCGCGGCACCGGCAACGGGCTCGACCTGTGCGCGCTCGCCCTGCTGGGCGGGGGAGCCCGCGCGGGCGTCGAGGACCCGGGCTACCACGTGGCGCGCACGGTGTTCGCGGCCAGGGGGGCCGAGGTGGTGCCGTGCCCCGTGGACGAGGACGGCGTGATCGTCGACGGCCTCCCCGCCGACCTGCGCGTCCTCTACACCACACCCGCGCACCAGTACCCGCTGGGCGGCCGGCTGCCGATCACCCGCAGGGAACGCCTGCTCGCCTGGGCCAGGAGCACCGGCGCGACGGTCGTGGAGGACGACTACGACGCCGAGTTCCGCTACGACGTCGCCCCTCTGCCCGCGCTGTACGGGCTCGACCCGTCGCGCGTGGTGCTGCTCGGCACGCTCTCCAAGACGCTCGCCCCCGACATCGGGGTCGGCTGGCTGGTCGGCCCGCCCGAGCTGCTCGACCGGATCGCCGCCCTCCGCGTCGCGCTGGGCGACCGGACGAGCGGGCCCGTCCAGCACGCCGTCGCCACGCTCCTGGAACGCGGCGACCTCGACCGGCACCTGCGCCGGATGCGGCTGGAGTACGCCCGCAGGCGCGCGGTGATCGTCGACACGCTCGGGCCCCTGTGCCGCCTGCGCGGCGACACCGCCGGGCTGCACCTGCTGGCCGAACTGCCCCTGGAGACGATGCCGGGGCTGGTCGCGGCGGCGCGCGAGCGCGGGGTGCTGCTCGACTCCACCGGCCGTCACCACTACGGGTGGGAGCGGCTGCACGGGCTGGTGATCGGGTACGGGTCGGCGTCGCTGGCCGACATCCGGCACGGCTGCCGCGTCATCGCCGACCTCATCACGGAGCGGGCAGGTGCTCAGAGGCGATCTGAGTAGTTCAGCGCTCGTCCCGCGCGCTCCGGCCGGAGACGCTGGGAGGCATGAAATGGTGGTTGCTCCTCGCTTCGGTGATCGCCGCGCTGATCACCGCCTGGCTCGTCCTGTACGCGGGCGTCGAGCCGTCCACGCTCGTCTCCCTGGGCGTCGGCGGGATCTGCCTGCTGTGGCTGCTGGTCATCCTGACCGTCCCGTGGAACCTGTGCTTCGGCGCCCGCCAGGTCCTGTACGACATCCGGATCTCCCGGGAGCTGGGCATCGAGGTGGCCCAGCACCGCGAGGAGGAGGCCCGGCGCATCGCCCGCCGCATGCTCGCGCTGGCGATCACCGGTCACGTCGCCTCGGCCGCGGTGATCACGATCGTCACGTACGTCTCCGGGGCGTCGCTGGGGTACTGGTTCGCCGGGTTCTACCTGCTGGCGACCGCGTTCCGGCCGGCCGGGGCGTACACCTCCCACCTGCGCGACCGGATCAAGGCGCTGGGCCGTGAGGTGCGCTACCCCCGCCTGGACGTGGTCGAGCTGCGCGACAAGGTCAACGACCTGGACACGTTCACCGACCGCCTGGAGCGCGACCTCAAGCAGCTCGCCGAGGAGCTGGCCGGCGCCCGGCGCGGGCTGGAGCTGGCCGACCACGACCTGGGGCGCCGCCTGACGCTCATGACCCGCCGCTTCGACGAGAGCCTGGACGGGCTGAGCGAGAACGAGGAGGTGATCAGGGGGCTGAAGGCGTTCGTCCGGCTGGTCAAGGCAGACCAGGGGTAGCGCCCGCGCCGAGGGGATCGGCCGGGGACAGCTCGCGCAGGACGGGCAGGGCGCGGTGCGCGTACACCGGGTTCACCGGGAGCACGTGCCGGGCCCACCACCTGGCGGGCCCGGGGTCCGGCGACGGCTCGGTGAAGGCGCCCGCGTAGTCGTCGTACGGCGGGTCGTACAGGTAGCCGGTCACCACCCCGCGCCGCTCCAGCTCGGCGATCGCCGCGTCGCGCTCGCGCACCAGCAGCGGCACCCGGAACAGTGGCTGGTCCAGGTGGTCGCGCACGGCCGCCGCCACCGACGGCAGCTCGGCCAGCTCGCGCACCCCCGCCAGCCTGCGCGCCCGCTCGCCGGGCACCTTGGCCACCCGCCGCGACTGGTACCAGCGCGCGAGCGTGCCTCTGCGGGCCCGGTAGTCGTGCAGGTCGGCGCGTACCCACGGGTCGAACGGCGGCAGCGACGGCGCCTGCCGCATCACCTGGCCGAGCGCCTCGGCCCGCAGCGTGATCCGGTAGCCCTCGCGCGCCTCCTCCAGCCTCAGCAGGCGGGACAGGCGCAGCGCGGGGCGGACGAGGCCGAGCCGGAGCGCCGCCTGGCGGCCCATGGAGGTGGCCACGGTCAGCAGCTCCTTGCGGAGGGCTCCCGGCACCAGCAGCGCGTCCCTCGCCTTCTCCAGCATCCGGTAGTCGTCGTCGCCCTCCACGGCCAGGACGCCGCCCGAGCCCGCGCCCGGGTGCTTGGACAGGCTGAACACCCCGGCCTGCCCGAACGTCCCCAGCGGCCGGCCGCCGACGCTGGTCTCCATGGCGTGCGCGACATCCTCGATCAGGATTTTTCCGGCGTACGCGGAAATGTCGTCAGGCAGGCCGTACAGGTTCGTCGTCAGGACGGCGTCCACCCGGGACAGGTCCACGCGGGCGGGATCGATGTTGCCGTCGCGGGGCGACAGCGGCGCGATCACCGGGCACAGGCCCGCCGCCAGCACCAGGAACAGGATCTCGTCGGCCGAGATCGGCGACATCAGCAACCGCTGGCCGGGCACGCACCAGTGACGCAACGCCAGGTAGAGGCCGAGCCGGTTCGACGGCAGCAGCAGGCAGCGCCGCCCGGTGCGCGCCTCGATCGCGCGAACGGCCCCGCTCACGACTGTCCACTCACGACTGTCCATTATGAGGCTTGTCCGCTCACGACTGGACAGGTTCCGGCTGGATGGATCGCGGCCGGCCGGATTCCGGCTCGACGGATCACGGCTGGCCGGACCACAGGCTCGACGGACTACGACTGGACGGAGGTGCGGAACCGGCCGAACGTCCGCAGCGCCCGGTCGGCCGTCCTGTGCAGCAGCGGGTTGGCCAGGACGGTGGCGCGCGTCTTGCGCGCCGGCACCCGCATCAGCCAGTGCACCGCCGAGGCGGGGCCCGCGGTGGCGACGCGGCCCTCGGCGACCTCCAGGTCGCCGTTCTTCAGCTTGTCCTTGTACTCCTTCTGGCCCCGCCCCATGTCGATCACCTGGATGCCCGCCTCCGCGGCCCGCTCGGCCATGGCGAGGTGGTGGATGAGGCCGGGGGAGTACTTGCCGTACTGGGGGTCGTACGCCGGGAACCACCCGGCCAGCGTCGTACGCGTACGGATCCCGAAATGTCCTGCCATGGGGAGGTCGTCCACGTAGATCATGTCCAGCACCCCGGCGAAGCTGTCGCCCCGGGTGGCGTGCAGCCGCTCGACCAGCTCGACGATCCACTGCTGGGAGAACCGGTCGGTCCGCCCCGTGCGCCGGTACTGGTCGGTCTTCCAGCCGAGCAGCGTGCGCAGCGGCGCCTCGTCGGCGGTGGCGTACTCGTGCCGGATCGCTCCAATGTCACGTTGCAACTTGCGCGCCTTGGCGAGGGTGCTCTTGTACGTCTTGCCGGAGTGCTGGCGAAGGTAGTCGGTGTAGTGGTCGTGGCCCTCGCGCAGGTCGATGATCGGCGACGGGTAGCGCTCGTGCCGCTCGGCGGCCAGCGGCTGGCTGGAGACCAGGTGGTCGAACTCGTACACCGCCAGCCCGCACTGCCTGAGCAGCCAGCGCGGGTCGAGCTCCAGGTCCTTGGCGTGCACCAGGCCCTGCGCGTCGGTCAGCCCGGCGGCGACCGGCTTGCCGATGCCCATCGGGTGACGCTCGAAGGGGAAAAAGCCCACGATGTCGGATCCGTCGTACAGGATCGCTACGCGCACCATGTCACGAAGCTCACCGACCGTGACCGTGAACTCGGGAGAGAGAAAGGGGTTGTCGAAGGACGCATGCCCCTCCTGAAGGGCCCGCCATCGGCTCAGCTCCGATGCTCCCAGCTCGCGTGGGTGGGCAAGTGTGACGCGCATGAGCTCCTACTGTCGGGTGCGAACGCCGCTCAGCCAGCATGAAGGTAGCCGAGTAATAACAGGGTAAGTGGACTTGTCCGATGGACGTCTGCGCAGGTCCGGAACGTTACGCAACTCCCAGCTAGCCTTCAGGACCGAGTGGCGTTCTAATGTGTGTTCATGACCGTTCCTGGGATTGACTGGCCGCGGCTGACCACCTGGATGGGGGCGAACGTCCCCGAGGCGGGCGAGCCCCGGTCCGTCTCCCTGATCTCCGGCGGCAGGTCGAACCTGACGTACGCCATCGAGACCGGTTCACGCCGCGTGGTCCTGCGCCGGCCGCCGCTCGGCCACGTCCTGCCGACCGCGCACGACATGCGCCGCGAGTGGCGGGTGATCTCCGCGCTCGCCCCGACGCCGGTCCCGGTGCCCGAGCCGATCGCGTTCTGCGCCGACGAGGAGGTCATCGGGGCGCCGTTCTACCTGATGGGGTACGTGGACGGCCTCGCGGTCAGGACCCGTGAGCAGCTCGGCGACCCGCCGGCCGCCGAGACCAGGAAGCTGTCCGAGCGGCTGGCCGAGATCCTCGCCGCCATCCACGCCGTCGACTACGAGCGGGTCGGGCTGGGCGACTTCGGCCGGCCCGAGGGCTACATGGCCAGGCAGCTGAAGCGGTGGTGCCAGCAGTGGGAGCGGTCGAAGACCGCCGACCTGCCCGCTTACGACAGCCTGGTCGAGCGGCTGGGCGCACGGGTGCCGTCCCGCTCGGCCAGCACGCTTGTGCACGGCGACTACCGGCTCGACAACACGCTCGTACGCCTCACGCCCGGCCCGCCCGAGATCCTGGCCGTGGTCGACTGGGAGATGTCCACGCTCGGCGACCCGCTGGCCGACCTCGGGCTCACGCTGACCTACTGGCAGGACTCCGGGGACGAGGAGCGGGCCGGCATACCGGTGGCGGGGGACGTGACGGTGGCGCCCGGGTTCCTGAACGCCGCCGAGTTCGCCGCGCACTACACGAAGGTGTCCGGGCGCGACATCTCCGACCTGCCGTTCTACGTCGCGTTCGGCAACTTCAAACTCGCGGTCATCGTGGAGGGTATCCACGCCCGGTTCCGGCAGGGTAAGACCGTGGGGGAGGGGTTCGAGAACATCGGCGCCGCCGTGCCGACGTTGATCGCCCGCGCCCACCGCCTGCTCGACCAGCCCTGACCGCCGTCCTCCAGCCGACATCCCCACCGCCGTCCCCTGTCCCGCTTCTCACCCGCCGGCCCGCGTCCCGCTGTGGACGGGCCGCGCGGGCAATCCCTGATCAGCTCTCTTCCGAACCCCCACGGGAGATCTCGGCGTCCGAACGGAGCCCCGGCCCGCAGGTGAGCGGAGACTGCCCCTCGCCGGGCGGGACACGCCGGTCGCGGAGATCTCACAGGAAACTCTTAGGAGCGCAGATGAGCACTGTGGCACTGATCACCGGAGCGGCCAGTGGCATCGGGGCCGCGGTGGCGCGGCGGCTGTCGGCGGGCGGCGCCAGGTGCGTCCTGGTCGACCTCGACGCGGAGGGCGCGGAACGCCTGGCCAAGGAGGTCGGCGGCGTGTGGCTGGCGGGCGACGTCAGCACCGAGGACGCCTCACGCGAGGCCGTGGCGCTCGCCGAGGAGAGGTACGGCCGGCTCGACCTGGTGCACCTCAACGCCGGGATCACCGGCGGCGTCGACCTCTCGGCCTTCGACCTGGCCCAGTACCGCAGGGCCGTCGGCGTGAACGTGGACGGCGTGGTCTTCGGCGTCGCCGCCTGCCTGCCGCTGCTCCGGCGCTCGGGCGGGGGCGCGATCGTGGTCACCTCGTCGCTGGCCGGGCTCGTCGGCTTCGACGGCGACCCGATCTACACGATGACCAAGCACGCCGTGGTCGGTCTGGTCAGGGCGCTGGCCGAGCCGCTGGCCAAGGAGCGGATCAGGATCGGCGCGGTCTGCCCCGGGTTCACGGACACGCCTCTGGTGGCGGGGGCGCGGGAGATGTTCGTCAACGCGGGGTTCCCGCTGCTGAGCGCCGCCGACGTGGCCGCGGCGGTCGAATCCGCCTTCTATGCGGACGCACCTGGCACTCTGCTCATCGTGCAACCCGGACGCCAGCCGGTACCGTACCGTTATGCCGGAGTCCCAGGTCCGGCCGGTGGGCAACGGCCGCCGTCGGCCTGACTGCTTCTGCCACGCAAGTCCCCTGCAAGCTCTGGCATATACCTTTATGTCGGTTGCTTGGATGAATGTTCAACCGTTCGGTGGAGGGCACCGTGATACCCAGTGATGGTCGACACGCCCGACGGCGGCCGCCGTGGCCGCTCGCCCTTGGCGTGGGCATCCTCGCGGTGGTGCTCGTCGCGGGCATCATGGTGTACAGCAACATGCGGTCCGGGCCGCGCGACTCGTACACGGGCGGCGAGGTCGCCCAGGTGCAGCCCAGCGAGCCGCCGCCCTCGCTGTCGCCGCCGCCCTCCCTGGAGGAGTGGCCGCGCTGGGGTGTCACGCACACCCAGTACAGCGCCGACAACGCGCCGCCGGAGATCACCGAGCAGGCCAAGGGCCTGCTCGGCCGGGTCCCCATGCTGCAGAACCAGCACATCATGGGCTGGGGCGTGAACAACCCCGAGCCGAGCCCCGGGCAGTACAACCTGCGTGACCTCAACCGGCGCATGAAGTTCATGTCCTCGTCGCGGGCCATCCCGATCATCACGCTCTGCTGCGCGCCGGACTGGATGAAGGGCGGCCAGGCCGGCCGTACGGACTGGACCAAGAACCCCACGGTCGCCCCGAACCGCGAGCACTTCGACGACTTCGCCAAACTCGCTGCGAAGATCGCCAAGCAGTACCCGACGGTCAAGTACTACATGGTGTGGAACGAGTTCAAGGGCTTCTGGGACCCGTCCACGAACCGCTGGGACGCCGAGGGCTACA
The DNA here is from genome assembly GCF_019396405.1 of Nonomuraea rhizosphaerae. GTDB lineage: Bacteria > Actinomycetota > Actinomycetes > Streptosporangiales > Streptosporangiaceae > Nonomuraea > Nonomuraea rhizosphaerae. The sequence goes on along the minus strand of NZ_JAHKRL010000369.1, from coordinate 17,577 downwards.
CCGAGATGTACAACAAGGTGTACGACGCCCTGAAGAAGGTGAACGAGGACATCCAGGTGGGCGGCCCGTACGTCCCCGTGGAGAGCACCGCCCGCCGGACGGCCTCGGAGCTGAGCGGCCCCTACGGGACGATCGACCAGCGCGCCCTCGACGCCATCGAGTACTGGATCGAGCACAAGAAGGGCGCCGACTTCATCGTCGTGGACGGCGCCTCCATGACCAACGAGAAGGACAACGTGCCGGACGACTTCGCGGCCCAGGCGAAGCTCAGCGCGTTGACGGCATGGCTGCGCAAGAAGAGCAACGACATGCCGGTCTGGTGGGCCGAGTGGTACAACGAGCCCACCAACTCCGGCTGGAGCGAGGCCAAGCGCACCGCCGTCCAGGCGGCGTCGCTCATGGAGTTCGCCAAGAGCGGCGTGACCACCGCCCTCTACTGGAACCCGCAGCAGAAGGACGGGCAGGAGTGCAAGGGCTGCCTCTGGTCACCCCATGACGGCAGGGAACTGCCCATGGCGGGGCTGCTGAGCGGCTTCACGAAGTGGTTCCCCGCCGGGGTCCAACTGGAGCACGTCACCAGCTCGGACAAGCAGGTGCTGGTGATCGGGCAGGAGCGTCAGCTCGTCATGGTGAACACGGCCGACAAGGACGTCACGGCCACCGTGGACGGCAAGCAGGTGACGCTCAAGCCGTACGAGATCCGCTGGGCGGGACGCGGCGGAGCGTAAAGGGCCGCGCTTTTCCAGGGTGCTTTTCTCCGCCGGATCCAGTTCGTGAGTTGACCGGCGGAGTAAGGGCCCTGTCATGGTCTCTCGGGCGATTCGCTTTTCGTGATGGGCGCGTCAGTGGAGGCGGCCCGCCTCGTGCAGATGGTCGAAGATGATTTTGTCGACCGGCGCCACCCGCTCCCGGTCGGCGTACGTCAGCCAGATCACCTCCTCGATCTCGCTGCTCGCCGTCGGCGTGCCCCGATGCTCGGCGGTGTAGCACGTCATCCGCACCACCACCCCCGGCGCGTGCCCCTCGGCCTGCGCCTCGAACGTCCCCAGGTGCGCGGCCGTCGCCCCGTCGATGACCACCGCCAGCTCCTCGTCGATCTCCCTGACGAGCGTGTCGAGGTCGCTCTCGCCGGGCTCGCGCTTGCCGCCGGGCAGGTAGTACACGCTCTTGCCGCGTGAGCGGGTGCTGAGGATCCTGCCCTCGTCCAGGTGGATCCAGGCGATCTTGTCGATCATCGTTCGCTCCCGGCGTGGCAGACGCGGTCAGGGGCCGTCCCGATGACCATACTGTGTGAGAGCGGATGGCCGGGCGCTGAGGGAACGTTTGCTGCCGCCGGTCATTTCATTACCGGCAATGACTTGCGGTGCGCGAGCTGACATCGAGCGGAATTTTCCTTACTGATATTCATCCTGCGCCCGCTTGGGTTTGCGCGTGCCGCGGCGCGCCTCAGGTATGCCGAAGGGGATGAGCGCTTTGTGGCCGGTTTACGGACGCCCGCCCGCAGCGCCTTTCTCGCATTAACCAGTCAAAATACCATCAAATGCCCCGACATCTAGTGATTCGTACCTTTTTGGGTGCTAGCGTCCTATTTCGTAAGTGAAGGGACGCGAGTGCACAGGGAGGAATCATGACTCTCGGCCAGCTGTATCCGGCCCACCACAGCGACCGCTGGGGATGGGGATGCCGTCGGCGTCGCCGTCGGCGTCGCTGCGGTTGCCACCGTTGCTGCAGGCGGTGGAGGTGGTAGAAGATCCACCTGAGAGCCGTCGGGTCGACCAGCGGCTCTCGTTCTCCGCGCAGTCCCTGGCGCCCGCCGTGTCCGTCCGGAAGACCTTCCGGGCCTTCTGGCCGGACACGCGCGGCGTCAGGTGGCTCTTCGTGGCCGGGGTCGTGTGCGCGATCCTGGCCGCGCTGTGCGAGGTCGCCGCGATCGGCCTGTTCGGCTACATCACCGACCGGGTCCTGGCGACGCGCGACCTTGGGGCCTTCTGGGGTCCGGCCGCCGCGTGGCTCGGGCTGGCCGCGCTGGCCGGGCTGGTGACCTTCACCGGCTCGTACGCGACCGCCGCCGGCGCCGAACGGTGCCTGCTGAAGCTCCGCGACCGCGTCTTCGGCCACGTGCAGACGCTGGCGCCCGACTTCTTCGAGAGCCGCCGGCTGGGCGACCTGATGGCCCGTCTCACCGACGACATAGAGGCCATCGAGGAACTGGTCGGCTCGGGCCTGGTCAAGCTGTTCACCACGGCCGCGAGCATCGTCTTCTTCGCCGGCGCCGCGTTCGTCGTCCGATGGGACCTGGCGCTCGTCACGTTCGCGCTGATCCCGGCCTTCCTCCTGGTCTCCAAGCTGTTCGCGGCCAGGTTCAGGAAAGCCGCCGCCCGCGAGCGCACCAGCAACGGCACCATGAACAGCGTCATCGAGGAGAGCCTGTCCAACCAGGCGCTCGTGCAGGCCTACAACCAGCAGCGGGCCGAGGCGCGGCGGCTGCACCGCGAGGGCCGCACCTGGCTGCGCGCCAACATGTCCCAGGCCTGGCTGTCCGGCCTGTACGGCCCGGCCGTCCAGGTCCTGGAGACCGTCTGCCTGATCGTCGTCCTCGGCTTCGGCGCCTGGGAGATCGCCGCCGGCCGCCTCACCCTGGGCGGGCTGCTGGCCTTCGCCGCCTACCTCGCCTACCTGTACCCCGCCGTGCAGAACCTGGGGGAGCTGGCCCTCACGGTCTCGGAGGCCGCCGCCGGCTCCGACCGGGTCCTGGAGGTCCTGTCCGAGCAGCCGGGGGTGAGCGACCGCGACTCCGCCGTGCCGGTCGAGGGGCGTACCCGGGGCCGGATCGAGTTCCGCGAGGTGGGGTTCACCTACCCGCGGCGGATCCGCCCGACGCTGCGCGACCTCTCCTTCGTGATCGAGCCCGGCGAGCTGGTCGTCTGCACCGGCCCCAGCGGCGCGGGCAAGTCCACCCTCGCCAAGCTCCTGCTCCGCTTCTACGACCCGGGCGCGGGCCGCGTCCTGCTGGACGGCGTCGACCTTCGCGACCTGACCAGGGAGTCCCTGCGCGCGAACGTCACCCTCCTGCACCAGGAGAGCCTGCTGTTCTCCGGCACGGTCCGCGACAACATCACCTACGGCTGCCCCGGCGCCGACGACGCCGCCGTCGTCCGGGCGGCCGAACTGGCGGACGTCCACCACTTCGTCCAGACACTTCCCCAGAAGTACGACACTCCTGTCGGAGAGCGGGGACGGCTCATGTCCGGCGGCCAGCGCCAGCGCCTCGCCATCGCCCGCGCGATCCTGAGGGACGCCCCGGTCCTGGTCCTCGACGAGCCGATGACCGGCCTCGACCCGGCCACCGCCGAGCGCGTGATGGAGCCCCTGCGCCGCCTGATGGAGGGCCGCACGACGCTGCTCATCACCCACGACCTGCGCCACGTCCCGCAGGACGCCCGCCGGATCGACCTGGAGCCGGTACGCCGCTCCGACCGCATCCGGATCAAGCCCAGACGGCAGGACATGGGCGCGCACCGGGGCTGAGACGCCGAACGCGGCGGGCATCCCGGGGGACGCCCGCCGCGTGTCGCGACCTGGTCTTGATGGACCGGGCGGCCCGTGACGCCGCGCGGGGACTCGTCCTGCGGGGACCGCGGCGTCGCCGGCGGCTCCGTGGGGAACTGGGCTGGTCAGGACGTCGCTCCAGAACGGGGACAGCTCCGTGTGCGGGGCCACGGCCTTCAGGCGGCGCTTGTAGGCGTCCAGCTCGGCGAAGCTCCTGACGTTCCACTTCCAGTCGGAGCACCAGATGGCCGGATAGGCGAGTTCACCCCGTCCGCGGAAGCGGAAGCGGAGGTGCTAGGGGCCTTCTTCCGGGCCTCCTGGCCGGTCCCGGCGGCCAGCGCCTTCAGGCGCTCGGCCAGCGGGAAGAAGCCCGCCGACGGCTTGTACATCGGGAACAGCTTCGCGTACTGCTGGCCGACCTGCGTGCCGTACGAGATGGCGAAGAAGCTTATCTGCTTCTCGCCGAGGGCGGCACGGATGGAGTCGACGTCACGCGCCACGTCGGTGGTGCCCACGTGGTCGAATGGCCGGGTCCAAGAACGACAAGAGTCATCGCCGATCATCCTGGTGGATGACGGGGAGGTTTACCGCGATATGTGGACAGGACCATGACTGCCCGTGATGTAAGGCCGTGGGCGGTCAGGCGTAGTACCCCTCGACCGGTGCCCGCGCCTCGTCGTACAGCGCCGGCCCCTCCACCAGCGCGCCGGTGATCACCGCGGACGGCTTGAGCCCGCCGAGCTGCGCGGTGGACAGCGCGAACACCACCCGTCCCAGCCCGGACCGCTCGATGGCGCCGCCGCACATGCCGCAGGGCTCGCAGCTCGTGTACATCGTGGTGGCCGCGGCGACCTGCGGGGCCAGCTCGCGGCCCGCCCAGCGGGCCAGCTTCAGCTCCGGGTGCGCGGTGATGTCGGCCTCGGTGACCGTGGTGTTGTGGTCCTCGGCCAGCACGTCGCCGGACGGTCCCACCAGCAGCGAGCCGAACGGCGGGTTGCCGCTCGCCCGCGCCTTGGCGGCCAGCTCGATGGCCATGCGCAGAAACCGCTCGTCATCCTGGGTCATGCCAGCTCCAATCGCCTGTGCCGGGCAGGCCGCTTCCAGTACGTCACGGCTCGCAGCAGCCACTCCACCGGCCCGTACCGGTGCGAGCGCAGCCACCAGCGGCTGAAGAATACCTGGGCGGCGAAGACGGCCACCGCGATCAGCACCTCCAGCGGCGGGCTGACCCGGTCCACCAGCGCCAGGCCGTACCCGGTGAAGATCACCGCGCAGAGCAGCGACTGCGCCAGATAGTTGGACAGCGCCATCCGTCCCGGGGCCGCCAGCGCCCGGCCGATCCGCGGCGCGTACGGCAGCAGCCGCAGGAACGTCGCGGCGTAGGCGGCGGCCAGCAACGGGGCGGTGACCAGGTCCACGGCCTCGCCGAAGAACTTGTTCACGCCGCCGTTCCAGGCCGACATCGTGTAGACGGCGGCGCCCGACAGCCCGAGGGTGAAGCCCGCCCACTGGATCCGGCGCAGCGTGGCCGTGTGCGCGGACGGGTCGCGCAGCACGCCGAGCTTGCCGACCGCCAGCCCGACCAGGCAGGCGGCCAGCACGGCCGGGCCCTGGAAGAGCACCCGCAGCACGAGGATGAGGGAGAGCTTGTGCAGGTGCTCGTCGATGATCTGCAGGCCGGAGCCGCGCAGCGCCACGTCGGAGCGCACCGCCTCGGCGGCCCCGTGCGAGATCGTCCCGGCGGCGTCCATGCCCATCGCCGCCATCAGGGCCAGCAGCGCGAACCCCAGCGCCAGCAGCGACGTCACCGCGACCGCCAGGATGACCGCGGTCCGCGGCGAGATGCCGCGCAGCGCCAGCAGCGCCAGGCCGACCACCGCGTACGTGGTCAGGATGTCACCGGGGAACAGCAGCACCGCGTGGGCCAGGCCGAGCAGCAGCAGCCCCGCCAGGCGGCGCAGGAACATCGGCCGGAACGCCCTGCCCCGCCGCGCCGCCGCGCCGACCTGCAGCGTGAAGCTGTAGCCGAACAGGAACGAGAAGAGCAGGTAGAACTTGTTCTCCGCGACCAGTGTCACGGTCCAGCGCACCGCCCAGTCGAGCGGCGAGTCGAAGGCGGGCTCGGCCAGCCCGGCCATCCGGTAGCCGGAGGCCAGGAAGGCGATGTTCACCACGAGAATGCCCAGCAGGGATAAACCGCGCAGCGCGTCCACCGACGCGATGCGCGAAACTGTCCCCTGAACAGGCGCTTTGGCGGGTTGTGTCCTCATCGAGGGACATCATCCCGCAAAACCTGTGAGTTACCTGTGAATTTAGTTAATCGATGCGATATAGATGAACCGCTCCACGATCACGGCCACCGCCACGAGGAATGACGGGATGGCCACCCACAGCAGCCGTCTGCGCGCCTTGACCGCCCGGTTGGGCCCGTTGAGCCTGATCACCTCGTAGCCGAACATGGTCGCCCAGGTCAGGCCCAGTGCCGCGAGCCCGACGGGCGTCCACGGCGACGTCGGGTCGCCCCGGGTCCCCTTGTACGGCTGCGGAGGCGGCACCTCGGTGCCCTTGACGAACTTCTTCCAGGTGTAGAGCGCCGCGTCGCCGTTGGAGAAGACCTTCTTCACGTCCGGGGAGGCGTCCAGCGCGGCCCGGAAACGGGCCCCCCAGTCGGCCGCGAAACCCTCGTTGAGCTGCAGATACGCGACCTGACCGGTGGTCACGGCGAGATAGGAGTTGCGCGAGCTGGCCTTGAGCGCCGCCACCGCCCGGTCGATCCGCGCCGGGTCCTTGAACACCAGCGCCTGGCCGTTGAAGTTGACCAGCTCGACGTCCTTCTCGCCCCACGGCAGTGTCGGGGTGACCTCGGGGCCCTCCTTGGCCGTCAGGTACAGGACCCTCGCGCTCGGCTTGTCGTGGTCGTAGACGTAGTGCATCGCCGACAGCTCGCCCGGCGTCACCCGCTCGAACTTCTCGTTGCCGTAGCGGGCCACCAGGAACGCCCCGGCGAACGCCACCGCGCACACGGCCGCCAGCACCACCGACAGCTTCCTGGTGAACTCGGGGTTGAAGCGCACGTTCCGCTTGCGCACGGGCACCGTCTCGTCGCGCACGTCCGCGCTGTCGGCCGGCAGGTTCGGGAAGAACGCGTACGCGGCCAGCAGGCAGGCGCCCGGCAGCGCGAACATGTAGATCCGCAGCCCGATCTCGCCGCCGTAGCTCTGCAGCCCGAGCGCCAGCACCGGCACGCAGAGCAGGATCAGCGCCGCCCGGTCGGCCACCCCGCGCCGCAGCCGCCGCAGCAGGCCGGTCGCCGCCAGCGCCAGGATCACCACCAGGATGCCGAGCCGCGCCTGAAGGACCATCGTGTGCGCCGGGTCGCTGCCCGCGATGCGGTCGCCGGTGTTGCGCTGCAGGTTCGTCAGGATCCGGCCCAGGCCGCCGAAGATCGCGTCGATCTGGCCCGCCCAGAAGCCCACGGTCTCGTAGCTGATCCAGGCCAGCACGCCCAGGCCCAGGAAGAACGGCAGCACCCACGTCAGCTTGGTCCGCTTGAGGATGAGCAGCGCCGTCAGCACGCCGAGCATCATGAACGGGGTGATCTGGTGCGAGGCCGTCGCCGCGAAGAACAACGCCAGCAGCAGCATCAGCATCAGCAGCCGGTCGGCCCTGAACGTCCCGGTATTAGCGATCTCGCCCGGCATCATCGCGTCCAGGCGGCCCAGCAGCTTGCGCAGCCCCTTCGGCGCGATCGGCTTGGTCCGCGGCTCCACCCGGCCGAACCAGCGCAGCAGGATCGCCACGTACGCCAGATAGAGGGCGAACGTGAAGCCCTGCGGCGAGAAGTAGTCCTGCCCGATCCACTGCGCCAGCACGAACAGCAGCGCCGCGAACCACCGCGCCCGCGTCGTCGCCGCCACCTGGCGCAGGATGAGCACGAACGGCAGCAGGTACAGCAGGTTCGTCAGCAGCGGCGTCCACTGCAGGATCGTGGTCATGTCGGTGATGCCCGCGGCCTTCGTCACGAACGCGAACAGCGCGAAGTAGCCGGGCCAGCCCATGCGGGCGTCGATGTTGATCGCCGTCTCACCGGTCCTGCCGATGAAGTCGACGAAGCCGGCGTGCACGTACGCGGTGGGGAAGCGCGGCTCGACCGCGTACAGCGCGCCCGCGCCGTGCAGCGCGAACGTGATGGCGGCGATCTGGAACAGCAGCAGGAACTTGCGGTCGGTGCTCTGGGCCACGGTGACGAAGAACGACACCAGCATGATCAGGATCGCCGCGAACGCGCTCACCGGGAGGGCGGCGATCAGGCCCAGGCCGTTGATGTCGGCCGGGTCCACGCCGCGCAACGGGCCCGGGGGGACCTTCAGCGCGAGGATGTACATGAGCAGGCCCTCGACCGTGAGCAGCACGGGGAGCCAGGTGGGGGAGTTGCGCGCGATCTGCCCGATCCGCGCCCCGAGCCCGGCCTTGGGCGGCGCGGCGGCGGGGGGCGTCTTGGCGGGCGCCGGCGTGACAGGCTTCGGCTCGGTGGGTCTCGGCGCAGTGGGCTTCGGTGCGGAGGGCGCTGGTGCGACGGGTGTGCTGGAGACGGCCGGAGCGGGCGCCGGAGCCGGCTCGGGCGGCGCCTCCACGGCCGACTTGGCGACCGGCTTGGCGACCGGGCGTGGAATGGCGATCGTCCTGGAGTCGCCGGACTCCTCCACCTTCCCCGGCTCCTCCGCCTTCTCCGCCTTTTTCGTCTCCTTCGCCGCGTCCCGCTTCGTTTCCTTTACGGGGGAGGCGTCGTCCCTGGTCGGCGGCGTGCCGATGTGCAGCGTGGCGGGAAGGGAGGGAAGACGCAGCGCCGGCAACGTGCCGGTGTCCGCCTCCTCGTCCTCGTCCTCGCCCTCTTCGTCCGCGTCCTCTTCGACCTCCTCGACGACCTCCTCGGCAGCGGAGTCGTCAGGGCTGTCGTCGGCGCTCTCCTGCGGGGGATCCGGCTCCTTGGCGGGCTCGTCCGGCAGGACCAGCCGCGGGATGATTCCCGTGGCGTCCGGATCGAACGGCACGTCCGTCTCCTCCTCCGTGCTTCCCTTGGACTCGGAGGAGCCTGTGATCCCCGCCGCTGTCATGCCATCGCCGTCCCGTTGCCTCACGTTGACCATCATGCGGCCCCGGACGACCCCTGAGTGACAGCACGCTGCCTGATTCCGTCACCCGTGAGTATTTTGCGTAGAGATCTGAAGATCAAAAGTGCCATCAATGACTCGCTGAGCAACATAGCCCACCCGACCGCGTTCACCCCGGCGCTCGGGAACAGCTCCAGCATCGCCCCGATCACCATCACCGCGAGCCCGATCTGCACGATCGCCAGCTTGCGCGCCTCGCTGCGCGCCCGCAGCGAGCTGAGGTAGACCTCGATCAGCACCCGTGGCAGCACGGCCAGGGCCATGAGCCGCAGCAGGGTCGTCCCCTCCTCGGCGAACCCGGACCCGAAGATCGCCAGGATGAGCGGCGCGCCCGCGATCGCCGTCGCGATGATCGGCACGGTGATCATGTACGCCCGCCGCAGCGCCCGGCGGCAGTGCTCGGCCAGCCGTGCCTGGTCGAAGGAGCCCTCGACGGTCAGCGAGACGGCCATGTTCATGGCCAGCAGCTCGATCATGCTGGCCAGCGTGTGCGCCACCGAGAAGCGCCCGAACGTGGCCTCGCCCACATGGGTGGCCACGAGGACGGGCACGAGGTAGACGATCGCCAGGATCGACAGCGTGCCGGGGAAGTCCCCGGCCAGGAACCTGCCGATCTCACGCAGCCGCGGCGGCCGCTGGACGGTCTCGGTCTTCTTCATGTGCCGGGGCACGACGACGCCGAAGATCAGCCAGTTGACCGGGATCAGCGCGGCGGCCGTCGGCACCATCCACGAGGTGAAGATGCCGCCGTTGGGCAGCGCCCCGGCCAGGGCGATCAGCAGCCCCATCTTGACCAGGCCGAAGACGAAGTTGTTGAGCGGCACCCAGGTGGCCGCGCGCAGCCCGGTCAGCACCACGTCCTGGAGCGTGAACACCGCCCAGACCAGCACCGACACCAGGAAGAACAGGCCGGGCCCGAACCCGCCGAGCACCGAGTACGTCTGCCCCCACACCGGCAGGGTCAGCAGGAACCCCAGCGCCGCGACGCCGCCGGTCACCGCCGCCAGGCCGTACCCGCGCAGGATGAGCTCGGGGATGCGGCGGCCGGCCAGCGGCAGGAAGCGCGCCAGCGCCCCCACCAGGCCCAGCGCGGTCAGCGACGCGAACAGCCGCATCGCGGTGATCACCGCCTGGCCGCGGCCGAACTCCTCGGGCGTGTAGTAGTGGGCGGCCAGCAGCCAGTAGCCCATGCCGAGCGTGGCCGTGATCGCGGTGTTGGCCATCAGCGCGTAGCCGTTGCGGAACAACGGGTTCCGCAGCTCGCGCCGCAGCCTGCTCCAGAGCTCAGACATTTCCGCGCACCCGGCGCAGGCCGTACCGTGTCCGCCTGACCACGGCGTACCCCTTGGTGAGGACACGCTCGCGCAGGTAGATCAGGGGTACGGCGTTGCCTTCGACGGCGCGCTTGAACATGTTGATGGAAACGTGCCGGGCGACGGTCAGCCGGGGGATGGCCAGCATGTCGTGGCGGTCGGCGGCGATGGCGTTGTTCACCGCGCAGGCGGCGAAGTAGCCGGCCTTGCGCACCTCACGGCGCACCCGGGCGCTGGAGTAACCGTAGGGGTAGGCCATGGTGGCGACCGGCGCGCCGATCCGCTCCTCCAGCAGGCCCTTGTTCCTGCGCAGCTCCTGGCGCAGCTCGTCGTCGCCGAGCTGGTCGAGCTGCGGATGGCTGTGGCTGTGGCCGCCGATCTCGATGCCGGTCTGGGCGACCTCGCGGGCCTGTCCCCAGGTAAGCATGTCGTCCAGCGGCCGGCCCGCGGCGTCGTCGCCCGCGTCGGCCACCCAGCCGCTGGTCAGGAAGACCGTGGCGGGGAACCGGTAGCGGTCGAGCAGCGGCAGGGCGTGGGTGTGGAAGTCGGCGTAACCGTCGTCGAACGTGATCACGATCGGCTTGTCCGGCACGTGCCTGCCGTTGTTCTTGTTCACCGAGGCCACCAGGTCGCCCAGGGTGAGCGGGGTGAAGCCGCTCTCCGACAGGTAGGCGAGCTGTTCGGCCAGGTCGGACGGCCGCACCGAGTGCGGTTTGGTCTCCTCGTTCGGGGTGTCGCTGACCGAGTGGTACATCAGGATCGGCACGCGGATCATGACCGCGCCGCCTTCAGCCGCGCGGTGCCGACCACGTACCCCCAGGTCGTCCAGGCCAGGCCGACCACGATCGCGGCGGCCCGGCCGAGCCCGCCCACGTCGCCGCGGAGCGCCTCCCCGACGCCGCGCAGCGCGCCGAGCGGCAGCGCCTTCAGCGCGTGCGCCCGCTCGCTGGCCAGCCCGTCCTGGGTGCCGACCTCCTGCGTGACCAGGGCCTTCGACAGGCCCTCGGCGTAGCACCTGGACCGGAAGTAGGCGAACCGCTCACGCTGACGCGACACCTTGTGCCCGATCATCGCGCGCGGCTCGAACAGCATGACCGAGCCCGGCTTGCGCTGGCTCAGCCTGATGCAGAACTCCGTCTCCTCGCACCCCAGCGGGCGCGACTTGCGGCCCTGCACGCTGCGGCCGATGCCGCTGTGGAAGCCGCCCACCTCGGCGACGATCTCCCGTACGAAGGCGGCGTTGCCGCCCATGACGTTGCGGATCGGCGCCTGCACCGCGGGCATGCCGCGGTATGAGCAGCCGACCGTCCAGTCGAACTCGTACGGGAACCAGCGCGGTCTGCGCTGGGACGCCCAGAGCGGGTCGGTCCTGCCGCCCACGCCGACGACCCCCGGAGTCTGGAAGCCCTCCTCCAAAGCCTCCAGCCATCCGGGGTCGGCGACGGCGTCGTCGTCGAGAAACGCGACGATCTCACCGGTGGCCGTGGCCACGCCGGTGTTCTTGCCTCCGGACAGCCCCTGCTCGTGCGTGTTCTCCACCACGATGACCTGTGGATATTCACGCTTGAGCTTGAGGTGCAGGTCCGGGTTGTGGTCGACCACCAGGATCAGCTCGTGCGGCCGGCGCCGCTGGCTCTCGACCGACTCCACGGCTTGCCTGATGTCCTCCCACCGTTCCTCGGTGTAGACGCAGATGACAACAGACGTTTTCACAGGCGGACCTTCTTAGGCGACACCCCGGTCCGCGGCCGGAGCAGCGGCGGGTTGCGGGAGCGAGGGGACAGGCTGACGGCGCCATTCGCGAAGAATGGTCCGGAGCACTCTCAAACCGTCGCGCACCACGTGAAGGTTGCTCTCACCGTGGATGCGGTTGCGCTCATGGCTGGGCACCTCGTGCACCTTCAGTCCGTTCTTGGCCGCCCGGACGTTCAGGAGCGTCTCGACCTCGAAACCGTCGCAGTCGAGATCCAGCACGTCGAGATGACGGGCCCAGAAGGCGTTGTAGCCATAGCACAAGTCGGTGTACTGGGTGCCGTACATCAGGTTGACGATACCGGTGAGGACCTTGTTGCCGAGCCGGCGTCCGTAGGTCAGGTCGTCGCTGCCTCCACCAGCGGCGTACCGTGAGCCCTTGACGAAGTCGGCGCCGGTGACCAGCGCACCGACAAACGTGATGATCTCGTGACCATCGGTGGAGCCGTCGGCGTCGATCATCACGATGATGTCGCCGGTGGCCGCCTCGAAACCGGCCCTGAGGGCGTCGCCCTTGCCCCTGCCGGTCTGGGTGACCACTTTCAGGTTGGGCCGCAGACGCCTGGCCACCGCCACCGTGTCGTCGACGGAATTGCCGTCCACGAGGATGATCTCGTCGATCCACTGGGGCAGCGTGGCGAACACGTGCGGCAGGTTCTCCGCCTCGTTCATCGCCGGGACCACGACGCTCACCGTTGGGGATATGGCCAGGTGAGGCGTGACCGGCGTGAAGCGCTCAATAGGTGGCATCGACCGCAAGGGCGTGATCTGCACCTTGCCGTTGTGCTTGGTGATGTCGGGACTCATGTTGTCGGAAATTCCTTCCGAGACTCTCCCGTGCGGGCCGTCGCAGCCACTCCTGGGGTGCAGGAGGAATGGCGGTGCTGCGGAACGGTGCATTGAAGAGTCCACTGGGAGCGAGGGTTGCGCGGGGGGTCATACGGGGGTGATTCGGGGCCGGGAGCGGTTCAGCTTGCTCCCGTGGGTTCTTGCTTGACTACTGCGTTGGATGACTCCTGGTGCATCGAACTCCGCACCCGACCGAAGCCCTTCAGGACACGATCGGCTGCTCTATAGAGAGACGGCCGATCCATCACAATTGTTCGGGCTTTGTTGAAAGGAGTTCTGCCCATCCAGTGCACCGCTGCTGTGGCTGAGGGTCTTGACACGCGTCCCTCGGCCACATAGAGCACCCCACTCTTGAGCCAGTCCTTGTACTCCTTGCCGCCCTTGCCCATGTCCACCATGTGCAGACCGGCCGCCGCGGCGGCCTCGGCCATTTGCAGGTGGTGCACGATGCCGGGCGAGTAACGGGCGTACTCGGTGTCGTACGCCGGGAACCACCCGACGAGCGTGGTGGCCGTGCGCAGTCCGAAATGGCCCGCGACTGGCACGTCTCCCGCGTACAACATCGTCAGCACGCCCGAGAAGTCGGCGGACTGCTCGGCGAACATCAGATCGATCAGCTCGACGATCCAGGGCTGGGCGAACCGGTCGACCCGGCCCGTCCGCCTGTACTGGTCGGACTTCCATGCGAGCAGAGTGCGTAACACTTCGGGATCGGCCGAGGCCCATTCGAAGCGAAGCCCACCGTGCTCCCTGCCGAACTTGCGCTCCTTGTAGCGCACGGTCTTCAGGTTCTTGGGCGAGTTGGCCTTCACCTGCTCGATCCAGGTGTCGAAGCCCTGGGTGAAGTCCATGACGGGCGCCGGACGGACGTCGCTCTCGTACGCGGCGAACGTCGGCTGCCCGGCGACCAGGTGGTCGAAGTCGAAAACGCTGAGCTTACAGGCGCGCAGCAAGGCTTTCGCCTCAAGTGCCAGATCCGGTACGGCGATCAGTCCGTGGCACGTGGTGAGAAAGCCGCCGAGCGGCTTGCCGATGCTGAAGCTGTGGCGCTCATAGGGAAAGAAGCCGACGATCTCGCCGCCGTCCTGGACGACCGCCACCCTCACATAATCCCGCAGGCGGTCCATCGCCACGGCGAACTCGACGGAAAGGAAGGGGTTGTCCAGGCTCGGGTCGGCCTTCTGGAGCGCGCGCCATCGGGCCCGCTCGGATTCCCCGAGGTCCCTGGGGCGAACCACTGAGATGTTCACCTTGCCCTGGCCCCCTGTTCGGTCGGCATGTTCTTCCCCCGGTACAACACGCGAAGCACGTACATGAAACCACCGAGCACGGCGACGGTCGCGACGCCGGCCCGCGGCGACCAAGCATTGAACTGCAGCATTGCTTGTGCGAGAAGCACATTAAGCACGAGGCTGGCCGCGGCTCCTACTGATAGTGCGGCAAGAGGGTCACGATCACGCAACAGTCCGACGACTGCCGCGCCCGGCACCACCAGAAGGAACAGGGAGATCAGGAACGGGCGCAGCGGTGTCTGTATGTCGAACAACGCGATCACCGCCCCCGCGATGCAGGCGAGCGCGAGCAGCCACGTGAGCGCTCTGCGGTGCTTGAGCATCTACCTGTTCTCCCTGGGCCTTGCTGGTTGAGGGCGTGATCGATCGCGCTTCATGGGACCAATCCAGCCGTGGACACGTCAATGCCGACGCTTGGCGACGCGCTCCGGTTTACCGGCAAGCGAAGATTTCTTCGTGACTTCTGCCACACAGGGACATATGAGGCCCCGGCCACCGGCGCGGTTTCCAAGCAACCAGGATGCCCTACTTGTGACCCCGTCTTCGAGGGCAAGTCCGGTTTATCCCTTTTTATAACATAAGTCACAGGGGACACGCTGGCCTGGGCATACGACCGCAGACTGCCAGGGATTCTTCAGGAATGCCGGAAAATGTCAGGAGATGTCTAGGTTGTCGACCGACGTGCTCTGCGTCGGGTTGGTCGGCGTCTCCGTCGGATCCGGGGTGTTGGAGGGCTGATCGGGCGGCGGCTCGTCGGTCGGGAGCGTTCCAGCGTTCCACGAGAGCGAGCAGCTCGTCCCCCCGCCGCCGTTCGAGCTGAACGACACGGTGCCGCTGCCGCCGGTGTTCGGGTCGTCGACCGTCACCACCACCGAGATCGAGCCGCCCGCCCTGATCGAGCCGTTCGCGGGGAAGACCACCAGCCCCTGCGAGGCGGTGGCCTTCCAGGTCACGGTGGCGTTGCGGGCGCGCAGCCCGATCTTCGCCGCGCTGTCGATGCCGTTCGGGCAGGAGGTCGACAGCCGCGCGCCGCGTAAGGGCCGCCTGGTGGGCGTCGGGGCCGCGGCCGGCCGGGTGGTCGCCGCGGTGGCGACCGGGCGGGCGCTGGGCGCGCCGGTGGAGGGCGGCGTCCGGGTCGGCTCGGGCGTCGGCGTGAGCTCGTCCTCCAGCACCGGCTCAGGTGTGACCGACTCCTCGGGCTCCCGCGGGGAGGCCGAGACGGTCGGCACGGGAGCGACCCGCATCGCGGTCCTGGCCGGGTCCCCGGTGTTCATCACGACCACCGCGCCCGTCGCCGTGAGCACCGCCGCGCCCGCCAGCAGCACCGGAGCCAGCCTGCGCGGCTTGCGCCGGCGCGAGCGCCGCTCGACCGCCACGGGGAAGCCGAGCCGGTCGAAGCTCTCCCCCCGATCCATGATCAGCGTCCTGGTCTGGCCCCGCTCCGGGTTGCCGCAGGTGTCGGCCACCCGCAGCCGCAGGGAGATGGGCGGGAACGCCACCGGCACCAGGTCCAGCAGCCGCTCGGCGGAGACCTTCCGGTGCCGCCCCTCCGTGCACACCTCGCACCCCGAGATGTGCCCGGACAGCCGCCGCCGCAGCAGAGGGGTGAGCGGACCCTCCCAGGAGTCCAGCATCGCCGACAGGTCCGGGCAGTGCGCCCGCCCGCTGCGCGCCAGGACGACGGCCGCGGCCGCGTTCTCCAGATGGTCACGCGCCCGGCCGAGCCGCGCGGCGGCCTGCCGGGAGGTCAGCCCGAGCACGGAGGCGACCTCGGCGGGCGTCAGCCCGTGCCTGAGCGACAGCTCCAGGACCTCGCGCTCGTTGTCGCTCAGCTCCCCGAGCGCCTCGTGCACCAGGTCGGACAGCTCCAGATCGTCCGGCTCGTCGAACACGGGCAGGGGCACACTGTCGTCGGACGGCCGATGCGCGAGACGGGCCACCGCCTGGAACCTCGTCAGCGCGTACAGCCAGGCCCTCAGCCTCGCGGGCTCCCTGAGCCGCGAGACGCACCCGTGCGCGGTGACGAGGGCGTCATGGACGGAGTCGGCGGCGGCGTCCCGCTCGCCGAGCAGCGAGCACGCGTAGTCGTGCAACCGCTCGGCGTACGAGTCGTAGAGCCCTTCGACGGCACCCGTCCGAAGAGCCTCCACCACCTGCTGATCATCACCCCGGTCAACGGCTGGCCATCCGGGCACGTTCCCTCCCCGCGGGTCGACCTCACGGGATAGGACGCCGTTGTCATCGGACGGGGTTACTCAGATCCGCCGGTTCATGCCCAAAAGGCATCGGTCGGTGATCAGCCGTCGCAGCGCGGGGCGCACAGGCGGCGCTGCATGCCCTCCAGGAAGAAGTCCCTGACCTCCAGGATGTTCTTGGCGATGTACGCCTCGCCGCCGGTGGCCCCGGCCAGCGCGTCCATCTGCGCCTTGCCCTTGGGGGCGTCGGGGCCGAAGGCGATGAGCAGGATGCTGACCGGC
The DNA here is from genome assembly GCF_019396405.1 of Nonomuraea rhizosphaerae. GTDB lineage: Bacteria > Actinomycetota > Actinomycetes > Streptosporangiales > Streptosporangiaceae > Nonomuraea > Nonomuraea rhizosphaerae. The sequence goes on along the minus strand of NZ_JAHKRL010000369.1, from coordinate 1,174 downwards.
CGCTTGGGGTTGTAGGTCTTCTTCAGGTAGCTCAGGATCTGCGCGTTCGTGACGCCGCCGTCCGGGTCGTCGTTGCCGGCGCCGTCCGTGAGGATCAGGATCGTGTTGATCTTGTCCTCCTGGTACGACTTCGTCATCTCGGCGTACGCGGCCTTGAGCGTGTCGTTGAGCCCGGTGTCGCCCGTGGCCTTGGCCTGGGTGACGGCGAGCTGGCGGCCGATCGCGTCCTTGCGCAGCACGCCGTTGACACTCTCGCTGAGCGGCCCGACCGGCACCACCGCGCGCCAGTCCTTGCCCTGGCCGTCCAGGTGGGTGGAGAACGCCCAGACCCCGATCTCGGCGTCCGCCGGGAACAGGCCGAGCCCCTCCGCGGCGATCTTGCCGATGGCCTGCATGCGGGTCATCTTCGTGCCCGGCACCGGCAGCGCCATCGTGCCCGAGATGTCGAGCAGGGCGAGCATGCGGGTGCCGAGGTTCAGCCTGGACCAGGTCTGCGCCATGCTGGCCACCGACTTCTCGTCGGGCGCGGGCAGAGCCTGGGGCGGCGCGGGGTTGAAGCCCTTGCCCTTGGACAGGACGTCGCCCGCCGTGCCGTCCGGCGTGCGGAAGCCCTGGTCGCGCAGCGCCCGCTTGGCCGACTCGGTGCCGAGCTCCTGCCGGAAGGCCGCCGCGGCCTTCTGCGCCGCCGCGTCCTTGGTGACGACGATGATCGGGTAGTCGAGGCTGAGCGTCCCCTCGGCCGGGTAGAGCGGCACCACCTGGGCGTCCGGCTTCTTCGTGTTGTGCTGGTAGACGGCCTGCTCGGAGGTGGCGCCGATCGGCACCTTGCTGCCGGACTTCACGGTGAGGCTGGCCAGCATCGCGTTCGGGTCGTCGACGAGGTGGCCGGACGACAGCTCCTTCAGGGCGCCGACCAGCGCCTTGCCCTGCCCGGCCCGCTGCGCCGAGCCCGCGGCGGCCAGGAGCGCCGCCATGCCCGCCGAGTTCTTCTCCGGGTTCAGGGCCAGGACGCGTACCTTCTTGCCGGGTCCGTCCGGGTTGGCGACGTTGGCCGCCGCGATGACGCCCGCCCAGCTCGGCTGCAGGCTGCTGGCCAGCTTGGCCGCCGACGCCTTCGCCGCCACAAGCACGACCGGCGAGGTGGCGGGCGGGCCCCGCGGCTCGGGCAGGGGGG
>NZ_JAHKRL010000368.1 GCF_019396405.1 Nonomuraea rhizosphaerae | reverse complement strand
CGCAGGCCCACCTCCGCCAGCGCCACGACCTCCTCGGCCTGCCGCTCCACCAGCGACACCGCGATCGGGTCCCCGCCGGCCGCCACCGCGAACACGCCCGGCGTCAGCTCGTGCAGGCGGTCCTCGGGCAGCCGGCCGAAATGGATGTCCAGGACCAGCTCCTCGACCGTGCGCGTGCCGAAGTGACGGCTGCACAGCTCGGCCAGCGCGGTCGCCGGGCCGCGGCCGTCCTCGGCCCGGATCGCGTGCCACAGGGCCTCCTCGGCCACGCCCTGGCCGCCGCCCCAGTCGCCGCTCAGGCGGCCCAGGGCGGGGAAGCGGGCCACCTCGCCGGTGGGGGAGACGCCCACCGCGTTGATGCCCGCGCCGCACACCACGGCCACGCCCCAGGACGCCGACGCGCCCGCCCGTAACAGGGCGAAGGTGTCGTTGCGCACCACGATGTCCGGGCCGAACCCGCGGCGGGCGAACTCCCGCTCCAGGGCCTCCTCCTCCACCGGCAGGTCGGCCCCCGCCAGGTAGGCGGCCACGTGGTCGAACCGGCCGGGGTAGACGACAGGGCCGCCGGAGGGCCCGTCGGGAGGCCCGTCGAGCGCGCTGCCGAGGGCCCGGCGCAGCGCCAGCTCCACCGCGTCCAGCGCCTTCTCCACGCCCTCGCTCTGCGGCGCGAACGGGCCCGCGCGGCCGGTGGCCAGCACCTCGCCGTCCTCGGCCACCACCGCCACGTCGGTCTTGCTGTTGCCGCCGTCGACCGCCAGCACGAGCCTGCGGTGCTCCACTACCTCACCGTCCACGGCAGGTGGGCCCGGTTGGCCTCCAGCAGCAGCCCGGTCAGCTCCTCGGCCACCGCGTCCTGCCCGACCAGCGGATGGGCCAGCAGCGCGTCGCGCACGCGGTCCGCGCCGCCGCGCAGGGCCGCGTCGAGGGCCAGCGACTCGTACGCCGACACGTGCGCGATCAGCCCGGCGAACAGCGGCTCGACCGGCGCCACCGGCAGCGGCTCGGCACCGGTTCCCGACACGTGGGCGGGCACCTCGATCACCGCGTCGTCGTCCAGGAACGGCAGCGTGCCCCGGTTGCGGACGTTCACCACGTGCGCCCCCGGCCGGTCGCCGAGCAGCGAGGCGATGAGCTCGACCGCCGCCTCGGAGTAGAAGGCCCCGCCACGCTCGCCGAGCAGCTCCGGCTTCTCGGCCACCGAGGGGTCGGCGTACATCTCCAGCAGCCGCTCCTCCATCGCCGCCACCTCGGCCGCGCGCGACGGCTTGGCGCGCTGCTCCTCGACCACCGCGTCATGATCATAGAAATAGCGTAGATAATACGACGGCAGCACGCCGAGCCGCTTCACCAGGCCGGGACGCATGCCCGTCCCTTCGGCCAGCTCGTCCAGGTGCGAGTCCAGCAGTGAGGCAAGCACATCCTCACCGTCCAGACAGATGGCCCGCTCCCAGGACAGGTGGTTGAGCCCGACGTGCCCGAGCGAGATCCGCGACGGCTCCACGCCCAGCAGCGCGGCGACCCTGCGCTGGATGCCGATCGCCACGTTGCACAGCCCGATCGCCCGGTGCCCCGCGTCGAGCAGCGCCCGGGTGACGATGCCGACCGGGTTGGTGAAGTCGACGATCCAGGCGTCCGGCGCGTGCGCGCGGACCGTCTCGGCGATCCCCAGCACGACCGGAACCGTGCGCAGCGCCTTGGCCAGGCCGCCGGCGCCCGTCGTCTCCTGCCCCACGCAGCCGCACCGCAGCGGCAGCGTCTCGTCCACGTCGCGCGCCGCCTGCCCGCCCACGCGCAGCTGGAACAGCACGACCTGGGCGCCGGACACGCCCTCCTCGACGGAGGAGGTGGCCAGGACCCGCGCCGGGTGGCCGGCGCGGGCCAGCATCCGGCGCGCCATCCCGGAAACCACCTCAAGTCGCGAAATATCGGGATCTATGAGGGCCAGTTCGGAGATCGGCAGCGACTCCCGCAGCCGCGCGAACCCGTCCACCAGCTCAGGCGTGTACGTCGAGCCGCCCCCCACCACGGCCAGTTTCAACCCTTCACCCCCGTCAGCGTCACGCCCTCGATGAAGACCTTCTGGGCGAAGAAGAACACGATGATCACCGGCGCCATGACCAGCAGCGTGGCCGCCATGGTCAGGTTCCACTGCACGCTGTGCAGCGCCTTGAACGAGGCCAGGCCCACCGACAGGGTCCAGTTCTCCCCGGCGTACAGCAGCGGCCCGTAGTAGTCGTTCCAGCAGTAGAAGAACTGGAACAGCGCCGTCGCCGCGATCGCCGGCCGGGCCATGGGCAGGATCACCCGCACCAGCGTCCTGAGATCGGAGCAGCCGTCCACCCGCGCCGCGTCGGTGTAGTCGCGCGGGATCGTCAGCAGGAACTGCCGCAGCAGGAAGATCGAGAACGCGTCGCCCAGGAGCATCGGCAGCACCAGCGGCCACAGCGTCCCGGTCAGGTCCATCCGCGCCCAGATCAGGTAGATCGGCACCGCGATGACCTGCGGCGGCAGCATCATCATGGTGATGACCAGCAGGAACGCCAGCCTGCGCCCCGGGAAGCGGAAGCGCGCCAGCGCGTAGGCGACCGGCACCGAGGACAGCAGCGTGAACAGCGTGCCGAGCCCCGCGTAGATCATCGTGTTGCGCAGCCACACCAGGATCGGCGACCTGGCGAACACGTCGGCGAAGTTGGCCCAGTTCCAGGTGTGCGGCCACAGCTCGTCGGTCAGCGCCTGGTTGTCGCTCATCACGGCCGTCAGCAGCACGAAGACCAGCGGCCCGGCGAACGCGATCGTCAGCGCCACCGCCACCGCGTGCGTGGCGATCCAGTACAGGACCCTCCTGGCCCGGGCCCGCCGCACCCCCGTATGACGCCCGGCGGCCCGCGACGGGGCCGCCACCAGCGTCGCGCTCACGAGGCCACCTCCTCGAACCCGCGGAACTGCCGCAGCAGGATCAGCGTGAACACCAGCGACGCCGCGAACAGCACCAGCGCCAGCACGCACGCGTACCCCATCGTGTAGTCGCGGAAGCCCGTCTGGAACAGCCACTGCGGCAGCGTCAGCGTCGACATCTCCGGATAGCCCGGCGTGAACGCCGTGCCCGGCGCGTCGGTGGTGCCCGAGGCGACCCGGGCGGCGATCATCGCCTGCGTGAAGTACTGGAGCGTGTAGATCACCCCGGTCACCGCCGAGAACATCAGCACCGGCCGGATCGTCGGCAATGTGATGCTGCGGAACTGCCGCCACGCCCCCGCCCCGTCGATCGCCGCCGCCTCGTACAGGTGCCGGGGCACGTCCAGCAGCGCCGCCAGGAAGATCACCATGAGGTTGCCGACGCCCCACATGGCCAGCAGCGTCAGTCCCGGCTTGGACCAGTCCTTGTCGCCGAACCAGTCCGGTCCCTGGACGCCGGCCAGGCCCAGGATCCGGTTGACCGGCCCGGTCGCCGGGTTCATCAGGAAGACGAAGGCCACCGTCCCGGCCGTCACCGGGATCAGCGACGGCAGGTAGAACACCGTGCGGAAGAACCCCACGCCCGCCTTCAGCCTGGTCACCAACTGCGCCACCCCCAGGGCGAACAGCACCTGGGCCGGCACCATCACCACGACCAGCCAGGCCGTGTTCCGGATCGAGATCCAGGCCCGGTCGTCCTTGAGGAAGTAGGCGTAGTTGTCCAGGCCGGTGAACGACAGCGAGAACAGGTCGTACTTGAAGAAGGAGAAGTAGACGGTCGCCAGCAGCGGGTAGGCGAAGAACACCCCGAACCCTGCCAGCCACGGCGACAGCCACAGGAGGGCCTTGAGGCCCTCCCTGCGCCTGAGCGGGATCACTGCCATCGGCTCAGCCGCCCGACAGCTTCAGCTTGTCGTCGATCCGCTTGTCGACGTCCTTCAGCCCCGCGTCCAGGTCCTTGGCCGAGCCCTTCTCCCACGAGGTCATGAACGTCTGCAGCGCCTCCTGGTTGAAGACGGAGTTGACGTGCGCCGGCACCGTCGTCGTCCTCGGGTTGGCGAAGATGTCGAGGAAGGTCTGGAAGTTCTCGTCCTTCTTCAGGTCCGGCGACTCCAGCGCGGCCTTGGTCGTCGGCACGTTGCGGATCGCATTCGACAGCGTGACCAGCGCGCCGGTGTCCGTGGCCAGGTACTTCACCAGCGCCCACGCCGCCTCCGGGTTCTTGGCGCCCTTCGGCACGCCGATCACGGTGCCGGCGGTGAAGCCGCTGCCGTACAGGTCGGGCCTGGCGTCGTCCACCGGGACGGGCGCGGTGCCGTAGTCCAGCTTCGGCGCCTCGTTGGCGAGCATGGCGACCCGCCACTCGCCGTCGATGCCCATTGCGACCTTGCCCTCGTAGAAGGGGTGCTTGCCGGAGAACTCGTCACCCAGGCTCTTGCGGAACTTGTCCAGGTTCGCGTAGCCGTACCAGTCGACGAGCTCCTTCTGCCAGTTCAGCAGCGTTTTCCAGGCCGGGTCCGAGCCGATCGCCGAGGTGCCGTCCGGGTTCGTCCACTTCGCGCCGACCATGGCGCCCAGGTGGCTGGCCCCGTTCTCGTAGTACTGGCCGCTCGGGATGAAGCCGGCCACCTTGATCGTGCCGTCCGCGTTCCTGACCGTCAGCTCCTTGGCCAGCTTGGTCAGCTCCGACAGCGTCCTGGGCGGCTGGTTGCCCTTCATCAGGGCCTTGTTGTAGTAGAGGCCGTACGCGTCGGTCAGCAGCGGCATCACGCACCGCTTGCCGTCGAACTGCGTGTAGGTGTCGACCACCGGCGGCAGGCCCGACAGGTCCACGCCGTCCTGCTTGATGATCGGGTTCAGGTCCTGGAAGACGCCCTGCTTGCACCACGCGGCCACCGAGTCGGTGGTGAAGGACGAGGCCACGTCCGGCGCGTGGCCGCCGCGCACCGCCTGCGTGATCTGCTCGTCCTGCACGCCCTTGACCATCTTGACGGTGATCTGCGGGTACAGCTTGTTGAAACCGGCGATGGCGTCGGTGAACGCCTTCACCTCGGAGTCCGCCGAGAAGCCGTGCCACAGCTCGATCGTGGCGGCCGGGATTGCCGACGGCGCGGTGTTGCTGGCCTTCGGCTGCGAGCCGAGGGCGGGGCCGCCCTCCTTGCCCGCCGTGCACCCGGTGGTGAACGCTGCCAGGGACAGGACGGCGAGCCCTGCGGCCGCCAGGGGGACGAAGCGCACGGGGAGTGCCTCCTCTGCTCGGAACAACCTCATGGCGGGGAAACCGTGGAGCCGAAGACCTCGTCCCGGACGATGTCCAGGGCCAGGTCCAGGGCGCCGGCCAGGACGGGGTTGCCTTCGACGGTCGACAGGCGCAACCGGGGCCGGGGGATGGTCAGCGCGTGCAGCTCGTGCTCGATCAGCTCGCGCAGCGTCTCGCCGCCCGACAGCACCACGCCGCCGGTCAGCACGATGAGCCCTGGGTCGATGACCGAGGTGATGGCGGCCAGGCCCACCGCCAGCCGCGCGGCGATGTCGCGCAGCCCCGCCCTCGCGTCGTCGCCCTTCTGGTCCTCCGCCGCGCGCACCGCGTTCGCGATGGCCTGGCGGAAGTCGGTGCCGCGCACGCCGTACGAGCGCAGCAGCTTGAGCACGGCCGGGCCGCCGGTCAGCGCCTGGTAGCCGTGGTTGGCGTAGCGCCCGGCCTCGCGGGCCGTCGGCGCGCCCGGGGTCGGCATGTAGCCGACCTCGCCCGCGCCGCCGGTGGCGCCCCGGTGCATCCGCCCGCCCAGCACGATGGCCGAGCCGATGCCCTCGTCGGCCCACAGCAGCACGAAGTCGGAGTCGCCCCGCGCCGCGCCGTGGGCCTGCTCGGCCAGCGCCACGAGGTTGACGTTGTTCTCCACCGACACGGGCACGCCGAGACCCGCGCCGAGCGTGGGGACCAGGTCGGCGATCTGCCAGCCCGGCATGTCCTTGGCGGTGGCGTAGCCCAGCCGGCCCGTGGACGGGTCGATCGCGGCCTGCACGCCGATCACCACCCGGCGCAGCGGACCGGGCGGCTGGGCGCCGTCCAGGGCCGCGCGCAGCCGGGCCACCAGCTCGCCGCCGGGACGGCGCGGCGTGGGCAGCACGTACTCGCCCACCGTCGTGCCGGTGATGTCGGCGACGCGCGCCTCGATCTTGGCCGGGGTGACGTCCAGGGCGCCCACGTACGCCGCCGCCGGGTTGATTCGGTACACCTCGGCCGTGCGCCCCGGCAGGCCCTCCCTGATGCCGTCCAGGACCACCAGCCCGGCCTCCTGGAGGCGGGACAGCAGTTGTGAGGCGGTCGGCTTCGACAGGCCGGTCAGGGTGCCGATCTCAGGGCGCGTCAGCGGGCCCCGGTCGAGGAGTGCCTGCAGGGCCGCGCGATCGTTGATCGCGCGTAGCAGACTGGGAGTCCCCGGCACCGGATGGCTCACAAGCGCTCCTAGGCTCGAAGTTAGGAAACTTTCCTAACTTGATGTGAACCTAAGAGGGCGAAGGGTTCCGGTCAAGAGGTGAAACGAAGTCGTGACCGTGTGCGGGACGTGTGCGGGAAAGGACAACAAGCGCAAAGATGGGGAGTGCCTCAACAGGCGTGCTAATGTCGTCGTTTGTCGTAACAACAAGCAGAATGGCCCGGAGTGTCCCATTAACCACAATAATGGTCAGGCGGCAACTCGTCAAACCGAGCTCGCCAAGGAGCAGGAGTACGTCGCCCGCCTCTACGCCCGTCTCGACGCGCTGCGCGAGCGCACCCAGAGCCAGCTGAAGGAGGTGCTGGCCACGGGCGCCGTCGGCACGCTGCAGAACAGGTCGGAGCGCGACACGTTCGCCGGCATGTACGCCTCCAGGCTGGCGCGGCTCTGGGCGGTCGAGCGCGGCCTGGTTTTCGGCCGTCTCGATCATGTCGACGAGGGCCGCCTGTACATCGGCAAGATCGGGCTCACCGACGACGAGCAGGAGCGGCTGCTCATCGACTGGCGCGCGCCCGTCGCCCAGCCGTTCTACCGCGCCACCCCGGCCGCGCCGATGGGCCTGACCCGCCGGCGGCACCTGCAGACCAAGGGCCGCGCCGTCGTCGGCGTCGACGACGACCTGCTCGACCTCGACTCGCTGACCGACGACGACCGCGCCACCCTCAACGGCGAGGCCGCGCTGCTGGCCGCGCTCGACGAGCGGCGTACCGGCCGCATGCGCGACATCGTCGCCACCATCCAGGCCGAGCAGGACCGCGTCATCCGCGCCGACCTCAACGGCGTGCTGGTCGTCCAGGGCGGGCCCGGCACCGGCAAGACCGTCGTCGCGCTGCACCGCGCCGCGTACCTGCTCTACACCCACCGGGAGCGCCTGGAGCGGCGCGGCGTGCTCATCCTGGGCCCCAACCCCACCTTCCTGCGCTACATCGAGCAGGTGCTGCCCTCGCTCGGCGAGACCGACGTGCTGCTGTCCACGGTGGGGGAGCTGTACCCCGGGCTGACCGCCACCGCCAGGGATCGTTCCGAGGTGGCCGCGGTCAAGGGCGACCTGCGCATGGCCGAGGTGATCGCGCGGGCCGTACGGGACCGGCAGCGGGTGCCGCGCAAGCCCGTCGAGCTGACCCTGGGCCGCTACACGCTCACCATCGACCGCAACATGCTCGAATCGGCCAGGAACCGGGCCACCCGCTCGCGCCGCCCGCACAACCAGGCCCGCGCCGTGTTCGTCCGCTCCGTCCTGAACGCCCTGGCCAAGCAGGCGGCGCGCAAGCTCGGCAAGGGGCTGCTCGACGAGGACGAGCTGGCCGACCTGCGCGAGGAGCTGCGCACCGAGCAGCCGGTCAAGACCGCCCTGAACCGGCTGTGGCCGTACCTGACGCCGCAGCGGCTGCTGCTGGGCCTGTACGGCTCGCCCGAGCGGCTCGGCTACGCCGCCTCCGACCTGACGCCGGACGAGCGCGCCCTGCTGCGCCGCGAGCGCGGCGAGTGGACCGAGTCCGACGTCCCGCTGCTCGACGAGGCCGCCGAGCTGCTCGGCGAGATCGACGAGCAGGTGCTGCGCGCCAGCGCCCTGCAGGCCGAGGAAGACCTGGCCGCCGCCCGGCAGGCCGAGGAGCACGAGCGCGAGGCCGAGCTGGCCTACGCCCGCGAGGTGCTGGAGCTGACCGGCCTGTCCGACGTCATGGAGGCCGAGCGCCTGGCCGAGCGGCAGCGCGGCGAGGGCCCCTACCGGACCACCGCCGAACGCGCCGCCGCCGACCGGGCCTGGGCCTACGGCCACGTGATCGTGGACGAGGCGCAGGAGCTGTCGCCGATGGCCTGGCGGGCCGTCATGCGGCGGATCCCGACCCGCTCCATGACGATCGTCGGCGACATCGCCCAGACCGGCTCCATGGCCGGGGCCCGCTCCTGGGAGGAGGTGCTGAACCCGTACGTGGCCGGGCGCTGGCGGCAGGAGCGGCTCACCGTCAACTACCGCACGCCCGTGGAGCTCATGGCGGTCGCCGCCCGCGTCCTGAAGGCCATCGACCCCTCGCTGGAGGCGCCGCAGTCCGTACGGGAGATCGGCGCCGAGCCCTGGACGGCGCCCCTGTCCTGGCTGCCCGAGCTGGTCAAGGCGGAGATCGGCGAGGGCGGCAAGGTGGCCGTGGTCGTCCCCGACGCGCTGCTCGGCCCCCTCGGCGAGGCCGTCGCCGGCGTCGTGGAGGGCGTCGCCGTGGTGGCGCCCGGGGCGGGCCGGGGGACCGCCGCCCTCGACGCTCCGGCCGCGGTGCTGGGGGTGACCGACGCCAAGGGGCTGGAGTTCGATTCGGTCATCGTGGCCGATCCGGACCTGATAATCTCGCAGTCGCCGCGTGGGCTGAGCGACCTCTACGTCGCTCTGACCCGGGCCACCCAGCGGCTCGGCGTCGTCTCCGAAGAGGCGCCGTCGGAGCTGATCGCGGCGGTGTTGCGCGGCTTGCCAAGGCGCGGCCAGGGGGCGACTAATGGGCATTAGATCGCTTTAAGGCGACATCGTTATCATGCCCCACCTGCGGAAACTTGATGTTTCTGCTGATCGGGACACGGTTGACATCTGAGGTGGAGTCGGTAGTTTGCTGCGCAGTCCAGCACGGGACTTGGCCGGTTGGCCGTCTCTGACATCGTCGGATCCTGCGTCCGTGACGGAGCGTGACTCCGTCCACACAGCCAGGTGCAGGGCCGTCGGTCCGTCGAGTCGGGGCACCCCAACCGGGCGGGGGGTTGGACCCGGGACGGGTCCGGGAGCCCAGTAGACAACGGAATTCCGAGCTCGCCGCCGACGAGACGGGTCCGGTCCGAAGGGTTTCCGGGCCCTCTTCCTGCTCTCGTGCGCACGGACCGCCATCAGCGCCGGGTGGTCCCGTCAGGTCACGGGATCACCCTGCCGCTCCCTGCCCCGGGCCTCGATGCGGGATCGAAGACGCCGCGGCGTCCGGATCGCCGCCCCGGGGCGGTAGCGTTTTCGCAAGCAGGCGTGCGAAACGGCGAGGGGAACACCGCGTGGTGCAGGACAGGACGGGCCTACCGCCCACCGGCGGCACGACCCCGCACACCCCGGACCCGGCCGGCCCGGCCGGCTCTGACACGGCTGGCACGGCCGGTTCTGGCGCGGCTCCGCGCGAGTCCTGGAAAGCGGGCCTGGCCCGTGCCGTGGCCGCCGCCGCGGGCGGTCTGCTGCTGTTCCTCGCCTTCCCGCCCCTCGACTGGTGGCCGGCCGCCCCGCTGGGCATCGGGCTGATCGCCGCCGCCCTCCACGGGGCCCGCCCGAGGCGCGCCGCCTGGGTCGGATACCTGGCCGCCGTCGTGTTCCTGCTGCCCGCGCTCGCCTGGGTGCGGACGATCGGCGACGACGTGTGGGCGATCCTGGTGGGCGTCGAGAGCCTGTTCTACGCCGCCATGGCCGCGCTGGCGTCGCTGGTGTTCAGGCTGTGCTGGTGGCCGCTGTGGTTCGGCGGGCTGTGGGTGGCCATGGAGTGGGCCCGCGGCCTGGTGCCCATCGGCGGCTTCCCGTGGGCGCGGCTGGCCTTCAGCCAGGGCGAGTCGCTGTTCACCGAGTACGCCGCGCTGGGCGGCGCGCCGCTCGTGTCGTTCGCCGTCGTGCTGTGCGGGGCGCTGCTCGCGTACGCGGTGCTGGGGCGCTCGGAGACGCCGAGGCGTCCGCGCCGCCCTGGGGCCCCGGGACGTCCGGAGGGAGCCTCCTGGGGCGTCGTGGGGCGGCTCGTGCCCGTGGCCCTGGCGCTGGCCGTCCCGCTGCTGAGCCTGGCCGTGCCGAGGCCCGGCGACGAGGGCCGGACGGTCAACGTCGGCGTCGTGCAGGGAAACGTGCCGGGACGGGGTATGTACATCCTGGGCGACGAACCCGCCGTCGTCCTGAAAAATCATGCCAACGAGACCATGAAACTCGCTCAAGCCGTACGCGACGGCAAACTCCTCAAGCCCGACATCGTGGTGCTCCCGGAGAACTCCACCGACATCGACCCCTACCGCGACCCGGAAGCCGCCCGGATCATCGACGACTCCGTCAAGAGCGTCGGCGTCCCCACGCTGGTCGGCGCCGTCGTGGCCATCGGCGACGCCAACCGGGCCACCCGCAGCCTCGTCTGGGACCCCGTGACCGGGCCGGGCGCGTACTACGACAAGCAGAACCTGGTCCCGTTCGGCGAGTACACGCCGTTCAAGGACCTCGTGCTGGCCCTGTGGGAGCGGGCCGGCCTGGTCGGCCGGCAGTCCGTGGCGGGCACGAAGCCGGGCGACCTGAGGATGGGCCCGGTCACCGTGGGCGCGGTCAACTGCTACGAGGTCGCCTACGACGGCACCGTCCGCGCGACCGTCAGGACCGGGGCCACGCCGCTGGTGGTGCAGACCAACAACGCCTCCTACGCCGAGTCGAACCTGCCGCCGCAGCAACTGGCCATGTCGAAGCTGCGGGCCGTCGAGCACAACCGGGCCGTCGTGACGGCGGCCACCACCGGCATCTCGGCGTACGTCACCCCGGAGGGCAAGGTCGCCTGGCAGACCCGGGAGCTCGTGGCGGACATGAACGTGGTGAAGGTGCCCGTACGCACCGAGGCCACGCTCGCGACGCTGGTCGGAGCGTGGCCGGAGTGGGCGCTGGCGCTGATGGGCGTGGCGGCCGCC
>NZ_JAHKRL010000367.1 GCF_019396405.1 Nonomuraea rhizosphaerae | reverse complement strand
CGCCGAGGGCCGCGCCGTTGAGGAACGCCGGATGGTCGCCGCCCAGCGCCCGCACGCCGGGACCGTCCCACACGACCGGGACGATCCGGGTGCGGCCGGCGGGCGCCGGGACCTGGGTGAGCAGCGGGGCCTGCGGCAGGATGCCGAGCGGGCGGCCGGACAGCCCGGCCAGGAGCGGCCCGAGCAGCGTGTACGCGGCCACCAGCGCGGCGAACGGATTGCCGGGAAGCCCGATGACGTACGGGCCGCCCTGGGGCCGGGCGAGAAGCTGAGGGTGGCCGGGCCGGCACGCGACCGCGTCGACGATCCAGCGGGCGTCGCGTTCGGCGAGCAGGCGGCGCAGCCCGTCGGTGACGCCGACCGACGTCGATCCGGTGACCACGACGACGTCGGCCCCGGAGGCCGCCTCCACCGCCGTGGCCAGCGCGGAGCGGGGCCGATCGGGGACGTGGACGAGGCCCTCCAGCAGGCCGCCCAGCCCCGCGACCAGGGACGGCAGCAGCGGGCCGAAGGCGTCACGGACCTGACCAGGCCCGGGCAGGCCGTGACGGACCAGCTCGTCGCCGGTGACGATCGCCCGGACGGCGGGCGTGCGGCGGACCGGCAGCTCGTCGTAGCCGCAGGAGGCGGCCAGGCCCAGCAGCGCGGGGCCCACCGGGATGCCCGCGGGCGCCAGCCGCGCGCCGGCGGGCGCGTCCTCCCCCGTGAGCCGGATGTGCTTGCCGCCTGGCAGCTCGGGCCCGGCCACGGCGTCGCCGTCGGGAGCGGCCAGCTCGATCGGGAGCACCGCCCACGCCCCGGGCGGGACCAGGGCGCCGGTCGAGATCTCGACGGCGTGACCGGCCGCCAGCCGTTCCCCCGCCCACGGCTGCCCGGGGCGGGCGCTGCCGGTGAGCGTCCACGGGCCGGAGGCGCCGGCGACGGCGAACCCGTCCATCGCGGCCGTGTCGAAGGCCGGCAGCGGTGTCGCCGCGACCAGGTCCTCGGCCAGCGTCAGGCCCGCCGCCCGGGCGAGCGCCAGGCGTACGACCGGTGCCGGCTCGGCCGCCGCGTGCGCGAACTGTCTCGCGCTCGCCCAGGCGACGTCTCGACGGGTTGCCTGATCGGCTGCGGCGGCCACGCCCTCACCGTCCCATTTGCAGGTTTCACCGGCAAGTCGCCAGGCCCACGGCGGGGCATCCGCACCCGGCGGGCCAGGCGCGGACGGGCCAGTCGGGCAGGGGCGGCGAGTCGGGCGGGGCGCAAGGGTGGCGAAAAGGGGTGGGCGCGGCCAGGTGCGGCCCGCCGCCCACCCCTTCGATCCCGGTCCGCCTTTCCCGAAACAGCCCGGGAGATCGTGGGTCAGAGCTGGGTGCAGACCGCCTTGACCTCGGTGTAGGCCTCCAGCACCTCGTGTCCCATCTCGCGGCCCCAGCCCGACTGCTTGTAGCCGCCGAACGGCAGGGCCGCGTCGAAGACGTTGTAGCAGTTGATCCAGACGGTGCCGGCGCGGATCCTGCTCGCCAGGGCGTGGGCCTTGGAGATGTCGCGGGTCCAGATGCCGGCGCCGAGCCCGTAGGTGGTGTCGTTGGCCTCGGCGGCGATCTGGTCCAGGTCGGAGAACGGCGAGGCGACCACGACCGGCCCGAAGATCTCCTCGCGGACCACCTTCGTCGACGGGTGCGCGCCGATGAGCACGGTGGGCTGGACGAAGTAGCCCTGCTCGCCGTGCCGGGAGCCGCCGACGACCGTGTGGGCGCCCTCGTCGCGCCCGGAGTCCAGGTAGCCGGTGACGCGCTGGAGCTGCTCGTCGGAGACCAGCGGCCCCATCTGGGTGCCGGGCTCCAGCCCGGGGCCGAGCTTGATGCCGCGCGCGATGCCGGCCACTCCCTCGACCACCTGGTCGAACCGGTCCTCCTGGATGAAGAGCCGGGACCCGGCCACGCAGCACTGTCCGTGGTTGAAGAAGATGGCGTTGGCCGCGCCCTGGATGGCGATGTCGGGGTCGGCGTCGTCGAGGACGATGTTGGGGCTCTTGCCGCCCAGCTCCAGCGTGACCTTTTTCAGGTTGCCGGCCGCGGCCTGGACGATGAGCTTGCCGACCTCGGTGGAGCCGGTGAAGGCGACCTTGTCGACGTCGTCGTGGGCGGCCAGCGCGGCGCCGGCGCTCTCGCCGTAGCCGGGCAGGACGTTGACCACGCCGTCCGGGATGCCGGCCTCGGCGATCAGTTCGGCCAGCCGCAGCGCGGTCAGCGGGGTCTGCTCGGCGGGCTTGAGGATGACGGTGTTGCCGGTGGCCAGGGCGGGGGCGAGTTTCCAGGCGGCCATGAGCAGCGGGAAGTTCCACGGGATGATCTGGGCGATGACGCCGATCGGCTCGCGCAGGGTGTAGGCGTGGAAGCCGGCGCCCGGCATGTACGGCACCGACAGGGTGATCGTGTTGCCCTCGATCTTGGTCGCCCAGCCGGCCATGTAGTGGAACATGTCGGCGGCCAGCGGGATGTCGGCGGCCCGCGCGGCGGGCGGCGGCCACGGCGCGGTCGACGTCCTCGGCGTCGGCCTCGGCCACGTGGGCGAGGGTCTGGCCGGTGGCGGGGTTGGGGGTGGCGAACGTCTTGCCGGAGGCGGCGTTCACCCACCGGCCGTCGATGAAGAGCTGCCGAGGTGTCGCCACGAAGTCCTCGACCGTCTTTTCCAAGGTCACCGTCATCAGCGTCGGCTTTCGTCGTCCCTTGAAGTAGTACCAATGAGACTACGTGCGGAGCCTCAGAAGGCAAGACCCGAATGCGACCTGATTCCGAGCGCAGTCCTTGCAAGTGCGTGCCCTGAACGGCAGAAGGCTGGCACATGAGGGATGAGTCGGCAGGCTGCGGGGAATGCTTCCGTCAAGAGTCCGGCACGACGTTCATGACGAGGAGGACTGGTGCGTCCCACCTCGATCGACCCCCATCGTGACGCTACGGCGGACAAGGCGGCGCGGCTCTCGGGCGACGTGCGGACGCCCGCCCTGCTCAGCGTGGCCACACTGCGGTCGATGCCGCAGCGCGAGACCACGGTGAGCTTCGAGTGCCGCACCTCCGGGCTGCGGCGCCACTACTTCGGCGGGCCGCTGCTGCTCGACGTGCTGCGGGCCGCCGAGCCGCTGTTCGACCCGGGCGAGCGCAAGGACCGGCTGCGCTTCCTGGTCTCGGTGCTGGGGCGCGACGGCCACCACGCGGTGCTGTCGTGGGGCGAGATCGACCCCGAGTTCGGCGACACCCCGGCGCTGCTGGCCGTCGCCATGGACTGCCGCGACCTCGACGACGAGGGCCCGCACCTGGTGATGCCGGGCGACCGCTGCGGCGGCCGCCACATCAGCCAGGTCACCGACATCCGCGTCTGGGCCGACGACCGGTTATGGGGCTGAGCTTCTTGGGGCTGAGCTTCTTGGGGCTGAGCTTCTTGGGGTTGAGCACTCCCGCGAGCGGGGCGGGTCGGCCCAGTGCAGGGCGATGTACGGCTCGGCCTGGCCGTGGTAGCGCACGCGCTCGCGGGTGACGCGGTAGCCGGCGCTCCGCTCGGGCTCGTCCGGCGAACGGCGCGGGACCGGGACGGCCAGGATGCCGATGTCCTGGTCGATGTGGGTGAGCAGGCCGTGGCAGGGGCCGCCCAGGCAGATGGCGTTGCAGGCGTGGCCGGTCGCGGGCCGTTCGGCGCTCATGCGGGGTAGGCGTGGGTCTCGACGGCCTTGACCGAGGCCCACACCGGCTCGCCGGGGGTCAGGTCGAGGTCGGCCAGGGCGGCGGGGGTGATGTCGGCGAAGGCGCTGATCGGGCCGTCGAGATGGACGCGGACGTTGTCGCCGTGGCGTTCGACGCCCTCGACGCGGGCCTGCCAGACGTTGCGCGGGCTGCCGTCGGGGCGCGTGCGGTACAGGGCCACGGCGGCGGGCGGGAAGGCGACAAAAACCGGCCCGTCCAGTTCTTCGTACGTGTGCAGCAGCAGCTCCCCGACCTTGACCCCGGCCCCGCCGGCCACGCCGCGATACAGGTTGAGCCCGACCAGGCGGGCGACGTAGTCGGTACGGGGACGACGGGCGACCTCGGCCGGGGCGCCCTGCTGGACGACGGCGCCGTTCTCGATGACGATCAGCCGGTCGGCCAGCACCATGGCGTCCAGCGGGTCGTGGGTGACCAGGACGGTGGCGCCGTCGAAGTCGGCCAGGTGACGGCGGAGCTGAGAGCGGACCTCCAGCCGGGTGTGGGCGTCCAGCGCGGCCAGCGGCTCGTCCAGCAGCAGCAGCTCCGGCCGTACGGCCAGCGCCCGCGCCAGCGCCACCCGCTGCGCCTGCCCGCCGGACAGTTGCCGGGGCTTGGCGGCGGCGCGGCCGGCCAGGCCGACGCGCTCCAGCAGGGCGGCGGCGGCGCGGCGGGACTCGGCCTTGGACACGCCCTGGCAGCGCGGCCCGAAGGCGACGTTGTCGAGCGCCGACAGGTGCGGGAAGAGCAGGTAGTCCTGGAAGACCATGCCGATCGGGCGGCTGTCGGCGGGCAGGGTGTGCAGCGGCCTGCCGCGCAGGACGATCTGCCCGCCGGACAGGGGGGTGAGCCCGGCCAGGGCGCGCAGCGCGGTGGTCTTGCCCGCCCCGTTGGGCCCGAGCAACGCCACCACCTCGCCGGGGGCGACCTCCAGGGTGAGGTCGAGGGTGAAGGCGGGCCGGACGACGACCAGGTGAGCGTGCAGGCTCACGGCGCGCTCACCCATCGGCCGTACGGGCGGGCTCACGACGCGCTCACCCACCGATCGCGCAGGCTGGCCAGGATGACCACCGAGACGACGAGCAGCACCAGGCTGAGCACGATCGCCGCCTCCGGCTCGGTCTCCAGCGCCAGGTAGACCGCCAGCGGCATCGTCCGCGTCGTGCCCGGGAAGTTGCCCGCGAACGTGATCGTCGCCCCGAACTCCCCCAGCGCCCGCGCCCAGCACAGCACCGCCCCCGCCACCACGCCCGGCATCACCATCGGCAGCGTCACCCGGCAGAACACCGTCCACCGCGAGGCGCCCAGCGTGGCCGCCGCCTCCTCGAAGCGCTGATCGGCGCCGCGCAGCGCGCCCTCCACGCTGATCACCAGGAACGGCATCGCCACGAACGCCTCCGCCATGATCACCCCCGCCGTGGTGAACGGCAGCGTGATCCCGAAGCTCGCCTCCAGCCACTGCCCGACCAGCCCGCGCCGCCCCAGCACCAGCAGCAGCGCCACCCCGCCCACCACAGGAGGCAGCACCAGCGGCACGGTCACCAGGGCCCGCACCAGCCGCCGCCCCGGGAACGACACCCGGGCCAGCAGCCACGCCAGCGGCACCCCGAGCAGGAGGCACACCGCCGTGGCCACGCTCGCGCACACCAGCGACAGCCGCAGCGCCTCCAGCACGTGCGGGGCCGCCAGCCGCTGCGGCAGCGTGGACCAGGGGGCCCGGATCAGCAGCCCGGCCAGCGGCAGCACCAGGAAGACCAGCCCGGCCAGCGCGGGCACGACCAGCATCCACGGCAGCCGCCCGGCCACCTCCCGGCCCCCGGCCGACCGGCGGCCGGACCCGCGACGGGAGCCCGGCGACTCGACCTGCTCCGGCCGCCCCGGCTGGTTCGGTGGGGAAGGGCTCATCCGCGATCAGGGCCCGTCGAAGCCGGCCTTGGTCAGCACGTCCTTGCCCTGCTGCGACAGCACCAGATCCACGAACTGCTTGGCCAGGTCACCGGCCGGCGCCTTGGCCAGCGTGGCGATCGGGTAGTCGTTGATCGCCTTGCCGGCCTCCGGGAACTCGATGCCCTTCACCTTGCCCGCCGAGGCGATCACGTCGGTCCTGTACACCAGCGCCGCGTCCACCTCACCCAGCTCCACCTTCGTCAGCGTGGCCTTGACGTCCTGCTCCAGCGTCACTGGCGTGACCTTCAGCCCGGCCGCGTCCAGCGCCTTGACCGCCGCCGCCCCGCACGGCACCTGCTCGGCGCACAGCGCCACCTTCACCTTGGAGTCGGTCAGGTCCTTCAGCTCGTCCACCTTCGCCGGGTTGTCGGCCGGCACGGCGATCTGCAGCCTGTTGCGCACGAACGTCGTCGGCGAGGCCGCCAGCGACGCATCGGTCACCGTCTTCATCGTGGCCGGGCTCGCCGCCGCGAACACGTCCGCCGGCGCCCCCTGCACGATCTGCTGGGCCAGCGTAGCGCTGGAACCGAAGTTGAACTTCACCGTCGTGCCCGGATGCGCCGACTCGAAGCTCTTGCCGAGCTCGGTGAACGTCCCGGTCAGCGACGCCGCCGCGAACACCGTCACCTCCTTCGCCCCGCCACCGGCCGAGGCCGAGGCCGACGCGGAGGACGTACCCGCCGCGCCCGGGTCCGCGCCCGATCCGCAACCGGACAGGCCCGCCAGCGCGAACGCGACGGGAAGGGCGATCGCCCATCGAGAAAGACGCCTGAACACCAATGGGGGCTCCTCACGAGTAGCTGGCCACACGCTCATGACCGGCGGACTGTGCCGGAGCTGACCCCGGGCAGCGCCGCGGCCTCGCTGATCCGAAACGTCGTCACAAGCCTTCACGATACCTTCCGCACTTTCCAGCCTGAATACCCGACTTCCCCCTCAGGAGCGACACCATCCTGAGCCCCGCCATGGCATCCACAAGACCGCACCGTATCCCGGGCCATCGGGCGAAAAATTCCGCCTTGACGGCCTACGGGACGCTATCTAGTCTCTCTCACAGACACCCGTTCTGTAATGCAAAACAGGAGAGCAGGAATGGGTCCAAGTTCCGACCCCCCAGACCCGGACAAGCCCCCGCTGCTGGCCGTGCGTGGCCTGGTCAAGCACTTCACGGGAGCGCGGGCGCTCGACGGGGTGGACTTCGAGGTCGCCGCCGGTGAGGTCCACTGCCTGCTCGGGCAGAACGGCGCCGGCAAGAGCACGCTGATCAAGGTGCTGGCCGGCGCGCACGAGCCGGACGCGGGAGCGCTCCTCCTGGACGGCCGCCCGGTGCGCGTCCCCAGCCCCCACGCCGCCTTGGAGCTGGGCATCGTGACGATCTACCAGGAGCTGGACGTCGTGCCCGGGTTACGGGTCTACGAGAACGTGTTCCTGGGACACGAGCACGCGCGGGCCGGATGGACCCGGCGCCGGCGGATGCGGGCGGCCACGGCCGACGCGCTGCGCCGCCTCGGGCACGAGGAGATCCGGCCGGACACCGAGCTGGCCCACCTGTCCCCTGCCAGCCGGCAGGTGGTCAGCCTCGCCCGCGCGCTGTCACGGGACGCACGGCTGATCATCATGGACGAGCCCTCCGCGGCGCTGGCCGGCCACGAGGTGGACAACCTGTTCCGGGTCATCGACGACCTGAGGTCGGCCGGCCTCGCGGTCGTCTACATCACGCACCGCCTGGCCGAGGTGCGGCAGATCGGCGACCGGGTCACCGTGCTCAAGGACGGCCGGACGGTGGCGAGCGGGCTGGAGGCGCGCACGACGCCGGACGACGAGCTGGTCCGCCTGATGACCGGCCGGAAGGTCGGCGACGCCTTCCCTCCCCGTGGGGTGATCCCCGACGACGCGCCCGAGGTGCTGCGCGTCGAGGGCCTGACGCGCGCGGGTGAGTTCACCGACGTGTCGTTCAGCGTCCGGGCCGGTGAGATCGTCGGGCTTGCGGGCCTGGTGGGCTCCGGCCGGTCGGAGATCCTCGGCGCCGTCTACGGGGCGACCAGGCCCGATGCCGGCGAGGTCACGCTCGACGGCCGCCCGCTGGGGCTGGGCGATCCCGCCGTGGCGGTCCGTTCCGGCCTCGGTCTGGCGCCGGAGGAGCGCAAAAGCCAGGCGCTGCTCCTGGACGAGGCGGTCTACCGGAACCTGAGCCTGGCCTCGCTCCGGCGCTACGTGAGCGCCGGGCTGATCGACCGGGACCGGGAGATGGCCGACGCGCGGGCGGCGATCGGCTCGCTGGACGTGCGCCCGGCCGAGCCGCTGCGGGAGATCCGCCAGCTCTCGGGCGGCAACCAGCAGAAGGTCGTCGTCGGCCGCTGGCTGATCCGCGGCTGCCGGGTGCTGCTGCTCGACGAGCCGACCCGTGGTGTGGACGTCGGCGCGCGAGCCGAGCTGTACGCGCTGATCCGCCGGCTCGCCGGCACCGGGGTGGGCATCCTGCTCGTCTCGTCGGAGATCCCGGAGGTGCTGGGCCTGGCCGACCGGGTGCTCGTGGTGCGCCAGGGTCGCGTGATCGCCGACCGCGCCGCCGAGTCGGCCGACGAGGAGCAGATCCTGTCGCTGCTCATGAAAGGAAGCGCGCTGTGAGAACGGTGGACCCGACCGCGACGGAGACGCGGACGCCGCGAGCGCCGTCGGAGACCGTCAGCCGCCTGTCGCTGGTGCCGAAGGGGCCGGTGCTGGTCCTCGCGGTCATCGTGGTGGCGGGCGCGCTGGTGTCCCCGTACTTCGCGACGTGGAGCAACGTCCTGACGATGCTGACGAGCGCGTCGGTGATCGGCATCATCAGCGTCGGGATGACCTTCGTCATCATCTCCGGAGGCATCGACCTGTCGGTCGGGGCGCTGGTGGCGCTCACGGCCGTGATGGCGACGACGGCCCCGGTCCAGGAGGGCGGCTGGGTCGCGATGATCGCCGTGGCGCTGGCGTTCGGTCTCGGCGCCGGGCTGGTCAACGGCCTGGTCATCACCCATGGCCGGATCGTCCCGTTCATCGCGACGCTGGCGATGCTCGTCTCGGCTCGCGGCCTCGCCGAGTTCATCTCCGGAGGCACCCCGCAGACCTCGCTGGACGAGACGTTCAACGCTCTCGGCTCGGCGAAGCTCGTCGGCATCCCGTTGCCCGTCTGGGTGTTCGCCGCCGTCGTCGCCGTCGGCTGGCTCCTGCTGAACCGTACGACGTTCGGCCGCCACACCCTGGCGCTGGGCGGCAACCTGGAGGCGGCGCGGCTGGCGGGCATCAGGATCCGCCGCCACCTGGTGATCCTCTACATGCTCTCGGGGCTGACGGCGGCCATCGCGTCGGTCCTGCTCACCGCGCGGCTGACCTCGGGCTCGAACGCCGTCGGCAACCTCTACGAGCTCGACGCGATCGCCGCGGTGATCATCGGCGGGACCCGGCTGGCCGGAGGGCGCGGCACGATCGCCGGCTCGGTCTTCGGCGTGCTCATCTTCACCGTGATCACGAACATCTTCGTGCTCAAGAACCTGGAGACCGACGTCCAGAACATCGCCAAGGGGGCGATCATCGTGGCCGCGGTGCTGCTCCAGAGACGTCGAGCAGCCGATACGTGAGCACCAATTCGGGGGTGACAGTACCGGCAGGACAGGACAAGAAGGAGATCAGGAGATGTCAGGAACCCGGGAACTGCCGCGGCACGACGCCACCCGGCGCGGCTTCCTCGCCGGCTCGGCGACGCTCGGAGCGGCTTCGCTGCTGGCCGCGTGCAGCGGCGGTGACGGCGGCGGTGGCACCGCCCCGACGGCCACGCGGCCCGCGCAGGGAGGCGCCCCGAGCAGTCTCGGCAAGCGCGTGACGATCGGGTTCTCCTCGCCGGGGGCCGATCACGGCTGGGTCGCCGAGATCGGCAAGAACGCCAGGAAGGCGGCGGAGAGCTGGGCGGACGTCGAGTTGCTGTTCACCGAGTCCAACGCCAACTCCGCCGAGCAGGTGGCGCAGGTCGAGACACTGATCAACCGCAGGCCCGACGTCCTGGTCATCCTGCCGCAGGAGGGCCAGGCGCTCACCGCGGTCGCCCGAAAGGCCATGGACGCCGGGATCCCGGTGGTCAACCTGGACCGCATCTTCGACTCACCGCTCGCCTACCGCACCTGGGTCGGCGGCGACAACTACGGGATGGGCGCCGCGGCCGGCGACTTCATCGGGCGCACGCTCAAGACCGGCAGCGTGGTCGAGATCCAGGGCATCTCCGGCCTGCAGCTCACCAAGGAGCGCAGTCAGGGCTTCGCCGACGCGCTCAAGAAGTACCCGGGAGTCCAGCTCGTCGCCAAGCAGGCGGCGAACTTCACGCCCGACACCGGCGAGCAGGTGATGTCGCAGATCCTCCAGGGCCAGTCGAAGATCGGCGCCGTGTGGACCCACGACGACGACCAGGGCGTGGGCGTCGAGGCGGCCATTCGCAACGCGGACCGGCAGGAGGAGATGTTCCTGGTCGGCGGCGGCGGGACGAAGGCCGTGATGACGAAGATCAAGGCCGGCAGCCTGTGGCGGGCCACCGCGCTCTACCTGCCGACCATGTCGGGAACGGCGGTCAACATAGCGCGCCTGATCGCCCAGGACCACGGGCTGAGCGAGACCTGGGAGTTCGAGATGCCCAACTCCATCCAGCTCGTGTCGAGCATCGTCGACAGGACCAATGTCGACAGGTACCTGGAGTTCGCGTTCTAGTGAGCCGGCCGATCAGCAAGGCGACCCCGATCCGCTGGGGCGTCATCGGGTGGGCCGACATCGCGCGCCGCGCCCTCGTCCCGGCGCTCGCCGCGTCGCCGTCGGCCCGGCTGGTCGCCGTGGCGTCGGAGCGCGGCGACGCGGACGGGATCCGGCGCGAGCTGCCGGGCGTACGGGTGCACACCGGCGCCGGCGCGTACGGGACGCTGCTCGCCCGCGACGACGTCGACGCCGTCTACGTCGCGGTGCCCAACCATCTGCACGCCCCGATCACCGTGGCGGCGGCCGCGGCGGGCAAGCACGTCCTGTGCGAGAAGCCGCTGGCCACCAGCGCCGATGAGGCGGCCGACGCGGCCGGGCGCTGCGAGGCGGCGGGCGTGGTGCTGATGGAGGCGATGATGGCCAGGTTCAACCCCCAGCACGACCGCGTACGCCGCCTCGTCGCGGAAGGGGCGATCGGCCGGCCGAGGCTGTTCCGCGCCGGCTTCACCGTCAACCTGCCGGACCCCGCGGGCGACATCCGCTTCCTGCCGTCGCCGGGCAGCGGGGCGCTGTTCGACGTGGGCGTCTACCCGGTCAGCGCGGCCCGCTGGATCTTCGGCGCCGAGCCCGTGGAGGTCAAGGCGGTCACCATGGACCTGCCGGGGACCGGCGCCGACGAGCTGAGCGGCCTGGTCCTGCGCTTCCCGGACGAGCGGCTGGCCGTGATCGACTGCGGGCTGACCGTCGGGGCACGCAACTCGTACGAGGTCGTGGGCAGCGAGGGGACGATCTCGGTGACCCGCCCGTTCGCCTCGCCTCCGTTCGTGCCGGTCGAGCCCTGGCTCGACCTGACGGTGACGCGCGGAGGTGAGCGGACGACCGAGCGGTTCGAGGACCGCGACCAGTACGCGCTCCAGCTGGCGGCCTTCCACCGCGCGCTGGCCGGCGACGGCCCGCACCCGTATCCGCCGGAAGAATCGATCAGCACAGCACGGATCATCGACATGTGCCGCACCACGTGACGACGGAGGGAGCTAGTCATTTCTGGGAACACGAACCAACGAGAGGTCC
The DNA here is from genome assembly GCF_019396405.1 of Nonomuraea rhizosphaerae. Classification (GTDB taxonomy): domain Bacteria; phylum Actinomycetota; class Actinomycetes; order Streptosporangiales; family Streptosporangiaceae; genus Nonomuraea; species Nonomuraea rhizosphaerae. Next base: position 5,293 of record NZ_JAHKRL010000367.1, on the reverse strand, counting down.
GGCCGGTCAAGGCGCTGGAGCACGCCATCGAGGTGCTGGAGGCGCTCGCGCGGCATGGCGAGATGGGGCTCAGCGAGATCAGCCGCGAGATCGGCCTCAGCAAGACGGCGGTCTACAACATCCTGGCCACGTTCGAGGTGCGCAGGATGGTCAACCGCGATCCGGCGACCTCGCGCTACCGGCTCGGCTGGCGGCTGTACGAGTACGGGACGGAGGTGCTGAAGAACAACGAGCTGGCCCCGCTGGCCCGTCCGTGGCTCAAGGAGCTGGTCCGGCGCACCCGTGAGACGGTGCTGCTCGGCATCCTGGACCGCACCGGCATCACCTACGTCGACCGGGTGGAGAGCGACCGCCCGCTCCGCATGGTGGCCGCGCCGGGCCGGCAGGCGTCGCTGCACGCCACCGCGTCCGGGAAGGTGCTGCTGGCCGCCCAGCCGCCCGAGTTCGTCGAGGAGATCCTCGCCGGGGAGCTGCGGCGCTACACCCCGGAGACGATCGTCGACCCCGACGAGCTCCGCGCCGAGCTGCGGCGCGTGGCCGAGCGCGGCTTCGCCGACTGCATCCGCGAGCACGAGCCGGAGATCTGCAGCATCTCGGTCCCGATCCGCGACTACAGCGGGCAGGTGGTCGCCGCCCTGACCCTCGCCGGTCCGGTCACGCGCTTCACCGAGGCGCCCCGGGAGGCGGCGCTCGCCGAGCTCAAGCGGGTCTCCGACGCGCTCGCCGAGCAGCTCGGCGCCCGCCGGAACGGCGAGGAGGTCGCCTGATGCGCTCCCCCGGCGTGTCGGGAGACGGCGCCCACGCGCGGCCCGTGCCGGGAGACGGCCCGCACGTGCTGCCCGTGGCCGTGCGGTCGTCCCAGTTCGACCTGGCCGGTCGGCGCGCGGTCGTCACCGGCGCGGCACGCGGCCTCGGCCGGGCGGCGGCGCTGGCGCTCGCACGGCACGGCGCCGAGCTGGTCGCCGTCGACATTCTCGAGGACGAGCTGCGCTCCACGGTGGAGGAGCTGACCCGCGACGGCGCCACCGCCTGCGCCGCGCCGGCCGACGTGCGGTCCGGCGAGGACGTGCGCCGCCTGACCGAGACCGTCGCCGGGCTGGGCGGCACCGACATCCTGGTCAACAGCGCGGGAATCGTGCGCCGCGCGGTCGCGACGGAGGCGACGGTCGAGGACCTCGACCAGCTCTGGGAGGTCAACGTGCGCGGCCTGTACCAGGTCACCCAGGCGGTGCTGCCGCAGCTCGTCGACAAGCGCGCGGGCAAGATCATCAACGTCGGGTCGCTCGGCTCCGTGCTGGGCCTGGAGCACCGCGCCGCCTACGCGGCGACCAAGGGAGCGGTGCGCCAGTACACCCAGAGCCTCGCCGTCGACCTCGGCCGCCACGGGATCTGCGTCAACGCGATCGCGCCCGGCTACGTCGAGACCCACATGACGGCGGACTGGCTCAACAGCGACGGCGCCCGCCGCCGGCGCATGCTCGAACGGATCCCGGCGGGCCGGTTCGGCCGGACCGTCGACGTGGAGGGAGCGTTCGTGTTCCTCGCCTCGCCGGCCTCGGACTACATCACCGGTCAAGTCATCGTCGTGGACGGGGGGTGGTCGAGTTGGTGACCGCGCGCCTGCCGGTGGGCGCCCGGCGCGACATCGGCCGCTACGGCGGCGTCAACGCGTCGATGGCGCTGCCCATGACCGCGGACCACCGCCCCGACCTGGGCGCGCTCCGGCGGTACGCGAGATGGCTCGCCGACCAGGGTGTCATCGCCGTCACCGTCAACGCCGACACCGGGGAGGGCGCGCACCTGACGCCGGCCGAGCGCGTCGCCGTCGTGGAGACCGTCAAGGACGAGGTCGGGCAGGGCGTCGGCGTCGTCTCCGGCCTGATCGCCGCCTACACCGAGCAGGCGGTCGAGATCGCGAAGGCGCTGCGCGACGCCGGCGCCGACGCCCTGCTCGTGTTCTCGATCCCGGCGTTCACCGGCTCCCCGCTGCCGCCCGAGCTGGTCCACCGCTACTTCGCCGCGATCGGCGAGGTCGGCCTGCCGCTGATCGCCTTCAACCTGACGCCGTCGCTGGGCGGCGTCATCCTGCGGCCCGACGTGATCAGGCGCCTGACGGACGTCGCGGAGCTGCAGGCCGTCAAGGAGGCCTCCTTCGACGCCGCCACCTACGTCTCCACCAGGGACGCGTTACGCGCGGCGGCGCCCGACGTGGCGTTCCTGTCGGGGTGCGACACCTTCATGTACGAGTCGTTCGTGCTCGGGGCCGACGGCGCGCTGCTCGGCTACGCCGGGCTCGCGGCCGCCCTCACCGTACGGATCTTCGGCGACGTCCGGGACGGCCGCTACGCGCAGGCCCAGCGGCTCAACCGTGAGCGGATGCAGCCGCTGGCCGAGGTGCTGTTCGGCGCGCCGGTGCGTAACTCGCGGGCGCGGATCAAGGAGGGCCTGCGGCTGCTCGGCGTGATCGACGAGGTGGCCGTACGGCCGCCGCTGCTCGGCCTGGACGACGCCGAGCGGACGGCGCTGCGTACGGCGATGGAGAGAGCGGGGCTGCTGTGAACGGGCCGAAGGTGGTGACCGCCGAGCAGGCCGTGGCGCTGGTCGCCTCCGGCGCGACCGTCCTGGTCGACGGCTCGGGCGGCGGCGTCAACGAGCCCGATCTGCTGCTGCGGGCGCTGGAGCGGCGGTTCCTGAAGACCGGGCAGCCGAGGGGCCTGACGCTCGTGCATCCGGCCGGGATCGGCGACGGTCGCGGCGGCGGCATGGACCGCTTCGCCCACGAAGGCATGGTACGGCGGGTCATCGGAGCGCACTGGGCCTGGTCACCCCGGCTGCAGGAGATGGCGCGGCAGGAGCTGATCGAGGCCTACTGCCTGCCGCAGGGCGTGATGTCCCACCTGCTGCGCGCCATCGCCGCCGGTGGACCGGGCCTTGTCAGCCACGTCGGGCTCGGCACGTTCGTGGACCCCCGCCTCGACGGCGGGCGGCTCAACCGGAGCGCCACCGAGCCGCTGGTGGAGCTGGTCGAGCTGCGCGGCCGGGAATGGCTGCTCTACCACGCGCTCCCCATCGACGTCGCCGTCATCCGCGCCAGCGTCGCCGACGAGCAGAGCAACCTGGTCATGGACGACGAGGGGCTCTACGCCGAGACGCTGTCGGCGGCGCAGGCGGTCAAGAACAGCGGCGGCGTGGTCCTGGCCCAGGTCAAGGGCATCGCCGAGCGCGTCGACCCGCGCCGCGTCAAGGTGCCCGGCGTCCTGGTGGACGCGGTCACGGTGCATCCGGGCCAGCGCCTGTCCATGGCGACCGAGTCCGACCCGACGCTGACCGGCCGGCAGCCGGCCGCCGCGGGCGGCTTCGCGCCGCTGGAGCTGACCGTGCGCAAGGTGATCGCCCGGCGGGCGGCCCAGGAGCTGCGCGCCGGCGACATCGTCAACCTCGGCTTCGGGATGCCCGACGGCGTGGCGGCCGTGCTCGCCGAGGAGGACGCCGCCGGCCAGGTGACGTTGACCCTCGAACAGGGGCACATCGGCGGCGTCCCGGCCACCGGGAGCGACTTCGGCCTGGCCCGCGACCAGGTGGCGATGGTGGACGCCGGGTACCAGTTCGACTGGTACGACGGCGGCGGGCTGGACGTGGCGGTGCTGTCGTTCGCCGAGGTGGACGCGGCCGGCGACGTGAACGTGTCGAAGTTCGGCGGCCGCACCCCCGGGATCGGCGGCTTCGTCAACATCAGCCAGGGCGCCCGCCGCGTGGTCTTCGTCGGCACCTTCACCGCCGGCAAGGAGCAGCGGCTGCGCCTCGGCCAGGAGCTGGTCGTCGAACGCGACGGCGCAGCCCGCAAGTTCGTCGGCGCCGTCGAGCAGGTCTCCTTCAGCGCCGCCCACGCCCGCCGCCGGGGCCGGCCGGTGACCTACGTGACCGAGCGCGCCGTGTTCGAGCTGGCCGGCGACGGGCTCGTGCTGACGGAGATCGCCCCGGGCGTGGACCTCGACCGCGACGTGATCGGCCGGATGGCGTTCACCCCGCGGATCAGCCCGGAGCTGCGCGCCATGGACGCGCGGCTGTTCGGGCCCGCGCCGATGGGGCTCAGGCTCGCGCCCGCGGGGGCGATCGCATGAGCGTGCTCGTCACCGAGCGCCGTGACGCCGTCCTGGTGGTGACGCTGAACCGGCCCGAGCGGCTGAACGCGCTCGACCGTGAGCTGCTGACCGCCCTGGACGAGCTGTGCGCGGCCGTCTCCGGCGACCCGCACGTCCGCGCGCTGGTGGTGTCCGGCGCCGGTGATCGCGCCTTCTGCGCCGGGGCCGACGTCAACGAGCTGGACGGCATCACCCCGGCGGACGCGCTGGCGCTGATGCGTCACGGCCAGCGGATCCTCGATCGGCTGGCCGGCCTGGACCAGCCCGTCGTCGCCGCCGTCAACGGGGTCGCGCTGGGCGGCGGCTGTGAGCTGGCCATGGCCTGCGACCTGCGGCTCGCCGCGCCGGACGCCCGCTTCGCCCAGCCCGAGATCACTCTCGCGAACGTCCCCGGCTGGGGAGGCACCCAGCGCCTGCCCCGGCTGGTCGGCGCCGGCCGGGCCGCGGAGATGATCCTCACCGGCCGCCCGGTGGACGCGCCGACCGCCCTGGCCTGGGGGCTGGTCAACCGGGTCGTCGACGGCGGGCGCCTGCTGGAGGAGGCGATCACGTTCGCGGGCGAGCTGGCCGGACACTCACCCACCGCGACGGCTGGGGCCAAGCACGCGATGGCCACCGGCCTGCGGCACGGCCCGGAGGCGGGCCTGTTCGCCGAGGCCGAGGCGGTCGCCGCCTGCTGCGCCACCGCCGAACAGCAGGCGGCCGTGCGCGCCTTCCTCGACCGCCACCGAGCCTCCCGTTCCGACCATCGATGAGAACGCCATTCCGCACATGAGGAGGAACGTCAGATGACGGACATCACGCCGCCCCCGGTCACGCGTTTCAGTTTCCCGACCCGCGTGATCACCGGGCCGGGCGGGTTCGAGGCACTGGGCCCGCGGGCCGCCGCGTTCGGCGCCCGCGCGCTTCTCGTCACCGACGGGGGCGTGCGGCGGGCCGGGCTCGTGGAGCCGATCGAGGCCTCGCTGAAGGCGGCGGGGGTCGAGACGGCGATCTTCGACGACGTCGCCTCCGACCCCTCGATCCAGGCGGTCGAAGGGGCGGTCGCCGCGATCCACCAGCACGCGGCCGACGTCGTGGTGGCCGTCGGCGGCGGCAGCCCGATCGACACCGCCAAGGCCGCGACCGTCGTGGCCGCCGGCGGGGGGTCG
>NZ_JAHKRL010000366.1 GCF_019396405.1 Nonomuraea rhizosphaerae | reverse complement strand
CCGTCCGCGACGACGTGAACGCCGGCGCCATCATGATGGCACTGCACGGCATCGGCGCAGCCCACGACCGCCCCAACTGGCGAACCGAAGCCGACGACGTCATCACCCTCGTGCTGGACGGACTGCGCCGCCCGCTATGACTGACTGATAATCCTTGAGTTGCATGAGGCTCTGTGAGCCTCCTTAGCCCCTGGGCCTGGGCATATCTGCTGACGCTCCGGCTTCTTAAGGCGTTGATGAGATTTCAGGGATTCTCAAGGTTCATCGTCCTGGTCGTTCGTCTTGCTGTGAAAGTGAAGGCGAGGTGGCCGGAGTTGGCGCTGGCGGCAGTAAGGGACTTCACGGGGTGTCGGTAAGGCCGGACCCGCCAGGTACACGCGATTGCGTCGCTGCTGGTCAGCGCCTGCGTCGTCGGGCGGCGGGGTCGTGCTCGGCGGTGATGCGGGCAGAGGTCTCCTCGCCCAGGCGGACGTAGCGGCCGAGACTGCCCAGGTTCTGGTGGCGGGATGTGGCCTGCAGCTCCGGTGCGGTGCGGCCGGCTTCGGCCAGGTGCTGCAGGGCGCTGTGACGCAGCTGGTGCAGGTTCCGGCCCTGGCTGTGGGGGGCGACTTCCTGCACAGGTACTCGGCGCGGGGCAGGACAGGCGGCCGCGCCGGTTGGTGGGGCAGAGGCTGGCGGTGGCGGTGGCCCAGTGCAGGTATTCGATACTGACCAGCCGTTCCGCCTGCCAGGCGCTCATCGAACCGTGATAAATCACGATCCCGGCTGGAGCACTACTGTAAGGGGATGTCTGCGGATAGACCCCTTACCTTGTGGGCGGGACGCGTGGCGGCGCTGCTGGGCGTCGTGCTCGTCGCGCTCACCCTGCGCCAGACGGTTGTGGTGATGTCGCCGATCCTCGACGACATCCGAGGGGACATCCCGATATCGAACGTCGGCGTTGGGCTGCTCGGCACGTTGCCACCGATCCTGCTGGCGGTATCGGGGTTCGTCGCGCCGCGCGTCGCCCGCGGCATCGGCCTCGACGGCGGCATCGTGCTGGCGCTGCTGCTCATGGTCCTCGGCCATCTCGTGCGCGCGGCCGCCCCGGGCTACGCGGTGCTGCTCGTCGGCAGTGTCGTCGCGCTCGCCGGCACGGGCATCGGCAATGTGCTGCTGCCGCCGATCGTGCGGCGCTACTTCCCCGACCGGATAGCGATGCTGACCGCCGTCTACGTCTGCATCCTGGGCGTGAGCACGGCCCTGCCCGCCGCGGTCGCCGCTCCGGTCGCCGAGCAGGTCGGATGGCGGTTCTCGCTCGGCATGTGGGCGGTGACCTCGGTGGTCGCGCTCGTTCCGTGGCTCGTCATCATCGCGCGGGAGCGCCGCCGACGACTCTCGGATGCCGACGCCGCCGAGCCCCCGCCCACCACTCTCGTCACGCGACTGTGGCGGTCACGCGTGGCCCTGTCGATCACTGTCGTGTTCTCGACCAGCACGATCCTTACCTACGCGTGTTTCGCGTGGCTGCCCGAGATCCTCGGCGACATCGCCGGCTCGACGCCGACCGAAGCCGGTGTGCTGCTCGCCGTCACCGGCATCATCAGTGCGCCCATCGCGCTCATCGCGCCCCTGCTCGTCGCGCGGCTGCAGGATGTCAGCCGGCTGATCGCCGCCGGTATCGCCAGCTTCGTGCTCGGCTACCTCGGCCTGCTGCTCGCGCCCGCGCCCCTCACACTGCTCTGGGTGCTGCTCATCGGCTCGGGTTCGATCCTGTTCCCGGTCTGCCTCGTGCTCATCAACGTACGCACCCGAACCCAGGGCGGCACCGTCGCGCTGAGCGGCTTCGCCCAGGGGGTCGCGTACGCGCTCGGCGCGCTCGGTCCGCTGCTCGTCGGGCTGCTGCACGACGTGAGCGGCGGGTGGACCCTGCCGCTGCTGTTTCTGCTCGCCGTCGCCCTCGTGGCGGCCATCCCGGTGTTCACGCTGGCCAAGCCCGCGTTCGTCGAGGACGAGCTCGCCCGCTCGTACTCCAGCCGAGGACCGTGATCACGGTTCGATGAGCGCCTCGTCGTCTTCTCTCGGGCGCGCCCATCAATGGAGGCGGATCCCAGCTCACGCCTGACGGAACTTACGACCAGACAATGGCCCCGCTCCCGGACTTGGGCGGCATCAACCGCGAGACTGAGCGGCAGGCCACCACCATGGCCACCGCGGGCCGCCGATCAAAGAACGGCTCCGGCCACTTTCGGTGGTGACGGAACATGGTTAGCCGAGCAGGATGCGGTGACGAAGGCGAGCAAACCCAGCGCGGCCGTACATCTGCCGTTTGAGGAGCTTGATCTTGGTGTTCGCGCCTTCGGCGCCGCCGTTGCCGTCGAGCTGCGCCAGTATTGGGTAGACGGTCCCGTCACTTTGCAGATCCCCAAACCGTAAGTGGGCGCCTCCTGCAGCGCTGCGGCGTGCAGCACCTCACCGCGCCCTTCCGCGAGACCGGCCCGGCGGCTGATGCCGCC
>NZ_JAHKRL010000365.1 GCF_019396405.1 Nonomuraea rhizosphaerae | reverse complement strand
CGGGCTGCCGCTGGTGGACCTGGCGCTCAGGCCGCTGGGCCCCTGGCGGGCGGGGCCGGCGACGCTCGCGCGGGCGGCCCGGTTCGGCGCGGCGGCGGCGCTGCCCTTGACGACGCTCGCCGGGCTGGCGTTCAGGACCGAGGAGGGGCGGGCCGCGCTGGCCGGCATGGCCGCCCACTCGATGCTCGACCTGCGCTCGCCCATCACCAGCGGGTACGGCCTGCTGCTGGCCGCGCTCGGGCACCTGGTGGGCTGGCCGGTGGTGCGGGGCGGGTCGCAGGTGCTGGCCGACGCGCTGGTGGCCAGGCTCAGGGCGCTGGGCGGGGAGGCGGTCGCCGGGCACCGCGTGCGCCACCTGCGCGAGCTGGAGGCGCGGACCGTGGTGCTCGACGTGACGCCCCGGCAGTTCCTGGCCCTGACCGAACCCACACGTGGCCCTGCGAACCGACCTGCCACAGATCTGCCCGCCGCCTACCGGCGCGGGCTGGAGCGTTACCGCTACGGGCCCGGCGTGTTCAAGATGGACTGGGCGCTCGACGGGCCGGTGCCGTGGCGCGATCCGGCGGTGGCCGGCGCGGGGACGGTGCACCTCGGCGGGACGCTGGAGGAGATCGCGCTCAGCGAGGCCGAGACGGCCAGGGGGCGGCACTCGCCCCGGCCGTACGTGCTGCTGGTGCAGCCGTACGCGGCCGACGACAGCAGGGGCGGGCACACGCTGTGGGCGTACTGCCACGTGCCCAACGGGTCGGCGGCCGACATGTCGGACGCCGTCGAGCGGCAGATCGAGCGCTTCGCCCCCGGCTTCCGCGACCGGGTGCTGGCCAGGCACACGATGGGCCCGGCCGAGCTGGAGGCGGTCAACCCGAACCTGGTCGGGGGTGACATCGGGGGCGGGCTGGCCAGTCTCGGGCAGTTCGTCCGGCGGCCGGTGTGGTCGGCCGCGCCGTGGCGGACGCCGCTGCCTGGGGTGTTCCTGTGCTCGTCGGCCACGCCGCCGGGGCCGGGTGTGCACGGCATGGGCGGCTGGCAGGCCGCCCGCCTCGCCCTGCGCGACGACTAGGGCGCGGCGGCCCCCAGCTCCTCGCGGATCGCGGCGGCGAACGCGTCCACGTCCGCCTCCGTCGTGTCGAACGCGCACATCCACCGCACCTCCCCCGTCGCCTCGTTCCACGTGTAGAACCGGAACCGCTTGCGCACCCGCTCGGCCACGTCCCCGGGCAGCACCGCGAACACGGCGTTCGCCTCCACGGGCCGGGTGACCTCCACGCCGGGGACCTCGCGCAGGGCCTCGGCCAGCCGCCGCCCCATGGCGTTGGCCTGGCGGGCGTTGCGCAGCCACAGGTCGCCCGACAGCAGCGCCTCGAACTGCGCCGACACGAATCGCATCTTCGACGACAGCTGCATGAACGTCTTGCGGATGTAGTCGATCCCGTTGGCCGCCTCGGGGTTGAGCACCACGACGGCCTCCCCGTACAGCATGCCGATCTTGGTGCCGCCGAACGACAGTACGTCCACCCCGGCGTCGGTGGTCAGCGCGCGCATGGGGACGTCGAGCGCGGCGGCGGCGTTGGTGAGGCGGGAGCCGTCGAGGTGGACCAGCAGCCCGAGGTCGTGCGCGTGCGCGCAGATCGCGGTGATCTGCTCGGGCGTGTAGACGGTGCCCAGCTCGGTGGTGTTGGAGATGGACACGACACGCGGCTGGGCGCGGTGGACGTCGCCGAACCCCCACGCCTGCCGGTCGATCAGCTCCGGCGTCAGCCTGCCGTCCGGCGTGGGCACGGTCAGCAGCTTGATGCCGCCGGCGACCTCCGGCGCGCCGCCCTCGTCGGTGTGGATGTGGGCGGTCTCGGCGCAGATGACCGCCTCCCAGGGGGCGGTCATGGCGCGCAGTGAGACGACGTTGGCGGCCGTGCCGTTGAAGACCGGCCACGCCCGCGCCCGCTCGCCGAAGTGCCGCTGGAAGACCTCGCGCAGCGACGTGGTGTAGACGTCGTCGCCGTAGGCGATCAGGTGGCCGCCGTTGGCCTCGGCGATGGCCTGGAGGATCTCCGGGTGCACCCCCGCGTAGTTGTCGCTGGCGAAGCTCCTGAGCTCGGGGTCGTGCCGGAGGGTCACTGGGTGAGGTCCAATCTGGTGCCGTTGACTTCCTGGGCGGGACGGTCGTACAGGCCGCCGATCGCCTCGGCGAGGTCGCCGACGTCGGTGAAGCCGGCGAAGCGGGCCTGCGGCTTGGCGGCCCGCATGGCGTCGTTGACCAGGGCTTTGACGACCACGATGACGGCCGCGCTGGAGGTGTCCTTGAGGGCGTCGGCCAGGGCGAGCGTCCACGCCTCGGAGGCGGCCTTGGCGGCGGCGTAGGGGGCGCCGCCCGCGACCGGGCGCTCGGCGGCCTTGGCGGAGACGATCACGAACCGGCCGTTGCCGCTGCGGCGCAGCAGCGGCTCGAAGGCCAGCGAGACGTTCTGCAGGGTGCGGATCAGCAGGTCGTGCAGCGCGTCCCAGTCGTCGAGCGAGGTCTCGGCGAACGACGGCGCGCCGCGCCAGCCGCCCACCAGGTGCACGACGCCGTCCACGCGGCCGTGCTCGGCCTCGACGCGGTCGGCGAGTGCCCGCACGGCGTCGCGGTCGAGGAGGTCGACGTCGTCCTTGTCCACCCCGACCACCGTGTGACCATTTTTCGCGAAATATCCGGTCACGGCCTGGCCTGTCGGCCCGGCGGAACCCGTAACCAGAATGATCATGCCCTGATCCCCTTTGTCGACTCGACCACCTCGGCCAGCTTACGGCGCAGCGCCTCGTAGAACATGCTCAGGGGGAACTCGTCCGGCAGCACCGCGTCCACCTTGGCCTTCTGCTCGGTGGGCAGAGCGCCGACGCCCTGGGCCCACACCGATTCCGGGTGCGGCGCGACGTACGCGCTGACCAGCTCGTGGGCCGCCAGCCAGTGCGCGAGCTTGCTGCGGTCGATGCTGTCGCGGTACAGCTTCTCGACCTCGCCCCGCAGGTCGGCCACGCCGTCCGGGACGCGCTCCCAGTCGATGGCGAGCCGGTTGTCGGTCCAGCGCACCACGTCGTTGCGGTGCAGGTAGGCGAACAGGAGCTGGCCGCCGAGCCCGTCGTAGTTGCGCACCCGCTCGCCGGTGATCGGGAAGCGGAAGAGCCGGTCGAACAGGATGGCGCGCTGCACGTACCGGGCGTGCGGCACGCCCCGCCCCTCCAGCCGCACGGCCTCGCCGAACGCGGTCAGGTCACAGCGCAGCTCCTCCAGCGAGTACAGCCAGTACGGCATGCGCTGCTTGATCATGAACGGATCGAACGGCAGGTCGCCGTGGCTGTGCGTCCGGTCGTGGATCAGGTCCCACATGACGAAGGTGTCCTGCGCCAGCCGCTGCGACTCCAGCAGCCGGGCGGCGTCCGGCGGCAGGTCGAGCTTGAGCGTGGCGGCGGCGGCGGTGGCGACGCGCCGGAACCTGGCCGCCTCCCGGTCGGCGAAGATCCCGCCCCAGGTGAACCGGGAGGGCGCCTCGCGCACGGCGACGGTCTCGGGGAAGAGCACGGCCGAGTGCGTGTCGTAGCCGGAGGTGAAGTCCTGGAAGGCGATCGGCACGAACATCGGGTTGTCGTACCCGGACGACTCCAGGTCGGCCAGCCAGCCGGGCCAGATCGTCCGGATCCAGACGGCCTCCAGGTTGCGGCCGGGGTTGCCGTTCTGGGTGTACATGGGGAAGACGACCAGGTGCTCCAGGCCGTCGGCGCGCTGGGTGTCGGGGTGGAAGAGGTTCAGGGAGTCGAGGAAGTCGGGGACGCCCAGGTCCTGCTCACGCCATTTGGCCAGGTCCGCCCGTACGGCCTCCAGGTAGGCGGCGTCCTGCGGGAAACTGGGCGCCAGCGCGGCGACCTGCTCGATCACGGCCGACACCAGCGCGGCGGCGCGGGGCTTGTCCCCGGGGACCGAGCCGTCCTTGGCCTGGAGCGGGCGCAGCTCCTCGACCGTCTCCTTGAGCCGCGCGAACAGGCTCGCCTTGCGCTCGTCGCGGGCGCCTTCGGCGTCGTCGTCGGCGGGCACGCGGGCGGCCCAGGTGATGGCGTTGCCCCAGAGCGTACGGTGGTCGTGGTCGTCGATGGAGTCGTCGCCGAACAGGTCCGAGTCGGCGAACACCACGACCCGTCCCCGCCCGTGCCGCACGGCCACGGCCAGCGGCGCGGCGGCCGGGTCGGCGCCGGCCGACGTCGTGAGGAGCACCACGGCGTCCTTGGCGACGCTCAGCGTCCCGGAGCGGTAGAAGCAGGCCGCCTTGACCCCGGCCAGCAGCCCGTCACCGGTGACCCGCTCGCCCATCACCCACGTCGCCACCCCCCGGTGGGCGTGCCCGGGGTCGCGCACGGTGGTGTGCTCGATGCCCACGCCGAAACGTCCCAGCAGCTCGGCCAGGTTGTTGCCGTACTTGTCCTGCTCCTCCTCGGCCAGCACCACGAGCCCGCCGCCGGCCGCGACGAACGCCTCCACGGCGTCGAGCTCGTCACCGGTGAGGACGGGGCTGCCCAGGCCGGTGGTCCGCTCCCACCGCTCACCCGACGGGTGCGCGATGACCAGCACGTCCTGCTCAGCGAGCGTTCCCGCGTCGAGCGGGCCAGACACGTGCGCCGTCACGGTGTGCCCCAGGCGGCGCAGCAGCTCGGCCGCGCGCGCGTAGCTGGTGTCGTCGGGATGGGCGGGGTTGATGGCCTCGGCCACCTCGCGCCTGATCGTCCACGACTCGCTGTGCGCTTCGTCGAACAGCACCCTGGGGAACGCCTGCATGAAATATCTCCCGTTACATAGGTAGTTCAACGGAAAATATACACATAACACCCCTATGTCCCGTTAAACCCTTCCGCATCGTGAGACGTCAGGCGGCGGCGCCGGGCCGGACCACTCCCGACTCGTAGGCGAACACCACCGCCTGGGCCCGGTCACGCAGCCCCAGCTTCATCAGCACCCGCGCGACGTGCGTCTTGACCGTCGCCTCCCCCACGTACAGCCGCCCGGCGATCTCCGCGTTCGTCAGCCCGCGGGCCAGCAGCCCCAGCACCTCCAGCTCGCGCGGCGTCAGGTCGTCCAGGCGCGGCGACGGCGACGGGTCGGCGGCCCAGCCGGCGAACGAGGCGATCACCCGGCTGGTCACCGCCGGGTCGAGCAGCGCGTCGCCGGAGTGCACGACGCGGATGGCCTCGATGAGCTGCTCGGGCGGCGAGACCTTCAGCAGGAAGCCGCTGGTGCCCGCGCGCAGCGCCCCGTACAGGTTCTCGTCGGAGTCGAACGTGGTCAGCGTGATCACCTTGGGCGGCGACGGCGCGTCGAGCATCTCGCGCGCCGCGCTCAGCCCGTCCAGGCGCGGCATCGAGATGTCCATGAGAACGATGTCGGGCGAGGTGCGCCGGACGACCGCGATCGCGTCGCGCCCGTCGGCGGCCTCGCCGACGACCTCCATGCCGGGCTCGCTCTCCACGACCATGCGCAGCCCGGCCCTGACCATCGCCTGGTCGTCGACGATGACGATTCGTATGTCCACAGCGGGACCTTAGATCGCCGATCGCGGCTTGAAAACCCCTGGTCAAGCCGCATCCAACTCAGTTACAAGTCACGACATGTCAGGACCGCTCGGGAGGGGCCGGAACGGGCCGGGACGGGTCACGACAGGGTGACGCTCTGCCGGACCCGGCTCTGGGTGGCGTCGTCGCAGCGGTTCTTCGCGCAGAAGTACATGACCAGCACCGGTTTGGGCTTGCGGTCGATGACGTAGCTGACGAAGCCCAGCCGGTTGCCGCTGTTGCGGTCGCGCAGCGAGCCGTCGTAGCGGGTGGCGTCGCTGTCGCCGGCCCGGTCGGGCACGGGCTGGTCCACCACGATCTCGCCGGGCAGCAGCCCTTCGAGGGTGGCCTTCATCTGGGCGGAGTTCGCGCCGGCGCTGAGCGCGTCGGAGACCTGGACGTACACGCCGACCGCGTTGTCCGGGTCGCCGGTGATGACCTGGTTGACGGCGGTCCAGTCGGCCGCGGCCCCGGACACGAACATCCCCTCGAACTCGCCCACGTGCGGTGAGGCCAGCGCGAACAGGTCCCCGTGCGTCCTGGCCGTCCAGCCCGCCGGGTAGTCGAAGGTGACGGGCGCGGCGACCGTGCTCTGGTAGCGGGACCAGGAGTCGCCCTTCTGGGTCATGATCAGCAGGGCCACCAGCGCCATCGCCGCGACGGCCGCGACGACGGTGAACAGCACCAGCGGCAGCCTGCCGGGCCTGCCCGCCTTCTTCTCCTTGGCCGGCCGCGCGACGGGCGCGGGAGGGGGCGACAGCTCGACGGAGTGCCCGCTGATCGCGTCGCGCAGGGCGCTGACGAACGCGGTGCAGGTGGGGTAACGCTGCTCTGGCGACTTGGCCAGCGCCCGCATCATCACCCGGTCCACCTCCAGCGGCAGCTCCGGCCTGACCTGCGACAGCGGCGTCGGCTGCTCGGCCAGGTGCGCCCACAGCAGCGCGATGTCGTTGTCGCGCTGGAACGGCAGCCGCCCCGACAGCGCCTCGTAGGTGACGCAGGCCAGGGCGTACTGGTCGCACCTGCCGTCGATGTGCTCCTTGTTGATCTGCTCGGGCGACATGTACCGGGGCGTGCCGATGAACTGGTCGGTCTGGGTCAGCCCGGAGATCGACGTGCGGTGCTTGGTGATGCCGAAGTCGGTCAGGTAGACGTGGTCGCCGGCCAGCAGGATGTTGGCCGGTTTCACGTCGCGGTGGATCAGGTCGTGGGCGTGCGCGGCGTCCAGGGCGGCGGCGACCTGGGCGAAGATCTGGTTGCCCTGCCCGATCGGCAGCGCCCCACGGTCGTAGATGAGGCGCCGCAGGTCGAGCCCGTCCACGTAGCGCATGGCGATGTAGAGGACGCCGTCGTCGTCGGCGTTGGCCTCGTAGATGGGGATGATGTTGGGGTGCTCGATGCTGGCGACCGTCCTGGACTCCAGGATGAACCGCTGCCTGAACCGGTCGTCCACGCTGAGCACCGGGTTCAGGATCTTCAGTGCCACCCGCCGGCTCAACCGGGGATCCAGGGCCAGGTACACCACCGCCATGCCGCCCTTGCCGACGATGTCTTCGATGTAGTACCCGGCCACCTCCTGGCCGACGAGCGATCTGTCGTTCACGGGCATCACGTCTCGATGGGGTGGCCGCAGTAGCCGCAGAAGCGGTGCGCGGCCCCCAGCCGCATCCCGCAGGCGGTGCAGTACTTGATCGACGGCTGGTCCTGGGCGTTGAGCTTGTTCCCCGTCTGGTCCTGGGCGTTGAGGTTGTTACCGGTCTGGTCCTGGGCGTTGATCAGCTGCTGCTGTTGCGGGATCACCTGGAACTGCTGCGACCTGCGCACCACGACGGTCTGGCTGGCGCCCTCGTCGAACGGCGCCGACGGCGGGGTGGGCGCGTCCGCGGCGGCGGCCACCGCCGCGGCG
>NZ_JAHKRL010000364.1 GCF_019396405.1 Nonomuraea rhizosphaerae | reverse complement strand
CCCCCCACCTGCGACCGGCGACAGAGGAGGCCACGCCGTGACCGATCTACCTTTCCCCATCGAGCAGGGCCACGTGCGGGCGTTCGCCCGCGCCCTGGGTGAGGACGCGGACGTGGTCGCGCCCACCTTCCCGATCGCCTTCTCCCAGTTCGACCCGGACTGGCCGCTGCGCATGAAGCCCGGCGAGCCCTGGAACGGCTCCGGCGCCGAGGCGGGCCGCTCCTCCGGCGGGACCGGCGGGCTGCACGCGGAGCAGGAGTTCGAGTACTTCCGCCCGATCCGCGTCGGTGAGACACTGACCGCCCGCAAACGGCAGGGCCGGACCTGGCACAAGAGCGGCCGGGCGGGCGTCCTGAACTTCGCCGAGCGGCACGTCGACTTCCATGACGCCGACGGCAACCTGGTGGCACGCTCCGCCTCGGTCTCGGTGCGGATCACCCAGGAGGAGAGCACATGACGGTGACGGTCGGCCAGCAGGTGTCCCGGGTCGTCGTGAGCGACCTCAAACGGACACAGATCGTCATGTACGCCGGAGCCTCCGGCGACTACAACCCGCTGCACACCGACGAGCCGTTCGCCACCAAGATCGCCGGGCACCCGACCGTCATGTCCCACGGGATGCTCACCATGGGCCTGGCCGGACGCCTGCTGACCGACTGGTTCGGGCACGAGAACGTACGGCGCTACCGTGCCAGGTTCAAGGCGCCCGTCTGGCCCGGTGACACCATCACCGCGACGGCGGTCGTCACCGACGTGCGGACGGTCGACGGGCAGCGGCGCGCCGAGCTCACCCTCACGGCGGTGAACGCCGACGGCGCGGAGGTGCTGTCCGGCACCGCCACCGCGATCCTCGACGAGCGGCCCGAGGAGGCGCGATGACCATCGACGTCACCTCGCTGGACGCGATCGACGTGCACACCCACGTGCACACGTCCGTACGCGAGACCCAGGAGCCGGGCGACGGCAACGACCGGTTCGCGGCGATGGCCGACTACTTCAAGGCCGGCGAGGTCAGGAAGTTCACCGTCCCGATGATCGCCGAGTACTACCGCGAGCGGAACATGGCGGCGATCGTCTTCGGCGTCGACTCGATGCACCTCAGCGGACGCGAGCAGGTCCCCGGCAACCAGGAGATCGCCGAGCAGGCGGCCCTGCACGCCGACGTGCTCATCCCGTTCGCCAGCATCGACCCGCACCGGGGAGCGGCGGGCGTGCGCGAGGCCCGGCGGCTGATCGAGGAGCACGGGGTGCGCGGCTTCAAGTTCCACCCCACCTCGCAGGGCTTCTTCCCGAACGACCGGATGGCCTACCCGCTGTACGAGGTCATCGCCGAGCACCGGCTCGTCGCGCTGTTCCACACCGGCCAGACCGGCGCGGGGGCGGGCACGCCGGGCGGCGGCGGGCTGCGGCTGAAGTACTCCAACCCGATGCACATCGACGACGTGGCCGTGGACTTCCCCGACCTGCGGATCATCCTGGCACACCCGTCGTTCCCCTGGCAGGACGAGGCGCTCGCGGTCGCCATGCACAAGCCGGAGGTCTACATCGACCTGTCCGGCTGGTCGCCGAAGTACTTCCCGCCGCAGCTCGTCCAGTACGCCAACACGCTGCTCAAGGACAAGGTGCTCTTCGGGTCGGACTTCCCGATGATCACCCCGGAGCGCTGGCTGGCCGACTTCGCCAAGATCGCCATCCGGGACGAGGTGCGGCCGAAGATCCTCAAGGAGAACGCGGCCCGGCTGTTCGGGCTCACCGGACGGCCATGAGGACGGCGCTCAGCCCAGGAGGGGGGCACCATGCACTACACCGGTCCCTTTGACCGGACCGTCGACGTCGTCGTGCTCGGACTGGGCGACGCCGGCGCGGTCGCCGCGGTGACCGCCTGCGACGAGGGCGCCGAGGTGCTCGTCATCGAGAAGCAGCAGGCCGAGGGGCACCGGCCCAACAGCCGCTACGCCGCCGGCTTCTTCCTCGTGCCGGAGGACGTGGACGGCGCGGTGGAGTACCTGTCGGCGATGTACGCGGTCAACGGCGAGCTGTCCATGGTCGAGCCCGCCCTGATCCGCGCCTGGGCCGAGGAGACGGCGGCCAACCCGGCCTGGCTCGACCGGCACGGCGGCAAGTACGTCAGGATGGACATCCACGGCGAGCACCCGTCGCTGCCCGGCCACGAGTCGATCAGGGTCTACAAGGCGCAGCCCTCGGGCGAGCCGGAGGGCTACACCGGCTGCCCGATGCACGGCTTCCTGCGCGGCCTGGTCGCCGAGCGTGCCATCGAGGTGCGGTACGGGACGGCGGCCAAATGGCTGCTCACCGACGCGTCGGGCGCGGTCGTCGGCGTGGAGGTCGAGAGCGTCGCGCAGGCCGGGAGCGGTGCGGAGGCCGAGCGCGACGGCCAGGTCCAGCGGATCGGCGTGCGTCGCGGCGTGGTGCTGGCCGTCGGCGGTTACGAGGCCAGCGAACGACTCAAGACCCACTACCTGCCGATCACCCCGGCGCACTTCTACGGCACCGAGCACAACACCGGCGACGGCATCACCATGGCCGTCGAGGCCGGCGCGGAGCTGTGGCACATGAACGTCTGGCCCGGACACTTCGTGGCCAGGTTCCCCGGCGACGGCTACACCGGCGGAACGGCCATCGACCTGTGGGGCTCCGGCCGCTTCGGCCCCGCGGACGGCGTGCGGGCGCCCGGCTCGATCTTCGTCGACGGGACCGGCAATCGCTTCATCCGCGAGCCGGGCCGCCAGCACGCCGCCAACCTGGCGCTGCTCGCGATGGACGCCGACTCGCTCACCTACCCGCGGATCCCGACCTGGTGGATCTTCGACCAGGAACGTTTCGAGCGGGCGACGCTGGTCCCGACCTACTCCGGCCCGGCCGGACCGGTGGGGGACTACACCTGGAGCAAGGACAACGTCGCCGAGCTGCGCAAAGGCTGGATCCACTCGGCCGGTTCCGTCCCGGAGCTGGCCCGGATCTGCGGGCTCGACCCGGCCACGCTGGAGCGGACCGTCTCCCGCTACAACGACCACTGCGCGAAGGGCCTCGACGCCGACTTCGGCCGCGACCCCGTCACGATGACCCCCCTCGGCGGCGACCGCTACTACGCGGTGCCGCTCTGGCCCGGAGGTTCGCACACCGTCGGCGGTCCACGCCGCGACGCGGGCTCCCGTGTGGCGGCGATACGCGGAGGTTTGATAAGCCATCTCTACTCCGCCGGAGAGCTAGGATCACTACACGGCCTGCTCTATCCGACCGGCGGTGGCAGCATCGCCGAGTGCCTCGCATTCGGCCGGATCGCTGGACGCAACGCGGCAGCCGACCGGGTAGGTGGAAGTTGACGCTCATGAGACGAGTGAGATCAGGCCGGATCCATGCAGGCACGGCAGGTGTTCGTGGCATCAACAGCGGTAGGGATGGCTTGACGTGAGCACTGGTGATCGCGCCGGCGACGGCGGGAGTCAGGGCAGCGGCTCCCAGACCCTGGATCGGGGCCTGAGGCTGCTGGAGCTGCTCGCCTCCGAAGACCGCGACATGACCGTCGCCGAGCTGGCCACGTCGCTGGGCATGCACCGGCAGGCGGTCTACCGGCTGCTCACCACGCTGCGCCTGCACCGCCTGGCGGCCGAGGGCAGCTCGGGGCGCTACCGGCTCGGGCTGGGCGTGATCCAGCTCGCCAGGCAGGCCAACCCGCAGCTGCGCCGCGCGGTCGTCCCCTACCTGCGGACGCTGGCCGAGGAGCTCGGCGTCACCACGCAGTGCGTCGTGTCGGAGGGGGCCGACGCCGTGGTGCTGGCGGTCGTCGAGCCGTCCGACGCGGTCTTCCACCTGTCCCAGCGCAGCGGCGCCCGGCACGCCCTCGACCAGGGGGCCAGCGGCCTGGCCATCATGCTGGCCCGGCCCGCGCAGGCCGGCGACCCGCCGTCGGTGACCGAGGCGCGCGAGCTGGGGTACGCGGTGTCGCGCGGCACCCTGACACCGGGCGCGGTGGGCGTCGCGGTGCCGCTGTACGACAGCGAGGGCCACTCGCTGGAGGCGAGCCTCGGCATCGTGTCGATGGTGGACCTGGAGGTCGAGCGGACGGCCAAGCGCCTGCTCGACGCCGCTGCGCAGATCACCGCCCGGGAGTTATAGCCAGGTCGGCTCAGCTCAGGGCAGCGCGCAGGACCGGCTCGATGTCCGCCGCCGCCCCCGCGCCGTACGCCTCCCGCAGCCGGCCCACGCCCGCGTCGGCGTCGATGACCCACTCCTGGGCGCCGTTCGTCTCCAGCACCAGCGTGGCGACGAGCGCCCCGAGCTGGGCGGCCCGCTCCACCTCCAGCCCGGCGTTCCGGCCGGCCAGGAAACCGGCCCGGAACCCGTCCCCGACCCCGGTCGGGTCGACGATCGTCCGGGCCGGCACCACCCCGACGTGCAGCGCGGTGCCGTCCCGGCCCACGAGGTCCACCCCGTCGCCGGACAGCGTGGTCACCCGCAGGCCGACCCGGCCGGTGATCTCCTCGGCGTCCCAGCCGGTCCTGCGGATCAGCAGCTCCAGCTCGTACTCGTTGGTGAACAGGTAGCGGGCGCCGTCGACCAGGGCGCGGCACTGGTCCACGTCCAGGCGGGGCAGTTGCTGCGACGGGTCGGCGGCGAACGCCACCCCCAGCGACCTGGCCTCCTCCGTCTGCGCGACCATCGCCTCGGGATCGCTCGCGCCGATCAGCGCCAGCTCGACGCCGTACCGCTCGACGATCGAGGTGAGCGAGATGTTCTTCGTCTCCGACATCGCCCCCGGGTAGAAGGAGGCGAGCTGGCACTGGTCGTCGTCGGTCGTGCAGGTGAAGCGCGGCGTGTGGGCCGTCTCGACGGTGAGGACGCCGCCGCACTCGACGCCGTGGCGTTCGAGGACGCGCCGGTGCTCGGCGAAGTCGGCGCCGACCGCCCCGACGAGCACCGGCCGCTGGCCGAGGACGCCCATGCCGAAGGCGATGTTCGCGCCGACGCCGCCGCGGCGGACGACGAGGTCGTCCACCAGGAAGCTCAGCGACACCCGGTCCAGCTGGTCGGCCACGAGGTGGTCGGCGAAACGGCCTGGGAAGTGCATCAGGTGGTCGGTGGCGATCGATCCGATCACCGCGGTCGTCCCGGCGGGCACGGCTGCTCCTTCGTGCAAATCTCTAGAAGACGATCGTGGTACGGCCGTTCACCAGGACGCGGTCCTCGCAGTGCCAGGCCACGGCCCTGGCCAGCACGGTCCGTTCGATGTCGGCGCCGCGCCGGGCCAGCTCGCCCGCGCTCGCCCGGTGCGAGACCCGAACGACGTCCTGCTCGATGATCGGCCCCTCGTCCAGGTCCTCGGTGGCGTAGTGTGCGGTGGCCCCGATGAGCTTCACCCCGCGTTCCTTGGCCCGCTCGTACGGCCCGGCGCCGGCGAAGGCCGGCAGGAACGAATGATGAATGTTGATCACCGGGACGCCTGCCCGGTCCAGGAAGTCGCCGGAGAGGATCTGCATGTAGCGGGCCAGCACCACCAGGTCGGCCCGGCCCCGCAGCAGGTCGAGCTGGCGCTGCTCGGCCGCCGGCTTGGTCGCCCTGGTCACCGGCACGTGCTCGAACGCCACCCCGAACGAGGCCACCTCGGCGGCGAGGTCGGGGTGGTTGGAGACCACCTGGCACACCTCGATCGGCAGCTCGCCCCGCCGGGCCCGCCACAGCAGGTCCAGCAGGCAGTGGTCGTACCGCGACACGAAGAGCGCCACCCTGGTCGGCGCGGAGGCGTCGCGGAACCGGAAGTCCGCGCCGAACTTAGCCCCCACCTCCTCGCCGAACTCGCGCTCCAGCCGGGGCAGCTCCTCACGCAGGCCCGGCAGGTGGAACACCACACGCAGGAAGAACCGGCCGCCCATCGCGCCGGTGGAGTCCTGGTCGGACTGCACGATGTTGGCGCCGCGCCCGTACAGGAAGGACGATACGCAGGCGACGATCCCCGGCCGGTCGGTGCAGGAGACGACCAGCCGGCCGATGTCGTGCTCGTCCGGCGGATCCCCCGCCTGGCGATCAGCGGCTGCCGGGAGGAGATCGGCGCTGGTCACAGCGTCACCGGCGCGGCGTCGGCCGACAGCGAGGCCGCCTCGCGCAGCGCGTCGGCCCGGTCGGTCCGCTCCCACGGCAGGTCCAGGTCCGTACGCCCGAAGTGTCCGTACGCGGCGGTCGGCCCGTAGATCGGCCGGTGCAGCCCGAGGTAGTGGCGGAACGCGGCGGGGCGCAGGTCGAAGTGCTCGCTCACCAGCGTCCTGATCAGCGACCGGCTGACCCGCTCGGTGCCGAACGTCTCGACCAGCACCGACACCGGCCTGGCCACCCCGATGGCGTAGGCCACCTGCACCTCGGCCCGGCGGGCGAGCCCGGCGGCGACCAGGTTCTTGGCGACGTAGCGGGCCGCGTAGGCGGCGGAGCGGTCCACCTTGGAGGGGTCCTTGCCGGAGAAGGCGCCGCCGCCGTGCCGGGCCATCCCCCCGTACGTGTCCACGATGATCTTGCGGCCGGTGAGCCCCGCGTCGCCGACCGGGCCGCCGATGACGAACCGGCCGGTGGGGTTGACCAGCAGGCTCCGGTGCAGCGTGTCGGCGTCGTACAGCTCGGGCGGCAGCTCCGGCGTGATCACGTGCTGCCACAGGTCCTCGCGGATCTGCTCGGCGACGGCCTCCTCGGCGTGCTGGGTGGAGATCAGCACCCGCTCCACGCCGACCGGCACCTCGCCCTGGTAGCGCACCGACACCTGGGTCTTGCCGTCCGGGCGCAGGTAGCCCAGCGTCCCGTCCTTGCGAACCGCGGCGAGCCTGCGCGACAGGCGGTGGGCCAGCGCGATCGGCATCGGCATCAGCTCGGGCGTCTCGTCGGTGGCGTAGCCGAACATCATCCCCTGGTCACCGGCGCCGGCCCGGTCGAACTCGTCGCCGGACAGGGCGCGGCGGTGCTCGTGCGCCAGGTCGACGCCCTGCGCGATGTCGGGTGACTGCTTGTCGATCGTCACCAGGACGGCGCACGTGTCGCCGTCGAAGCCGCAGGCGGCGTCGTAGCCGATCCTGTTGATCGTCTCCCGGACGATCCGCGGGTAGTCGAGCAGTTCGGGGGTGGTGATCTCGCCCGCCAGGACGACCATGCCGGTGGTGATCAGGGTCTCGCAGGCGACCCGAGAGTACGGGTCGACGGTCAGCGCCGCGTCCAGGACGGCGTCCGACACGGCGTCGGCCATCTTGTCGGGGTGCCCCTCGGTGACCGACTCCGAGGTGAACACGTGGTCGTTGTCGTGCTGGGTCATCGCTCAGGCTCCTCAGGTTCGGGGGTACGGGGGGCGGCGTCCAGGTCGGAGCGCCCGGTGGCGGCGCCCAGCTCTGAACGCACGGTGGCGGTGCCCGCGACCATGGCCGCTAGCTTGGCCCTGGCGACGGCGCCGGAGAGGTTGCGCAGCCCGCAGTCGGGGTTGACGACCAGCCGCTCGGCCGGGACGAGGTCGAGCGCGCTGCGGATCCTGGCCGCGACCAGCCCCGGCGTCTCCACCTCGGCGGACTTGACGTCGATGACCCCGAGCCCGACCGTGCGGTCCCAGCCGAACTTGTCGATCACCGGCAGGTCCTCGTACCCCTTGCGGGCGAACTCCAGGACGAGCTGGTCCACGCGGGCGTCGAGCACGGCCGGGAACAGGAAGTCGTAGTGCCCCTCCCACGAGGGACGCGCGTACCGGTTGCCGTAACAGACGTGCAGCGCCCACGTGACGTCGACGCCCTCGGTGACGACGTTGACGGCCTTGATCGCCGTGCCGGCCTCGGCGGGGTAGCCGGCCAGGAACGGCTCGTCGATCTGCAGCAGGCGGGCGCCGCGGGCGGCCAGGGCGCGCGCCTCGGCGTTCAGCGTCCGCGCGATGGCCAGCACCAGCTCCTCGGGGTCGTCGTAGGCCTCGTTCCGCACCCGCCGCGACAGCGAGAACGGCCCGGTGAAGGAGAACTTGACCGGCCCCGAGGTCTGCCGGGCGGTGAAGGAGAAGTCGTCGGCCAGCCGCAGCGGCGCCTCCCCGTCGGGGGCGGGGAGCCGGTCGGTGACCTTGGCGTCGTAGTAGTCGAAGTAGAAGTCCTTCGACGTCCGGGGGATGTCCACGCCCGGCATCCTGGCCAGGAAGTAGTCGATGTCGTTGTCGCGGCGCAGCTCGCCGTCGGACACGATGTCGATGCCGGCGAGCTCCTGGTCGCGCAGCGCCGCCTTGATCGCCATGTCGTGCACGTCCTGGAGCTGGGCGTGGCTCATCCGGCCGCGGTAGTAGTCGGTCTTCAGCCGCTCCATCCACTCCGGTACGGGGTAGGAGCCGACGACGCTGGTGGGCAGCAGCGGGAGCCGGCCGGGCATCAGTCCCTCACCTGCGCCGTCATCGTGATGATGTTGCCGCCCGTACGGCGGGCGAACGGCGCGTAGTGCACGTCGAAGCCGCTGCGCCTGCCCACGTGCGCCAGCAGCGGCCCGTTGACCCAGTTGACGACGGATCCCTCGTACTTGCCGGGCCCGCGGAAGTTGCTCCGGTACGCCTGGACGTCCGTGACGAACAAGTCATGACAGACGAGCCTCCCGAACGGGTGCAGGAGCCGCAGACTGTCCACGAAGCTCGCCATGGCCCCGTTGTTGACGTGCATGCGGATGTCCGCGCCGGACTCCAGCAGCGGCCGCAGCAGCTCCCCGCTCATGGACGGCGCCAGGTCGTACAGGTCAAGACCGGCCAGCGGGACGTACCGCTCGTCCAGCCTGAGCGCGTCCCACACCGTACGCCAGAAGGACACAGCCTCCTCCACCCCCGCGAAACGGGCGGGATCGGCCTCGGCCAGCAGCTCCGGGCCCAGCCGCAGCAGCCGGTGCACCAGCGCCGGCAGCTCGTCCGTCGTGCACCCCGCCGACGCGGCGATCTCCGCCCCGCTCGTGCCGTCGAGGTAGGCGCGGGTCTGCACGCAGTAGGTCCGGCCGCCGAGCTGGGCGACCTCGTCGGTCGGCAGGTTGTCGTAGACATTGGAGACGTAGACCAGGAAGACCTTGTACTTCATGAAGCCGAGCGAGGCGCACGGCGTCGTGGCGTCCAGCGCGAACGTGCTGACCTGCGCCCGGTGCTCGCTGACCGCCTCGCGGGCCAGGTCCAGCACATGCTGGGAGTAGTCGCACATCAGGTAGCGCAGGCGGCGGTAGTAGTTGCGGCCGTGCTCGGCGTCGAGGGCGCGGAACTCGTCCAGGAAGACCTTCGCCTGGCCGCCGTTGCCGACGCCCAGCTCGACGACGTACAGCTCCTCGGGCAGGGCGTCGCCGTCGGCCAGCGCGTCCCAGACCTCGAAGAGGTCGCCGATCACGTCGCGCGCGGTGTCGCGGTTGCGCGCGTCGCTCTCCCCGCCCGGCAGCGCCTGCTCGTAGCCCCGGCCGGTGGCCTTCTCCCAGAGGTCCAGGTCCTTCCAGTAGCGGGCGTTGAACTCCCAGATGCAGCTGCGGCTGCCCGGCCCCCAGTCCTCCAGCAGGACCCGGGCGTCCTCGCGCTCGCGCAGCACCGCCGCGGTGACCTCCTCGATCGACATGCCGGCGCTGCGGCGCACGTCGACGGCGATCTCCACGGCGTCGTCCCGGACGCCCAGCGGCACGATCGCCGGGCCGTCCGTGCTCCCGTGCAGGATCGGCCGTACGTCGACCGCCTCGCGGAAGTTGGACTTGTACTGGACCCAGTCGCAGACCAGCCGCACCTTGCCGAGGTCCGCGGAGGTGTCGCGCAACGCCTCCACGACGGGCGCGAGTGAGGTCATGAGATCGAGCGGATTCGTACCGCTGAGCCGGGAATGGGGCCGGAAGTCAACGAGCATGACCGATGCCCTCCATGGGGTGGTGACGGTTTCTGACGGAAGGCTTGGGTGCTTTTGCTGCTTCCTGGGGGCCGACGCCGGCCCGCCGCAGGATGTCGGGCACGCCGCGCTCGTAACCGAGCGCCATGAGATGCACACCCGCGACGCCCGGGATCGTGGCGAGCCGTTGCACGGTCTCCACGCACAGCTCGATCCCCTCGTCGGCGACCCGGTCGCCGGGCACCCCGCGCAGCCTCCGTACGACCTCGTCGGGGATGTGCACGCCGGGCACGGCCGTACGCATGAACTCCAGGGCGCGCAGCGAGCGGATCGGGCCGGCGCCGGCGATGACCTTGCAGTGCTCGGTGATACCGAGGTCTCGCAGACCGGACATCCACCGCTCGAACACCTCGAAGTCGAACACGTACTGCGTCTGCACGAACTCCGCCCCCGCCGCCACCTTCTTGGCCAGCCTGCGGGCCCGGAAGTCCAGGGGAGGCGCGAACGGGTTCTCGACCGCGCCGATCAGCCACGACGGGCGGCCGGTCAGCTCCTTGCCGGAGATGAGCTCGCCCTCGTCCCGCAACGTGCGCGCGGTCCAGACGAGCTGCACGCCGTCGAGGTCGAAGACCGGCTTGGCCTCGGGATGGTCGCCGAACCGGGGATGGTCGCCGGTCAGCAGCAGCACGTTCGGGACGCCGAGGGCGCCCGCCGCGAGCAGGTCGGACTGCAGGGCGATGCGGTTACGGTCACGGCAGGTCAGCTGCATCACCGGCTCCACGCCGGCGCGCTGGACCAGGAGGCTGCCGGCCAGGCTCGACAGGCGGGCGTTGGCGCCCTGGTTGTCGGTGACGTTCGCGGCGTCCACCCAGCCGCGCAGGATCTCCGCCTTCCGGGTGACGGACTCCGCGTCCGTACCTCTCGGCGGACCGATCTCGGCGGTGACGGCGAACCGGCCGGCCGCGAACGCCCCCCGCAGCCCCTGTGCCTGCGTCTCGTCCGGACGGCTCATCTGGGGCTCAACCCCAGCTCACGTCGTACCAGCGACCGGGGGCTGTCCCCGCCGGGAGCGACCCCCAGCCCCTCGTCCCGCCCCTGCCAGTAGTTCACCCACGAGCTTCGCCCCCATTCGCGGTGATCGACCGGACGTTGCAGCAGATCCAGGTCGGCGCCATGCCCCGCCTCCTCCGCCCGCTCTATCGCGGTGACCCACACGCAGACCAGCTCGGGATGCACCTCACAGCGCCCGTCGGCCCCCACGCCTCCGCAGGGGCCGTTGCGCAGCTGCTTCGGGCAGGTCATCGGGCAGGTGTAACCGGTGTCGGGCAGGGCGCACTGGCCGCACATGCGGCACCCGTACAGCTGCTCCTTGATCACCCGCTCCGCGCCCGTGAACCACCGGTAGACCGGCCGCCTGCGCTCGACCCACGCCCCGAGCCTGCGGTAGAGGGCGTTGGCCGCAAGTACCCGATGAAGGGCGTAACTGAGCCGAGCACCGATCCGGGGAACCACGGGTCGCGGCCACTCCCCACCCTCGCTCTTGCCCTCACTGGAGCCCATGGCCAATCCCTCCCAGCACGCACTCACAGGCCGCCGTTCACGCAGCTCAACCGGCATGAAAGCGACCCTCAGCCGCCCTCTCATCGAGGCTGCCAGACCCTCCGGCGCATGTCTTAGGCGCGTACACCAACACTGCGGGCGCCCATGTTGTGATGGCCCACAACCGCCCAGCCATAGCGGGCTCGCGGCGTAGGATCCCCAACCGTGAGCCCCCGAGTCGCGGCCGCCGCCGTAGCCGCAACCGCCCTCCTTACCTCCGCCTGCACCCCGGCCACCACGCCCCCGCCACCGTCAGCATCGACATTGACGTGGTCGGACTGCGAGGCAGCCCCCGGCTTCGAATGCGCCGAACTCACCGTCCCCCTCGACCACGACCGGCCCGGCGGCAGCAAGATCACCCTCAGCGCCGTCCGCCTCCCCGCCACGGGCGACCGGATCGGCTCCTTGGTGGTCAACCCTGGCGGCCCCGGCGGCTCCGGCATCAACTACGCCCTCGCCGCCCGCTCGATCGTCAGCAGGCCCGTCCGCGAGCACTTCGACATCGTCGGCTTCGACCCACGCGGCGTCGGATCCTCCACCCCCGTCAAATGCCTGGACGACCAGGCCCTCGACGCCTTCGTGGCCCTGGACACCACCCCCGACGACCCCCAGGAGCAGGCGGCCCTCGAAAAGGCGTCCCGAGACTTCGCGAACGGCTGCCAGTCCCGCGCGGCCGACCTCCTGCCGCACCTCGGCACGGTCGACGCCGCCCGCGACCTGGAGTCCCTGCGCCAGGCCCTGGGCGACGAGAAGCTCACCTACCTCGGCAAGTCGTACGGAACGTTCTTAGGAGCCGTGTACGCCGACCTGTACCCCGGCAAGGTCCGAGCCCTCGTCCTCGACGGCGCCGTGAACCCCGCCCTCCCCCGCATGACCCACAACGCCGACCAGGCCACCGCCTTCGAACGCGCCCTCCGCGCCTACGTGAAATCCTGCCTGGCCACCCCGGCCTGCCCCTTCCACAGCCGAACCCCGGACGGCGCCCTGTCGGAGATCACCACCCTCCTCCAGAACACAGACGGAAAACCCCTCCCCGCCGGCGACCGTCAGACCACGGAATCCCTCGCCACCCTCGGCGCCCTGACCCCCCTCTACGACCGTCGCTCCTGGCCCACCCTGACCGAAACCTTCCGCCAGGCCCTGAACGGCGACGGCGCCCTCCTCCTCGCCAACGCCGACCAGCTGATGGGCCGCCGAGACGACGGCACCTACTCCAACCAGACCGAAGCCAACCTGGCCATCAACTGCATGGACAGCGCCTACCCCAAGGCCGTCTCCACCTACGCCACCGCCGCCCGCGACACGGCCCGCACCGCCCCCCGCTTCGGCCCGTACATCATGTGGAGCTCCCTCCCCTGCGCCTACTGGCCCGCCACCCCCACCTTCACCCACCACCCCCTGACCGCCAAGGGCGCCGCCCCCATCCTGGTCATAGGCACCGAACGCGACCCCGCCACTCCCTACGAATGGGCCCAAGCCCTCGCCGAGCAACTCGACTCCGGCACCTTCCTCGGCTACGACGGCGACGGCCACACCGCCTACTTCACCGGCTCCGCTTGCGTGGACGCCGCAGTGGACACCTACCTGCTCACCACCACTCCGCCCAAGGATGGAACGGTCTGCCCGGGTGGCGGCTAATGGCGGAGCAAGAACCCCTCGGGCTCCTGTAGACTCTTCATGCTGTACGGCACGCCGCCTTAGCTCAGTCGGCCAGAGCACTTCACTCGTAATGAAGGGGTCTGGGGTTCGAATCCCCAAGGCGGCTCCCAGCTCAAAGGCCCTTTCCATCAGGAGAGGGCCTTTCCTGTGTTGTGATGTCCCGATCTCGGGAGCACGCGCTGTCTCTCCGGCCCCGGCGAGGTCATGTCGGAGGAAAGGGCGGGATACCCTGCCTGCGGTATCTCGAAGCGCGTGACCGGAGGAGTCGATGCTGGGATGACGGCAGAGCGGGCGATGCCTACGCAGGACGACGTGCTCGGGTACTTCGACACGTTGTCGAACTGGGGGCGGTGGGGTGATGACGACGAGCTCGGCACGCTGAATCACATCACCGACGAGGTCCGGCTGGCGGCGGCGCGGGCTGTGCGTCACGGCAGGAGCGTGTCGTGCGCGTGGGAGGTTGCCGTACCGGAGGACATGGAGCGGGCGACGACGTCGTGCCCGTGCGCCGCCGACATGCCGGGGGCTGAGAACATGCCGGCGGGGGCGTTCCACAATGATCGGCGCTGGGGGTTTTCGTCCGAGCGGCTGGGCGTCACGTTCCACGGCAACACCCTCACCCACGTCGACTCGCCGTGCCACATTTTCTGGGACGGCATGATGTACAACGGGCGGCCGCACTCACTGGTCGATGCCGAAACGGGATCGGGGTGGGGGGCCGTCACGGCGGCGGCGAACGGGATCATCACGCGGGGTGTGCTGCTGGACATCGCGGGCGTGCGGGGTGTGCCGTGGTTGGAGTCGGGGGAGGGGGTGTTTCCCGACGATCTGGAGGAGGCTGAGCGGCGCCAAGGGGTGCGGGTGCGACCCGGCGATGCGGTGCTTCTGCGGACCGGCTACGGCCGCGTCCGGCACGAGGCCGGTGCGGCCGGCGGGTTCACGCAGGCCGGCTGGCACGCGTCCTGTCTGCCGTGGCTGCATGAGCGGGGGGTCGCGCTGATCGGCGCTGACACTCCCCAGGACGTTCAGCCGTCGGGGTATGAGGACGTGTTGATGCCGGTTCATGCCGTGAGCCTGGTCGCGATGGGGTTGTGGCTGCTCGACAACTGCGATCTGGAGGCTTGCGCGGCGACGGCTGCCGAGCTTGGTCAGTGGGACTTCCAGCTCGCGGTCGCGCCGGTCCGCTTCGCCGGTACGTCCGGCAGTCCGGTCAACCCGATCGCCACGTTCTGACCGCGGTGAATCCGAGCAGATGTCCGGCTTCCGTCGCGGCGGCTGTCTCGGCATTGGACAGACCGATCTGCGGTGAGGAGATGGGGAAAGGCGGGCGGTGGATGCCGCCTCTCGTGCCACGTAGGCAAGAGGGGCGGCACCGGATGCTCAGTGGTCAGAACAGCGGGTCGAGGTAACCTCCCCAAATGTAATTACCGTCACTCGGAACGTCGACGTTCTGGATGATGACCGATTCATGGGGATACCCCGCGACGTCGGGCTGGAGGTTCATCTCCACCCTGTAGTTTCCGCTTTGCGGGATGATGCAGACCTGGAAAGCGTACGGGCTCGCCCCTAGCGGAAGCTTCTGCACCACCTTTATGGCGCTCCCGGGGCCGTTGATCATTCCCCAGTCGTAATAGCCCGCCGCCAGCGATTGGCGTTCGCTGATGCACAGCCGCGGCATGCTGGGGTTCGGGTTCGCGGCGAGATAGTTCTGCGACCAGATGTCCCAGCAGGGAAACGCCTGGTAGAGGCAGTTGGGGTAGCACGGCGACGTGCATGCCGGGGCGGCCTCCGTTGACGCGTCCGTCGACGGTTTGAGCATGATTCGCTCGTCGGGGATTTTCGGTTGATGCGTTCGCGTATCCGAAGGCACGGGCTGAGCGGACGGGTCCGGCGTGGCGGCCAGGGTGGGGCCGGCGGCCACCACGAGGGTGGCGAACAATGCCAGCAGGCTTATCAGAATTTTCTTCAGGGCGAATGGCGCTCTTGCCGGATGCGGTGTTGCCTTGATCGCTCTACGCACTTAATGCGCTCCTCGTCTGAGCGTTTACCGGAATTGACCGTGGATCATCGCCCGGGCAGTCAAAGTATCGAGTGCCGGGCAGGGAAAGCCCAGGGCGGTAGCAGGGTTTTTGGCGGACAGGCGCGCTGGGGTCCGAGATCCGATGGCCGCCGGGCCGCATGTTCTCGGAGTACGACCGGTGCGCTGCCTGGCCTGCTCCTGAGTGCGATTGAGACATGAACTGTTGTCGCGGACCTGACATACTCGGCACTCTCGTGTAAGGAGTGACCATGGGTGACACCGTTGAAGAGTTGCGTGCGGCCGAGCGTCGCCTCCAGGCGGCCCAGCTCGCCGCCGATGCCGATGCTCTCGACGAACTGCTCGACGATCGGCTGATCTTCACCCTCGGTGTCGACGGGAAGACGTACACCAAGCAAGATGATCTGGAGCTTCAGCGTTCCGGCGCCCAGGCGTTGACCCGGGTGGACGAGGAGGAACTGCAAGTGCTCGCCGACGGGACCACCGGTGTCACGTGGTTTCTCGGCACTCTCGCGGGCACCGCCGGGGGAAGCGTGTTCCAGGCCCGGATGCGCTACACGCGGACCTGGATCAGGGACGACGTGAGGGGCTGGCGAGTCGTCGCGGCGCACGCCAGCGTGGTGCCCGAGTAGCGACGGCCGGGTGGCGGATCGGCCTGCTGCGCGCGCCGTAGGGCCGTTACCGATCCGTCGCGCTGATCTTCGCTGTCGCCTTCACCGCTTGGCGGGTTCGGTCGACCTTTTGAGGTGTGCGTTACGCAGCAGGATCAGCTTGGTCATGTAGCGGCGCAGGACAAGGGAGTCCGCGACGGTCCCCAAGGGGCCGGCGGGCGCGGCGAAGTCGACGATGTCCTTCATGAGGGTCGCCTCGGTGTCGCCCTTGCCGGCGTGGGTCAATTCGAAGGTGTGCTCGTGGCGCCAATGCCGGAACGGGCCGTCCACCTGTTCGTCGACGAAGTACGAAGGCCGGGTGCAGGCGCTGATCGTCGAGGTCAGGTGCCAGGTGAGACCGAAGTGCCGCGCTCGCCACGTCACCTGATCGCCCAGGGAAAGCCGTCCGGAGGTCACGCCGGCGACTGCTCGTTCGCGCGAGCCGCGCATGGAGGCGGTGTGCAACTCGACCGACAAGGACGCGTCGAAGACAACCGGCGGTGGTGCGAGAACCAAGGTCGTCACCTGGAACCGGGACATGGGCGGATCCTAACTGTCACGTGAAAGACGTCACCGTGGGAGTGTGACGTTCCGCGGTCCGGCCCGGCGACCTCTCCAGGATCGAATGTCCGGCGAATGCCCTGTTGCCGGCCTGGCTGTTCTTGAGGGCCGATCTATCATTTCTCACCTACGGGTACAGGGACGGGTACGGGAATGGGGCGGAGCGATCGTGGACTATCAAGGGCTGGTCAAGCGGCTGAGCCTGCCGGAGGGGTGGACCGCTCCCAAAGAGCTGGCCTACCAGGACGTACGGATGTACGCGCTCACCCGTGAGCACGTGAAGGACGACGTCCAGGGAATCAACGCCAGCATCGAGCTCATCCGGCGGACGCGGGGCGGGCGCTGGCCGTCCGAGCCGGTCACCGAGGACTTCAACTACGTGGATCTCGTCTGGCACGAGTGCGAGTTCCGGGAGGGTGACTCGTTCACCTACGGCGTTTACGACGCGGGCGGCCGATACATGGGGTGCTGTTATCTGTATCCGATGGGCCGGCGTCAGCCGCTCACCGAGGAACTGGTCCAGTACGACGTCGACGTGAGCTGGTGGGTCACGCCCGACGCCTATGAGCGCGGGTATTACGCCAAGGTGTACGACGCGCTCCGCCACTGGATGGCGACCGAGTTCCCGTTCTCCAAGGTGTACTACTCCAACAAGGAGATTCCTACGCCTGGCAAATGAGGAGGGCCTGGCCGTACGGGGTGGTGCGTACGTCGGTGAGGGTGAGGCCGGCTCGGGTGGCGAGGGCGCCGTACTGGTCGACGGTGCGTTCCCGGCCGCCGCTGAGGACGAGCATGCGCAGGTTCATCTCGGCGAACATGGCCGGGTCGGCACCGGGACCGCCGCCCTGTGACTCGATCATGATGATCCGCCCGTCCTGGCCGGCCGCCTCGGCGCAGCGGCGCAGGATGCGGACGGCCGCCTCGTCGTCCCAGTCGTGCACGACACCGCTGAGCACGTACGCGTCGCCGCCGGCGGGCAGCGGGTCGAAGAAGCTCTGGCCGGCGAACGCGCACCGCTTGTCCAGCCCGCGCCCGGCCAGATGCTGACGGCCGCGCTCCACCGTGTCCGGCAGGTCCACGAGCGTGGCCCGGATGTCCGGGGCGACGCTCAGCACCTCGGCGAGCAGCGCGCCGGTGCCGCCGCCGACGTCGACCACGTGCCGCACCCCGGACCAGTCGTACGCGCTGACCGCGTCGGCGGCGTAGTCCGCCCCGGCGGCCATCATCGCGTCGAACGACACGCTCATCTCCGGGTTCGCGGCGAGATGGTGCCAGAACGGGGCGCCGAAGACCGTCTCCCACGCCGGCTGCCCGGTGCGGACCGTGTGCAGCAGGCCGGTGAACGCCAGGTCCATCTGCCCGCCGAACCCGCCCAGGTCGAGTCGCTGCCGCATCCCGGCGGGGTGGTCGGACGTCAGCAGTGCGGCGGGCTCGTTGAGCGCGAAGCTGTCCGGGGCCGGTTCGGTGAAGACGCCTCGGTGGACCAGGTGACGCAGCAGGCGAGTGAGGGCGTCGGCGTGGGTGCCGGAGCGGCGGGCCAGCTCCTCGACCGGCACCGGGCCGTCGGCCATCAGGTCGGCCAGGCTCAGGGAGGCCGCGACCCGCACCGCCATCGGAGTGACCAGGTCCGTCACGGGGGCCAGGACGTCCCAGGCCGCCTGCCACGCCGAGGACCGATCGGGCTGCCCGCCGTCGCCGTCGCCATCACGGTCGTGGGAGGGGTCGGGGTGGTGGTCGTGATCGGCGGTGGTCATGTCACGACACTCCCTCGCGCGAGGTTGGCTCTGGTGTTCGAAAACTACCAGATGATCAATCCGCTTGGACATGGACGAATCGGCGCCACAAGGGAGGGGGGCGGTGCCCGCGGTGCAGCACGATCTTCGGGGAATGAAGGTTCCCTTGAAACGCGGCCTAGGAGGTCTGATGGTGGTTTTCCGGACGGCGGAAGATCGTCAACAGGCGAGTGGAAGATCATGACTGAATGGGTTCGCTCGCCCGCGATGATCACCGCGACTTTGCCCTCGTCATAGGAATCGAGGGGGCGCGCTGAGGTAGTAGAACAGCGCTCGGTCGCCGATGCAGGGGTCCAGTTTCAGGAATTCCGTACCGAGGTGGTCGGCGATGGGCACGCCAGGCAATCTGCGCCGGAAGCCGTCAGGCCGCCCCCCACCAGCTAGGAAGCCAAGGGGTCAAGGGCCAAGGCTGAGGAGGGACGCCGCCCCGGCGGTCACGGATCCGAAGTCGGCGTAATGCCCGCCCTCGCGTGCCGGCCACGTAATGAGAACCAGCGTCATGAAACCGCGCCGCGAAAAATACCGAAACGCACACGGGCGCAGCAGGAATGCCCGCGCTCCACCGCGAAAAGCACCGCGGGCACGAGAAATGCCGCGCGGCGCCCCCGCTATTCGGCAGTCGTCGCCGCGAGCAGTTCCAGTGAACGCATCCAAGCCTTTCTGTCCGGCGCCGAGAAGGCGACGATGAGTTCGTCCGCCTGAGCCTGCTTCGCGAAGCGGTCGAGATAGTCCTTCACCTCCGCGCCGGTCCCGACAGCGGAGTACTTCATCATCTGCAGCACCTGCTGCCCGGCGGGCGAGGCGAGGATCGTGTCCGCCTCCTCGGTGGTGAGGGACGCGCCGCGGGCCAGGAAGCGGCCCACGCGCAGGCGCTTGGCGGACAGGAGCTGCTCCTCCGCCTCCTCGGTGGTGTCGGCCGCGATGACGTTGACGCCCGCGATGACGTACGGGTGGTCGAGCTGCTCGGAGGGCTGGAACTCGCGCCGGTAGAGCGTGACCGCCTCCTCCAGGGCGGTGGGCGCGAAGTGGGAGGCGAAGGCGTACGGCAGGCCGAGGACGGCGGCGAGCTGGGCGCCGAAGAGGGACGAGCCGAGGATGTAGAGGGGCACGCCGGTCCCCTTGCCGGGGGTCGCCTCGACGCCGGGGATGCGGGACTCGGTGCCCAGGTAGCCCTGCAGTTCGAGGACGTCCTGCGGGAAGTTGTCGGCGGAGGCGTGGGTGCGGCGCAGCGCGCGGAACGTCTGCTGGTCACTGCCCGGCGCGCGGCCCAGGCCGAGGTCGATCCGGCCGGGGTGCAGCGTCTCCAGGGTGCCGAACTGCTCGGCGATGGTCAGCGGCGAGTGGTTGGGCAGCATGATGCCGCCCGCGCCGAGGCGGATCGTGCTGGTGTTCGCCGCTATGTGGGCTATGAGGACGCTGGTCGCCGAGGAGGCGATCGACGGCATGTTGTGGTGCTCGGCGTACCAGACGCGCTGGTAACCCAGCTCTTCGGCGCGCTGGGCCAGGGCGACACTGGCGGTCAGGCTGTCCCGCGCCGTCTCTCCCTCGCCGATGTGCGCCAGGTCGAGGATGGAGAGGGGGAGAGTGAGAGCCATGGAGCTGATGCCTTTCAGGAGGTGGAGGGGGCCACTCTCCTGTGCAACCAGGGCGCCGTCGCGGGGATTCCCGGGAGGTTATGGCGCTTAATTGGCGCGAATTCCAAAAAGAGCATCCAAGGGCCGAGTCAATGTGGCCGATAAAAGGCACCCACCCCACCCAAAGGTATGGAGGGGCCGTTGGCAAGGCCCAAAATAGCGGGGTCCGCGATCCTTACCTTGACGGCCAGTACTGTTCCTCCCGAGGGTTGGGCGAACATAGGTCGGCCGACACAGGAGATCCAATTTAGGGGGGATCACGTTGCGCAGGGACGACTCATTACCCAGCTACGAGCAGCTTTTCGAGGAACTCGACTTCTACGAGGGTGACGAGGCCCGGTCCGTGTACTCGCCGGCGGCCTATCTGGTGGACCTGCTGCGCCTCCTGGAGGGCGTCTACCAGGATCCGGACCTCCTGCGGCGGCGTCCGGATCTGGCCAAGATCCCGTTGGACGCCGAGAACACCTTCACCGAGTCGCCGTACCTCGACATCGTCAACGAGGTGCTGGAGCAAGTCATCGGCGCGACGCCGTACGAGACCCTGCGCGAGGCCGACCACCCCTTCACCATGCCGTTCTCGCTGGACGAGGAGCGGTTCAGGCTCTACCTGCGGCACTTCAAGGTCGGGCCGGACGAGTTCTACCGGCTGTTCGCCGCCCAGCTCGACGCCGACCTGGTGGCGAGGCTCTACCTCGGACTGTCGGCCGAGGAGGCGCGCGACGCCGTCACCCCCAACCCGAACCTCAGGGTCGTGTACGGGCTCGGCAAGGACAAGAACGGCAAGGACGAGGACGTCTCCGTCCTGAACGACGTCGACAGGTTCCGGCGGGCCACCGGCCTCACCATGCTCGAAGTGCGGGAGCTGATCCTGCAGAGCGAGGACCCGGACCGGCCGCCGTCCACGTTCTTCGTCAACCGGGGCAGCGGCACCGCCGCGGTCCTGGACGAGCAGCGGATCGTGGCCGACGTGGAGTGGTTCGAGCGGACCAACAGGTTCGTCCGGCTGGCCCGCAAGACCGGCCTCACCATGACCGACCTCGACCGGATCCTCACCACCTGCTGCGACAGCCAGATCAACCTGGAGGCGCTGCGCAGCATCGCGGTCGTGGTGTTCCTGGGCCGCGCCTACGAGCTGGCCGTGGACGGGGTGTGCGGGTTCGTCGTGCCGATCAAGCCGGCCGACCTGGAGGATCTGCCGGCCGCGTCCGGGGACATCCTGGCGCCGCACAACAAGGACTTCCGCCGGCTGCTGGCACGTTCCATCGAGATGGCCGAGAGCGACATCGTCGACACCGTGCTGCGCTTCCGCGAGCACTACAGCGCGCTGGAGCCGAGCCCCTTCGACCAGGGGGAGATCGCGCTTGCGGAGATCGCGCTGCTGCAGCGGGTCGGCAGGCTGGTGACGGCGCTCGGGCTGTCCGTCGGCGAGCTGTTCGACCTGCTGGAGGTGCTGGAGAGCGACCCGTCGCTGCAGCGCTACACCACCTTCTCGATCCTCGGCGGCACGCAGCCGCGTACCCAGGACTGCTACCGGATCCTGGAGGGAGCCGACCCCGCGTCGGCGCTGTGGCTGGCGCAGACGCTGTTCGCCGTGGCGGGGTGGATGCAGACCAGCGGGTTCAGCGCCGAGGAGCTGATCGCGGTCCTGGGCAGCAAGAAGGACCCCGAGGACGAGGCCGTGGCCGAGGTGCTGCGGCAGCGGTTCGAGGCCGTCGCCCTGACCGCCGACCTGTTCGTCTCACGCCGGTTCGGGCAGCGCGCCTCCCAGGCGCTCCACGACGTGCTGACCGCCGACGACGTCACCGGCGTCGTGTCGGCGAAGGACGATCGGCTGCTGCGCCTGGACAAGCCCAAGGTCCGCTCGGCCTCCTACGACGCGGTCACCAGCCTCGGGCTGGTCCTCAAGGAGGACTTCCTCGGGCTGGGCCTGGACGAGCGGCTGACGGCCAAGATCTTCGCCAACCTGGTGTTCTCCGGACGGCTCCAGGCCGACGGCACGCTGGTGCCCACGCAGACGGCGGCGCTGGTCAGGGACTTCGGGTCGTTCAAGGAGCTGCTGTTCAAGCTGGTCAACAGCGTCAGCAACGGCACATCGTTCTTCTACCCCTCCGACCTGGCCTCGCTCGGGAACCTGACCGAGGAGCAGCAGGCCGAGCTGTACGACAACCTCGTCCACCACGGCTACCTCGACAGCGAGGGCGCGGTCCTCGACCCTGACTTCTTCGCCGACGAGACCAACGTCGCCGACTTCAAGGTCAACGCCGACCTCGACGACGTCGCGCCGCAGGTGCTGGCGGAGCTGCAGGCCCGGATCAAGCTGTTCAAGGACGAGCCGCTCACGCTCGACCCGCAGATCTTCGCCGCGCCGGAGCTGGACGTGGACGTCGACACGCTGCTGCGGAGCCTGCGCTTCAACGGCTACATCGACTCCGACGACGTCTACGTCGACAAGGCGGCCCTCCTGGCGCTGAGGCTGGAGGACCTCAGCCTGGCCATGGAGTTCTACCCGCGGCGCCGGACCATTCTCGACGCGATGAAGGAGCAGATCGCGGCGTTCCAGAAGGAGACCTACACCTTCACGCCGGAGGACTTCGTCGAGATCGCCGACGACACCGTCGCCCAGCGGGCGATCGACGCGCTCGAAGGCTCCTACATCCGCGACGGCCGGGTGATCGACGAGGGCGCCGAGCTGGACGGGCTCGGCGACGGGTTCTCCGACGCCGAGGTGGGCGTGGTCGCCGCGCGGATCGGCGAGGTGCTCCAGGACGAGCGGTCCTACCGGCTGGACCTGGAGGCGGTCACCGCGCTGGGGTTCGACGAGAGCGAGCGGGTCCGCCTGCTGCGGGTGCTCATCGAGGCCGGGCACCTCGACCAGGCGCTGACCGTGCCCGAGGACAGGGTCGCCTACTTCCGCAACGCCAACAACGCGCTCGACTTCGAGCTGCCCGGCCTGGAGGACTACGCCAAGGAGCTGTTCTTCCTGCTGCACCCGGTGGCCAAGGAGATCGCGGCGGCGGTCGACGAGATCACGGTCGCGCTGGAGGCGCGGGCCACGCAGCAGCGCGAGGCGCTGTGGGAGGTGCTCGCCGACGCGCTGGGCATTCCGGCCGCGACGGTCGAGGCCATCTGCGTCGCCGTCACCGGCGGAACGCAGGATGCCCTCGACGCCCTGGCCGCCCCGGCCCTCACGGCACCGATCCCCCCGGCCCCGACGCCACCGGTCACGCAGGCTCTCACGACGCAGGCTCTCACGACGCAGGCCCCCGCGGCGCCGGTCGTCGCGCGGATCGATCCGCGCTTCCTGCAGACCTACCGGCGCGTACGCCGCTTCGCGCTGCTGGCCGCCAAGCTGGCCCTCGACCCCACCGAGGTGGCCGTCGCCTTCAAGGACCAGGACCTGGTCGGCAAGTACCCCGAGCCGCTGGTCCTGCCGCGCGGCCTGGACCGGTTCGACGCCCTGCTGGAGAGCGCGGACGGTCACATCTACCTGTTCGAGGGCGAGTACTACTGGACCTACGCCCACGCCACCCACGCCCTGATCGAGCCGAGGTCGAAGCAGCTCGTCGAGATGTCGACCCGCTTCGCCGGCCTGACCAAGGTGGACGCCGCCTTCACCCACCCCGCCACGGGGATCGAGTGGCTCATCGGCCACGGCTCGGACGGCGTCTCCAGGGCCTTCACCAAGATCGGCGGCACCTGGGTCGCGCGGGAGCAGGTCTGGGGCAAGGTCAGGAACACCTTCGTCAACGCCAAGCGCATCGACAGCGCGTTCGTGGACGAGGACGGCAAGACCTACCTCTTCTGCGGCGACCAGTACGTCCGCTACAGCACGACCGACTACACCCACGTGGACGAGGGCTACCCGCGCGCCGTCACCGAGTGGTGGTCCAGGGAGGGCCACGACACGCCCCTGCCCAAGCGGTTCGCCAAGTTCGTGGACGCGTCCTTCCAGGACACCGACGGCGGCATCCACCTGTTCAGCGGCCCCGCCTACCTGAGGGCCGGTGACACGAAAGAACAGCAAATATCCGATAAATGGGGAAAGGTGCGGAACGCCTTCCAGGACGCCCCCGCCCTCGACGCCGCCTACACCGACAAGGACGGCATCGCCTACTTCTTCAGGGGCAACCAGCTCGCCCGCTACTCCGACAGCATCGAGAACGACCACGTCCACGTGGACGACGGCTACCCGCGCCGCATCCAGGCCCCCTTCGAGTCCGGCATCGAGGCCGCCCTGGAGGACGCCGACGGCGACCTCCACCTGTTCAGGGACGGCAGGACCGTCAAGGACGACACCGCGCCGGTCGACACGGTCGAGCGCTGGGGCGCCGTCCCGGCCGCCCTGCCCAACGGCAGGGTGGACTCCGCCTTCACCGGCCTGGACGGCAAGACGTACCTGTTCAGGGACGAGCGCTACCTCAGGTACTCCACCGCCGACTACACGTACGTGGACGAGGGCTACCCGAGGACCATCGCCAAGGACTGGGGCGGCCTGCGCACGGTCGGCGCCTCGTTCGTCATGGACGGCATGACGTACCTGTTCGGCGAGGGCGGCGAGCTGTTCGGCGTCCCGCTGGAGCAGGCGGACGAGCTGAAGCTGGGCCACCTGCCGCCCGCTCTGCGGCGGCGCTTCCTGGAGCACGGCCTGACGTTCGCCGAGGGCGTCGTCGTCACCGGCTCGGCCACCGACTGGCACGTGACCACCGAGCAGCACATCGACATCACCCTCGTCCTGGAGCCGAAACGGATCAGGGTCCAGGCCGACGCGGGCCACTTCTACGTCCGCTATTCCACCAGAAACTACGCCACGCCGGACGCCGGGTTCCCCAAGCCGGTGGCCGACAACTGGTGGAACCTGCCCACGGCCCTCGCCCAGGACCCCGCCTGGGCCGTCATCGACGCCGTGCTCACCGGCCGGGACAACCAGACGTACCTGTTCTCCGGTGGCCGCTTCGTGGTCTTCGACCACCGTCACCGCTGGTGGTCCGAGCCGCGCACGCTGGCGACCCACTGGGACAGCCTGCCCTCCAGGTTCCATGAGGAGGGGATCGACGCGGCCTTCATCGGCAAGGACGGCAGGACGTACCTCTTCTCCAAGGACCAGTACGTCCGCTACTCCACGGCGGACTACACCCAGCTCGACGACCGCTACCCCGCCACCGTCGGGGCGTACTGGGGCAACGTCCTCAGCAACCTGGAGCGGACCGGGCGGGTGGACGCCACGCTGGTCATGGACGTCGTCGTGGACGAGGTGCCGCACACGTACACGTACCTGTTCTCGGGCTCGCAGTACCTGCGCTTCGAGGGCACGACCGCGCAGCCGGGCTACCCGCGCAACATCAGGGACCTGGCCAAGGAGCCCGGTCTCGGCCGGCTCACCGTCACGCTCGACGGCGTGGACGCGGCCTTCGCCGACCAGCGCAACGTCTACCTGTTCAGGGGCGGGAACTGCCACGTCGTCTCGATCGACCTGTACCGGCGCTACGACAACCTGCCGGTCCCGACGTGCGCGTTCATCGAGGACGGCTCGGTCCTGATCGAGACCGGGGGCGGCTGGCACAGGCTGACGGCGATCGAGGGCAGGAAGATCACGGCGACCCCGGTCAGGCCGCGCACGCTGCGCGCGGTGCCGCAGGAGTTCAGGACCGGTCTGGACGCCGTGCTGACGGGCGCCGACGGCACGACGTACCTGTTCCAGGGCCCGAACTGCTACAACACCCGCCTGAACAGGCAGTACCCGCTCACGGAGGAGTGGGCCAGGCCCCGTAACACGATTTATCAGGACAACCGGGTGGATGCGGCGTTTGTTGGACAGGACGGGAAGACCTACCTGTTCAGCGGCGACCAGTTCGTCACCTACACCCAGGGCAAGGACACGATCGACGGCGACCCGCGCCCGATCGCCGACCACTGGGCCGGCCTGACCAGCGTCGCCCTCGCCTACGTCCGCGACGGCAAGACCTACGTCTTCGAGAAGCCCGACGAGTCCGAGGGCACCCTGCGCCTGCTGGTCTACTCCGGCGACGACTACACCGAGCCGGACGACGACTACCCGGCGATCACCGACTCCGACTTCTGGGAGATCCCGGACGAGTACCGCGACGACCACTTCGCCCGCCCCGACGCGGTGCTGTTCGAGGGGCACACCATGCTCCTGCTGTACGGCGACAAGTGCGTGCAGCAGGACCAGCGGACCGGCCAGTGGTCCTACCCCCGGCCCATCGAGCGGATCTGGCGCGGCTTCGACCACGAGCCTACCGACCGGCTCAGGACGGCGTTCACCGCGACCGACGGCGCGACATACTTCTTCTTCGACGAGACCTACACCCGCTACGCCGACCGCGTCTTCTCGCCGGCCGCGCCCATCCGCGACCACTGGGGCCGCTCGCTCGACACCTTCCTGACCGTGGACGCGGCCGTGGTGGCGGGCGAGCACACGTTCCTGTTCTCCGGCGACAAGTACGTCCGCTACACCGGCGGTGAGTACCGCTACGTGGACCCCGGCTATCCGAAGAAGACGGTCGGCAACCTGCGCCAGGAGACGGCCTTCGCCAACCTGGGCGAGGAACTGGACCGGCCACTGACCGCCGTGCTGGCCAACCGGCGCAACGTCTACGCCTTCACCGCCGGCGCCTGCCACGTCGCCTCGACCACCGCCGAGGCCGACTACGACCTCGGCATCCTGGGCGGCGTCCGCAACACGATCCCGGAGAAGGTGGACGCGGCGCTGGTCAAGGGGCGGCACACCTACCTGTTCTCGGGCGACCAGTACGTGCGCTACACCGGCACCGCGTACGACGTGGTGGACGACGGCTACCCGCGCACGATCGACGGCTCGCTCGCCACGGACCTGGAGCTGGCGCCCCTGCCGGACGAGTTCGCCGACGGCCTGGACGCCGCCTTCCGCACGCTCGGCGGCCGGACGTACCTGTTCAAGGGCGGCCGCTTCCTGGAGGGCGGACGGCCCGGGGAGGTCAGCCGGACCGGGGAGATCAGCGAGTGGGGCGTCGTGGACAACGCCTTCGCCACCGGCCAGG
Source organism: Nonomuraea rhizosphaerae (assembly GCF_019396405.1). Taxonomy (GTDB): domain Bacteria; phylum Actinomycetota; class Actinomycetes; order Streptosporangiales; family Streptosporangiaceae; genus Nonomuraea; species Nonomuraea rhizosphaerae. Next base: position 717 of record NZ_JAHKRL010000364.1, on the reverse strand, counting down.
GCGTCGACGCCGCCTTCGCCGCGCCCACGGGCGAGATGTACGTGTTCAAGGCCGGTCAGTACCTCCGCTACCAGCCGAACGACCTCGAATACGTCGAGACCGGCTACCCCAGGACGGTCAAGGACGACTGGGGCGACCTGCCGAAGACGTTCGAGGACGAGGGCCCTGACGCCGCGTTCGTCCTCGAAGGCCGTACGTACTTCTTCAACAAGGACCAGTACGTCCGCTACACCAAGGAGAAGGTGGAGCGCACCTTCCCCCAGCAGATCAAGAACCGCTGGTCCGACACGGCCGACTACCGGCTGAGCGACCTGCACACGATCGTCCGGTTCCTGGACCTGGCCCGCTCCCGTCCCGACGGGCTGGCCGCCTTCCTGCACGAGGAGCCGGTCGAGGACCCGTACCGACGCCTGGCCGACCTGTTCGGCTGGGACGTGGACGAGCTGCGCTGGGCCAGGCGCAACGCCGAGCTGCTGACGCCGGACACGCCCGAGGAGGACCGCTTCGAGATCGAGTTCGTGCTGCGGCTGGCGGAGGCGTTCAAGATCGCGGACAGGTTCGCGTCCGGCCTCTCCACGCTCCACGCCGACGTCTGGACCCCCGCCTTCGGCGGCTCACTGGGCGCGGCCGGCACCGCCCTGTACACGATGCTCGAACGCCGCGACGACTGGGCCACGCTGGAGGGTGAGCTGCGCGACGAGCTGAACCTCGTCAAGC
>NZ_JAHKRL010000363.1 GCF_019396405.1 Nonomuraea rhizosphaerae | reverse complement strand
CCGCTTGGCCACGGCTTCGAGCGGCGCGTCCACCCCGCGCTCGGCGAGCACGGCGCGGGCGGCCGCCACCAGCGCGTCGCGGTTGCGCTGGGCGTCACGGCGCATCATGCGGCCCATCCTATCCAAGTCGAGGCTCACCCTCGATTTCCATGCTAACCTGAGGCACGCCCTCGACTTAAGGAGTCCGTCCCTCATGAAGATCGCTGTCATCGGCGCCGGTCCCGGCATCGGGCTGGCCGTCGCCCGCAGGTTCGGCCGGGAGGGCTTCAGCGTGGCGCTGACCGCGCGAGACGCCACCCGCCTGGCCTCGCTCGTGGCGGCTCTCGGTGAGGAGGGCGTCCCGGCCTCCGCGCATCCCGCCGACCTGACCGATCCCACCGCCCTGTCGGCCGCTCTCGACGGCATCGGCCCGGTCGACGTCCTGGTCTACAACGGCGGCGGCACCGCCCGCTCCCGCACCTCGGCCCTCGGCGTCACCCCCGAAAGCGCCCAGGACGCCTTCGACGGGGCGGTGCTGGGCGCGGTGACGGCGGTCCGCGCGGTCCTGCCCGGCATGCTCTCCCGCGGCTCCGGGACGCTGCTGTTCACCTCGGGCATCTCGGCCGTGCACCCGATCGACTTCCTGGGCAACATCGGCATCGCGGTCGCCGGTCTGCGCAACTACGCGCTCGCGCTGGCCCAGGCCGTGGGGCCGCGCGGCGTCCACGTGGGCCACGTGCCCATCGCCGCCGCCGTCGCCCCCGGCTCCCCCGCCTCCCCGGAGGCGGTCGCGGAGACCCACTGGCGCCTGCACACCGACCGGGATCGGCATGAGGTGATCCTGGGCGACCTGGCCACGGTGCAGGCCGCGATCGCCCAGCTGACGTCCTCCGACAGCTGACGGGCCGCGTTCCGGTGTGCGGAGAAGGAGAAGCGCCTGTGCAACGGTCGTCAGGGGCGGGTGGTGTGACGGGGGCCGGGGTCGAGGACGGCGTAGGCGTCGCGCACCCACTCCGTGAGCACCGGCCGCGTCCGCGACGGGTCGATGATGTCCTCGACCAGAAACGCCTCCGCCGTGCGGAAGGGCGACCTGACCGCCTCCAGCCGCTGGGCGATCTCCGCCTTCAGCTTCTCCGCCTCCGGGCCGGCCTCGGCCAGCATGCGTTTGAAGGCGACCTCCAGCCCGCCCTCGACCGGCAGCGACCCCCAGTCGCCCGAGGGCCAGGCGACGCGCAGCCCATACCTGTCGTGCGGCCGGTGCGCGGCTCCGGCGACGCCGAAGACGCGGCGGACCAGCACGGACGCCCACGGCACCGTCGACTGGTAGACGGCGGCCAGCGCGCGGGCGCCGTGCCGGATGGTCCCGGCGCGTTCGGCGGCGGTGCCGATCACGAAGCCGGGCTGGTCGACGAGGTGCACCACCGGCAGGTGAAAGGTCTCGGCCAGATCCACGAACCTGGCCATCTTGTCCGCCCCCTGCGCCGTCATCCCGCCGCCGTAGACGCGCGGGTCGGCCGCGAGCACCGCCACCGGGTGCCCGTCGAGCCGGGCGAGCGCGGTGATCGTCGACGGCGCGAACCTTCTGCCGAGCTCCAGCACGCTCCCGCCGTCGAAGACCAGGTCGAGCACGCGCCGCATGTCGTACGGCTTGCGCCGGTCCCGCGGGACGAGGCCGCTCAGCTCCGGCGACTCCCGGTCCGGCGCGTCGTCGGCGGCCGTGACGGGCGGCCTCTGCCAGGCGCTCTGCGGCAGGTACGACAGCGCCCGCCTGGCCAGCCCGAACGCCTCCTCCTCCGACCCGGCGACCAGGTCCACGGTCCCGGCGGCCGAGATGGCGCGCCATCCGCCGAGCTCCTCCTTGCTGACGCTCTCCCCCATCCCGGCCTCCACCACGGCCGGCCCGGCCACGAACACCTGCGACAGCTCCTTCACCATGATCGAGACGTGCGAGGTGACCAGCCGCGCCGCCCCGAGCCCGGCGACGGGCCCCAGGGCCAGGGCGATCACGGGGACACGGCCGAGGTTCGCCACGACCTGGTCCCAGCCGGGGTTGTGCGGCACGTAGGTGCGCCCGTAGTCCTCCAGCTGCTTGACGCTCCCCCCGCCGCCGGTCCCGTCGATCAGCCTGACCAGCGGCACCCGCATCTCGCCCGCCATCCGCTCGGCCAGCACCTGCTTCTCGTGGATGGCGGCGTCGGCGGCCCCGCCGCGCACGGTGAAGTCGTCACCCGCCACCACGGCCCGGCGCCCGGTGATCACCGCCCTGCCGATGATCACGTTCGACGGGGTGAAGTCCTCCAGCCCCGCCTCCCCGTACACGGCACGGCCGGTCAGCGCGCCGACCTCCTGCCAGCTGTCGGTGAGCGCGGCGAGGCGCTCGCGGATCGTCAGGCGTCCGGTCGCGTGCTGGCGGGCGATCCGCTCCTCGCCGCCCATGCGCTCGGCCAGCCGCTTGCGGCGCTCCAGTTCGGCGAGTTCGGGTTCCCACACAGCGATCCGTCCCTTCGTGAGGTGCTTGCCGGTCATGGCGGTGCAGACCACGCGCGCGGCCTGCTCGCTCTGGTTGCCTCGGCCCTCTGGGCTGTTCTGGTGTTGCGGGTTGCTCTGGCTTCTTGGGGTGCTCTGGCTCTTTGGGGTGCTCTGGTCGGTCACGCTGCCATACCGGCTGGTCGGTACGCTAGCCGCCGCCCAGCGCCCCGTAAACGACCGCGACCGGCAGACCCCCTCCCGCGACCACACCGGCGGGGCTCTGGAGACGAGCCGATCGCCGCTCACGCCGATCCGGTACCCAGCCGCTCGAAGGGTGCGCCGCGTGCGCGGGCGAAGCGGGCGCTCACGACAGCCGGGCCGGTCCCGGTCGTACCCGGGCGCTCAGAGAGCACGCCGAACGTGTGGGCGGGGCAAGCACGCGCCATGGCCGGGCCGGCCCTGGCGGAACGCGCCCGATGCGAGAGCACGTCGCACGCGGGGCGCGAGCTGTCACACCAGGACACCCGGATTGAGGATGCCGTGCGGGTCCAGGGCCTGCTTGGCCGCGCGCAGGGCCGTCGCGAACGGGTCCGGGCGTTGCAGGTCGTAGTGCGGCCGGTGGTCGCGGCCGACCGCGTGGTGGTGGGTGATGGTGCCGCCGTGCCGCAGCAGCAGGTCGGAGACACGTCGCTTGAGGTCGTCCCACTGGGCGACCTCCTCACCCCGTACGGCGGGCACGACCACCGTGTAATAGGGCGCGGGGCCGTCCGGGTAGGCGAAGGCGAAGCGGCAGGTCGCGCTGGTCTCCGCCATGACGGCCTCGTGCAGGGCGGGGAAGCGGTCCCAGGTGACGGCCGTCTCGAAGGTCTCGGCGATCAGGCCCAGCCCGGGATAGGCGTTCCTGAGATAGGGCATGCGGGTGAAGGCGTTGCGCCACGCCTGGTCCTGACGCTGACGCCCGCCCCCCGTAACGCCGTCACCCGTCGCGCCGCCATCCGCCACGCCGCCGCGTCGAGTCGCTTCGTCCGGGCGGCCTCCGTGCGAGGCGGTGATCTGCAGGGCGCGGGACAGCCAGGCGTCCACCGGATGGTCGGCGGACTCGAAGCCGACGATCAGCACCGCGTGCCGCCCGTCCCCGCCCGACGTCAGCGCCGCCTCGCGGGCGTCCAGGAGCCGGCAGTTCGACGGGTGCAGTCCCGACTGGGCGAGGTCGTGGACGGCCGCGACCGCCGCCCGCCACTCGGCGAACCGTACCGGCACCGACACCTTGTACACAGGCCGGCGCTGCAGCCGCACCCAGGCCCGGGTGATCACGCCGAGGGCGCCCTCGGAGCCGAGCAGCCAGCGGTCGGGCGAGGGGCCGGCGCCGGAGCCGGGCAGCCTGCGCGACTCCCAGACGCCCGCCGGGGTGACGGCCCGCACCGACTCGACCAGGTCGTCGATGTGCGTGTGGAGGGTGGCGTAGTGCCCGCCCGCCCTGGTCGCGATCCATCCACCGAGCGTCGAGAACTCGTACGACTGCGGGAAGAACCTGAGCTGCAACCCCTCCGGGAGTTGCCCGTTCAGTCCCGGACCGGAGGCGCCGGCCTCGACGAGGGCGGCGCGGGAGTCGGCGTCCACCGACAGGACGCGGTTCATGCGGGTCAGGTCGAGGCAGAGAGCGGGCCCGTCGAAGCGGGCCTCGACGCCGCCGACGACGCTGGTGCCGCCGCCGCGCGGGATGACCGCGACCTGGTTGGCCGCCGCCCATTCCAGCGTCCGCTCGATCTCCGACTCGTCGCGCGGCCGCGCCACCAGGTCCGGCGCGGGGCCGAAGTCGCCGCGATAGGCCCTGATCAGGTCCCGGTACGCCTGACCGTACGTGTGCCGGGCCCGCTCGTACGGCTCGGCGTCGCAGAAGTCCTTCAACGCCTCGGGCACCGGCAGCCGGGGCGGCGGCAGGCGTACCCGGTCGAAGGGGACAGGATCCTCCCAGGTGGACATGTCACCCAGACCGGTGTGCTCATTGACCAGCCGGGCGGTCTCCCGCAGCTCGTCCAGCTTCGGCTCGGCGCCCCACGCCCAACAGCTCACAGCCATAGGAAGATTGTCATATCAAGGTCAGGATCGATGACACCTCCCCTCGCGACCGGATCCGGACACGATCGATGTCATGCGAAGAATCCTCCCGGCTTTCGGGCTTGCCCTGCTGTCGCCTCTTGTTGCCGAGTTCCTGCTCGGCGACTTCCCGATCAGCTCGCTGCACTTCCTGCTCATGCTCGCCCCCACGTACGGCGGCGCTGCGCTGCTGATCCGCGAGGTGGCGCGCAGGGCGGGGCTCGGCTGGCCGGCGATCGTGCTCATGTCCCTGGCCTACGGCGTGCTCGAGGAGGGGATCATGACGATGTCGCTGTTCAACCCCAACTACGCCGGGCAGCGACTGCTCGATCCCGGGTACGTCCCGGCGCTGGGGATCGGGGTGCCGTGGACGCTGTTCGTGCTGGCGCTGCACACCGTGTGGAGCATGAGCGTGCCGATCGCGCTGACCGAGGAGCTGACGGGCGAGCGGCGCACCACACCGTGGCTCGGCAAGGTGGGCCTGGCCGTGACGGCCGTGGTGGCGGTGCTGGGCGCGGCGATGACAACGGTGTTCAGCTACATGAACGGCTTCTTCCTGGCCTCCGTCCCGCAACTGGTGTCGATCGTGGTGATCGTGGTGGCGCTCGTCGTGCTGGCCTTCCGCCTCCCCCGGGCCGGCGGCCCCGGCCCGCGCCGGGCGCCCGCGCCGTGGCTGGTGCTCGTGGTGACGCTGGTGGCGGGCCTGGTGTTCGAGGCGTCGACCCTGCTGCCGAACGCCCAGGTCGCGCTGACGATCGCGGTGCTGGCCGGGGCGGAGATCGGGATGGTGGCGCTGGCCCTGATCTGGTCGGCCAGGCCCGGCTGGGACGGCAGGCACCGGATGGCGCTGGCCGGTGGGGCGCTGCTGACCTACGTGTGGCACGGCTTCCTCTCCCATCCGCTGGTGCCGAGCACACCGGCGGTGGACCTGGCCAGCCACATCGTGTTCGGGCTCGGCGCGGTGACGCTGCTCGTCCTCGCCGCCCGCCGCGCCACCACCAACGACCTTCGGGCCGCCGCCCCTCAGAGCCGGTAGCGAGCGTCCTCTCCTGGCCCTCTCCTGGCCCTCTCCTGGTCCTCTCCTGGCGCCCGCTTCTCAGAGGAGCTGGTCTCTTCTCACGCGGCCCTCCCAGAGCGACGACCTCCGGTGGTCACCGTGCTTACTTGGCCCTCTCCTCGCACGCTCCACTCCCAGAGAGCTGGCTCCTCCCCGCGAGATCGTCTCGGCGTCAGCGGTCGCCCTGCGGAGTCGGTGCCCGAAATGCTGCAGCTTGCCCTGGATCCCGAAATGCCCTCAGCTTGCTCCGGACGAGGAGAGACGTGATCGCCGCACGGACTGTGAGACGGCAACCGGCTGTGAGACGGCAACGGACGGCGGGACGGCATTGGTGGCGCATTCGGCCTGATCAGCGTGACCGCGCCACCGTCGTGATCAATCGTCGTGACTATGTGACCGACGTGGGCGATCGCCGTGGCGGGGCGACCGGCGTGGTCGGTCAGCGTGACCGTGTTGCCGGGGTGGTCAACCGGCGTGGAGCGCCGCTACAGGGCGGAGACCGCGCGGGCGGCCATGCCGGGGGCCAGTCTCACGCCGGACCCGGAGCCCGCCAGCATGGCCGCGAGGCGGGGCGCGCGCCACACGTAGGGCAGGCGGTCGTCCGTGTACCGGTCGCAGAACGCCTGGCCGCCGACGACGCGACCGGCGGCGGCCGTGCACCTGGCCGCCAGGACGGCCACGCCGGAGCGCCGGTCGGCCTCCTCCAGCGAGCCGTCCAGCAGGTCCGGATCCTGTCCCCAGCACCTCCGGTTGAAGCTGACCATCGCCGTCCCGTCCGTGCTCGGCAGCACGTACAGGTCGTCCTCGGGGAAGAAGACGATCGGGTCGCCGGCGCGTACGGGAAGCGCCACCCGGAGCGCGGCCACCCGCTTGACCACCGAACGCGTGAACGGCGCGGGTGTCGCCGGCAGGTGCGGCAGCCGCCAAGGACCGGTCGCCAGGATGACCCTGCGCGCCCTCCAGAGGTCGCCGCTCTCGCAGGCCAGCTCGTACCAGGGTTCGCCGCCGCGAACAGCGGTGACGTGGTGCGGCGTGGCGAGGCGCGTGCTGGCCTTCATGGGGCCGGCGCGCAGCAGCTCACGTACGAACTCCCGGGACGGCAGCACGGAGCCGGGCTCGTCGTGCGTCACGACGAGTTCGTGGGCGCCGATCCGGACGTCCGGCAGCATGCGGCGCACGGTGTCCATCTCGGCGGGAGACGCCTCGCGCAGCTTCCGCTCGCCGAGTTGCGCCTGCAGCGCGGGCAGCCGGTCCTGGCCGGTGACGTAGACGATCCGGATGCCGCGTGCCAGGCTCGCGGCGGGCTCGCCGGCCAGCCGCCGCCATTGCCGTTCGCATTCCTCGATCAGGTCACGGTGGGCGGGCGTGAGGGCGAAGGGGATGTCGGCGGCGAGCGACCAGCCGGTGGCGCCCGCGGCCGGGCCGGATCGGTCGAGCAGCAGCATGTTCCAGTCCGGGTGCCGCCGGGCGGCCTCGTCACCGGCCAGGCAGCCGAACATCCCGCCGCCGACGATCGCCAGGTCGTAGACCGTCATCGGGGTCGCCTCCACCAGATGCTGAGCACCTCCAGCAGCTCGGTGCCGGTGTTGCGGACCTGGTGGGGCACCTGGCTGCGGAGCAGGACCGTGTCGCCCGCCTTGACCGGCAGCTCCTCACCTCCGGAGAGCAGGGTTCCGGCCCCGCGGTGGATGAACCACATCTCCACCACCTCGTGCTGGTCAGGGTCGGTGATCGCGCCCTGCGGCACCGTGAACAGCGACGAGGAGAAAGGGGCAGGATCACAGAGCAACTCGGCGACCGCCACGCCGGACGCGGATACCGCTGGGGTGTCGTGGTGCAGGCGTATCGGTGAGCTGGGAGCCTTCATCGGGGCATCCTTCCTGGCCGACTTCCTGACTTACTTCCTGGCCGGACGGCCGGTCGTCTCCCTGGCCGTACGGTCGGCCGTTCTTCCGGCCGTTCAGCTGAGCGTCTCGCCGGCCCTCTGGCCCGCCGTTCTTCCGGCCGTTCGGCTGAGCGTCTCGCCGGTCCTGTGGTCGGCCGTTCGCTTGACCGTCTTGCCGGTCCTGCGGTCGGTCGTCCTCCGGGCCGTTCGGCTGAGCCTCTTCCTGGCAGCGCGTCCGGCGGCCTTCCCGTCCGTACGCCTGGCCGTTCGCCTGGCCCGGTGGCCGGTCATCCTCTCGGCCGTACGGCCGGTCATCGTCCTGGCCGTACGGTCGGGTGTCTTTCCGATCGTGCGCCCAGAGGGCCTCCCGTCCGTTCGACCGGCCGTCTTCCTGGCTGTGTGGTCGGCCATCGCGCTCCCAGGTGATCGTCGTGGCCGATCCTTCGATGTCGTAGACCTCCTGGCCAGCCAGCGCGTTCAGGATTCGGGCGCTGCGCCAGGACAGCAGGCTGAGGTTGGGGTCGGCGACCCCGTGCGTGTGCTCGGCGGCGTTCTGGACGAACAGCTGCAGTCCGGCGGGGGCGTCCCACCGCACCGAGTAGTCCTCGCGCACGTCGAAGCCGCGGCCGGTGAAGCTGAAGCGGCCGCGGATGGGCTCCAGGTAGGCGGGGAAGTCGCTGGTGTAGCCGGTCGCGCAGATCACCACGTCGCAGCGCAGGACCTCCGTCCTGTCGAGATCCAGGTCGTGGACGGACGCCAGGACGCGGCCGTTCCTCTCCTCCAGGCCGAGCAGTCTGCGGCTGGTGAGCAGGCGGTGCCTCATGCGCTCGCCGTCCTGGACGTCCAGGTCGTACAGGCGGCGGTAGATCGCCTGCAGGAGCGACTGGCTGATCCCGTTGCTGGCCAGCCGCTGCTCGCGCAGCAGCCCCTCGCGTCTGGCGGGGCTGAGGCGGTGGAAGTAGCCGACGTACGAGGGGTTGAACCACTCGTTGGTGAACGGGGAGTCGTCGAGGGGCTGGAAACCCGGCCCGGACGACAGCCAGGTGAGCGACTTGGGCAGCTGGGAGTCGTCGCAGCTCAGGTGGAGGAAGGTCTCGGCCGCGCTCTGTCCGGCCCCGACGACGAGCACGTCCTTGGCGCGTACGCGCGGGTTCACGGTGAGCAGGTCGGCGCTGTGGAGCACCCGGCTGCCGCGCAGGCGGCGGGCGAAGTCGGGCATGGCGGGAGTGCGCCCGGTGCCCACGACCACCGTCCTGCTCCTGAACCTGCCGCCGTTCACCGTCCTGACCTCGAACGCGGCCGGGCCGTGCAACTGGACCCCCTCGACCTGGCAGCCCCACCTGATGGTCCGCAGCTCCGCGGCGACCCAGCGGCAGTACGTCTCGTACTCCTGGCGGGAGCAGCCGTCACGACTGGCCACGAGGAAGCGATACAGACGCCGCTGCGTGGCCAGGTAGTTCAGGAAGGAGTAGCGGCTGGTCGGGTCCACCAGGGTGACAAGGTCCTTGAGGTAGCTGACCTGCAGCTGCGCGCGGGGCAGCATGAGGCCGGGGTGCCACTGGAACTGCTCGCGCCGCTCCATGAAGACGCCGCGCAACCAGGGGACGGGGTGGCTGAGCGCGGCCAGGCTGAGGTTGGCCGGGCCGACGCCGACCCCGATGAAGTCGCATTCCTGCGGGGACTGCCGGGTGCGGCGGTTCATCCGGCTCTCGCCCAGAGGAGCGGGCAGTCGGCTGGAAGGTTCCCCGGGGTCAGGGGGACCGGGACGGCCATGGCGGCCACGTCCTGCCAGGGCGTGTCCGCGGGGCCGTGGTCGAGGCGCAACGCGGTCCACAGCTCCTGCGCGAGGTCCGGAGCGATGGGGTACAGCCCGGCCGCGAACCCGGCGGCCACCGCCAGCTCGGCGCGTACGCCCTGGATGTACGCGCCGCCGGGCACGTCCCTGAGGGCGTCGAGGCCGCCGCCGAACTCCCTGGCGTCCTCGGCCAGCTCATGGAGCAGCAGGAGGGCGCGGCGCGGCGAGAACTCCTCGGCCGAGAGGGCGAGGTCCACGTCGCTCAGGACGTCCTGCGCGCGGCTCAGGAACCGGACGGTCAGGAGGTCCGTCTGGTGGTCGCCGGACGACTGTCCGACGACATGGGCGATGTCTCGGTGTCCCTCGGTGTGGGTGGCATCTCGGTGTCCCGCGACATGAGGGGCATCTCGGTGTCCCGCGACATGGAGGGCGTCTCGGTGTCCTTCGGTGTGAGGGCGCGGGTGTCCCCCGGCGGGGTCGCGTCGGTGCTCTTCGGCCTGGTCGCGTTGATGCCCCATGGTGGAGGCGCGGCGGTGGTGCGCGGCGGCGGTGCGGCGGTCGGAGAGGGCGGTCAGCCAGGTGCGCCAGCTCGCCGGCAGCCCCGAAGCGTGGAAGGCGTCGAAGTCCTCCCAGGTGAAGCCGGTCTGCGCGGTCGACGGCCGGGTCCAGGCGACGTACAGGCGCAGCAGCGAGGGGGGCACCGTCTCCAGGGCGTCCAGCAGCCAGACGGCGTGGTCGCGGCTGGTCGAGAACTTCCCGCCCCCCAGCCGGTAGAACTGGTTGCAGATCAGCGCCGAGGGCCCGGCCAGCTCGCGGTCGTAGGCGTGCAGGACCGTCGGGATCAGCATGCTGTGGAAGAACCCGCCGTCGAAGCCGATGAACTGGACGACCTTGCTCGGTGCCCGCCACAGCGCCATCCAGTCCACGTCGGCCGCGAGCTGCCGGGTCGCCGTGAGGTAACCGACGGCCATCTCCATCCAGACGTAGACGCAGTGGTCGTCGAACCCCTCGACGGGCACGTGCAGGCCCCACGTCGTCGGATGGCTGACCGCGATCTCGGGGAGCGGGGCGGCCAGCAGCCGGGAGGTGAGGGCCGTGAGGTGGTGGTCCATGGTGGTCTGGCCGAGATGCTCCTCGATCCGTTCGCGCCAGGGTTCGAGCGGCAGGTACAGCCGGGGGCACGGGCGGATCTCGCAGGCGGTTCCGCAGGTGACGCAGGCAGGTTCGCGCAGGTCGCGGTTGTCGTTGGGCAGGCCGCACTCCTCGCAGGAGTTGCCGCCGGACGTCCGTCCGCAGTGCGGGCAGCCGCCGGTGACGTACGCCTCGAAGCGCCACGCGCGGCAGCGCGCGCAGTAGGGCAGGCCGGTCGTCCTGGGGACGATCGCGCCCTCGTCGTACAGCTTGCGGAAGATCGTCCGGGTCGACTCGGCGTGCGCGACGGAGCTTCGGGGGAACCAGCACTCGTCGACGACGACGCCGGCCCCGGCCCATGCCCGGAGGATGCGCTCGGTGTACCAGTCCGCGGTCTTGTCGGCGGACCAGGAGCGTCTCGCGGCGGTCCGCTCGGTGTAACTCTGGTGGTCGTCCATGCCCGAGACGCAGGCGACGGCATGGCCGCGGCGTTTCAGGTGTCTGGCGAGAATGTCCCCGCCGAGATAGGGGCCGGAAAGGTGCCCCAGATGCAGATCGCCGTTCGGGGTCGGCGGAGAGGTCGTGATCAGCAAGGCATCACGGTTCATTCGAGCGCGCTCCCGTCAGGGGGGGTGCTGGTCAAGGAGCATTCGCGAGCACAGGACGATGCGTTAATCACTTCCTCACATGGGAGGACAATGGGCGATCTTAACGCTACAAGGCGTGCCGCCTTCCTGATGGTAGCGGTCCGGTAAGTTCTCCCAGACGGGGCGGACAGGCGAATGAGGGTTCACAGTGATTAATTCAACGTGCCGTTCGGGACGCCTTTCGGCGGCGATATTCTCGTGCTGAGATGCGAAAACTCAGGAAAGCGGCCCGGCCGTCGGAGAACTCAACCGTCACGCCGGTAACGGCCCATTGTCGGGAAACTGAAATGTCACGAGTATTCGCGCCGCGCCGGGGGTACTGCACTATGTGCTCAAGGTCATCTGGGCCCGTTCCAGGTTCCCGATCAGTCGAGGTGCGGCATGTCCGACAAATGGGACTTCCTCTACCTCGGACTCCGCCCCTCGCCCCTGGAATGGCGCGCGGAGCTCGACGCGGCGACCCGGCTGGGGCATGGGGTCCAGGTGCTGTCCGACGCCGACCTGGGTCACGTCAGCCTGCCCGGCGTGCGTACGGGCGCCTTCCGATGGCGGGCGGAGGCGGCCGAGTGCGCCAAGGAGATCGTCGCCGGGCTGCGGCGCCCGCCCGCCGTGGTCACGTGCTGGGGCGACCGGTACGTACGACTGACCGCCCATGTGGCCGACGCCCTGGGGCTGCGCGGTCCGGGGCTCGCGGCGGCGACCACCTGCGGCGACAAGGTCGCCCAGCGCCGCGCGCTGGAGCCCTGCGGCCTGAACCCCTGGTGGCGCCCCGGCAGCACGATCGCCGACCTGCGCGCGGCGGTGACCGGCCCGCCCCAGGCCGCCGGGCTGGTCTTCAAGCTCGCCCACACCTCCGGCGGCCTCGGCATCCGGTTCGTCACGCCGGGCTGCGACCTGGAGGAGATCGTCCGGAGCGCGTCACTGAACTACGTGCCGTCGCCGGCGTTCGTCGTCGAGGAGTTCGCCGAGGGCAGTGAGCACTCGGTGGCGGGCGTGGCCGGCGAGGGCTCGATCGTTGTCCTCGGGGTGACGGACAAGACCGTCGGCGAGGACCTCCGTACGCACACCACCGTGTTCCCCTCCGCTCTGCCCGGGCCGAGGCTGGAGGAGGTGGTGCGCGCGGCCGAGGCCGCGGTGCGGGCCGTCGGGCTGTGTTCCGGCGGCTTCCACGTGGACCTGCGGCTGACCACGACCGGCCCGGTCGTGCTGGAGGTCGGGGCGCGGCTCGGCGGCGACCTGATCAACTCCCACCTCGTGCCGCTGGCCACCGGCGGCCGGACCCGCCCGTACGAGGCGGTGCTGGAGGTGCTGGCCACCGGCCGGCTGCCCGCGCCGCCCCGCGTCACCGGCGCGGCCGGGATGCTCGTGCTGCCGGCCCACGAGACGCGAACCATCACCGGGATTCCCCAGGTCAGCGCGGTCACCGACTGGTCGGCGCCCGAGTCGGCACAAGTCGCGGTGGTCGTCGTGGCGGACGACACAGCGGCGTTGGAGGCCGCGATGGAGGAGGTACGGCAGCACGCGTCCACGTCGACCCGGAGGTGCTGAAGGCATGCGCGCCACTCTGGAAAGCCACGCCGCGAAGGGGTTCCTGCCCGTCGCGGTCACCGGCGACGAGGTGATCCTGCGGCGGATCCCGCGTCCGGTCCTGCTCGGCGAGGTCTGGTACGCCGACGTCGTCGAGGTGAGCGGCGGCATGGAGGAGACCTGCTTCCCGCTGGCCGACTTCGTCCGTCAGGCGCGAAAGATGGAGCCCGAGGGGCCCGCCCGCTTCATCGGCCACACGATGCGGTGCGGCTCCACCCTCATGGCCAATCTCGTCGCGCTCCGCCCGGACACGATGGTGCTGAAGGAGCCGTACTTCCTCGTCTCGGCGAGCCGGAACGCCGTTTACGCGACCGGCCCGGCGGAGCGGGAGTCGGCGTATCGCCTCATTCGCGCGCTGGTCGCCTATTCGGCGGCCACGGCGGCGATGTCGCGGCGCGCCCTCGTGGTGAAGCTGAGAAGCTGGATCGCGCCGGTGGTGCTCGCCGCGACAAGAAATGCCGACGCCCGCTGGGTGCTTCTCTGGCGCGAGCCGGAAAGGGTGATGGCGGCCCTGCGCGACGTGCTGCCGCCCTGGTGCGACATGAACGAGGAGGAGCGCGCGCTGCGCACGTACCTGGAAAGTGAGGGGTATGTCGCGAAGGGCGCGCCGGAGGGTCTGCTTGAGCTTTACACCGGCGTGTGGAACGCGACGGCGGAGCTTTTCTCCGGCGATTCCGGAACGGGGGTGGCGTGGCGGGCAATGGAATACGGAAGTCTTGCCGCCGACGCGGCGAGAACATTCCACGCGCTCGAATCCTGGTTCGCCCTGCCGCAATCGGAGAAACTCCCCGACAATTTCGACGAGGAAACGCTCAGGTATTCCAAGGGACTGGCCACCGAGAGGTTCGAGCCGGCCGGGACGCATTATCGGGCGCCGTTGAGTGCCGGCCAGCGCGAGTTCGTCAGGCGCAGGACGGAGCGGAATCTCCACGCCCTGCGCTCCCTGTCCGCCGACCGACTGCTGCTGCCCGCCTAGCCCCGCGGGCGGCGGCCGGAGCACCACGTGGAGGGAACCATCATGCGCATCACCCGCCTCACGGCCCGGATCGGCGCGGAGGTCGGCGGCGTCCGCCTCGGCGGCGGCCTGCCCGCCGACGTCGTCGCCGAGATCCGCCGCGCCCTGCTCAGCCACAAGGTGCTCTTCTTCCGCCACCAGGACCACCTCGACGAAGGTGAGCAGGTGGCCTTCGGACGGCTGCTCGGCGACCTGACCACCGCCCACCCGACCATGCCCGCCCACGACGAGAACGCCTACATCTTCGACATCGACTACCTCGGCGGCAAGAAGGTCGACCGCTGGCACACCGACGTCACGTTCGTCCCGCGCCCGCCGATGGCCGGGATACTGCGGGCGCTCGTCGTCCCGTCCGCGGGCGGCGACACCCTGTGGGCCAGCACCGTCGCGGCCTACGAGCACCTGCCCGCCGAGCTGCGCGACCTTCTCGACCGGTTACGCGCTGTGCACACGAACCAGTACGACTACGCCCGCGTGGTCGACGCCGACGATCCGGAGCAGTCGAGGGAGCGGTACAAGGCGTTCACCTCCACGGTGTACGAGACCGAACACCCTGTCGTCCACGTCATCCCGGAGACCGGGGAGCGGGCGATCCTGCTCGGCTACAGCGCCAAGTACGTGCAGGGCATGTCCGCGCAGGCCTCCGCCTCCGTCCTGGAGCTGATCCAGGACCAGGTCACGCAGGTGGAGAACACCGTCAGGTGGCGCTGGGCGGCCGGCGACGTGGCCGTGTGGGACAACCGCGCCACCCAGCACCGCGTCGTCCACGACTTCGGCCGCGAACGACGCCGCCTGCACCGGGTCGCGCTCGCCGGCGAGCTGCCGGTCGGCGTGGACGGCAGGCCGAGCCGCGCGGTGGCCGGCACGAAGGACACGGTCACGGTGTGACGGCACGTCCGCGGCCGGCGTGGCGGGCCGGGGAGTCAGAGCCGGTAGTCGAAGGTGTACGAGTGTGAGCCGTCGGGGGCGATGACGATGTCCATCTCGCCCCTGAGGCCGCTCAGCTCCCCGGTGGCGGAGTCCGGCACGACGCTGACGCGCAGCGACTGCTCCCCCCTGTCGCCCACCGCGGAGTGCTGCAGCACGAAGCTGCCCTGCCTGCCGTCCAGGCTGCCCGCGACCCGCTCCATCGCCACGTACGCGCGGGAGTCCTCCACCGGCGTCCCGGCCACGAGCATGTGGACCACGCTGGTGCCGGTCAGGTCGCCGTGGAAGGTCTTGTTCAAGGTGACGTGGCCGAACGAGACGCCGTCGCTGTCCTCGTACGGGGAGTCGGGGGTCCAGCCGGCGGTGTCGAAGGTTCCCTTTGCTGTCATGCGTACCATCGTGGCGGCCATACCTGTCAGATACGGTCAGGTACCGCTGAGCATCGCCACGACCGGGGCGAAGTTCTCCATGGCCTGGGCGTTCACCGACACGTACGAGATGCCGAGCTTGTCCCTGCGCTCCAGCAGGACGCCGGCCATCTGGTCCACGGTCCCGGTGAGGACTCCGGCGCCCTGGTACGGACTCGCGCCCACCGCGGCCAGGGACAGGTGCAGCTCCAGGCGGTCGTAGCGGTCGCCGGCCAGTTCGTACAGCTCGTCCAGCATGGCCGCCACCCGCTCCTCCGGGCACCACGGCGGCACCTGGAGCGCCACCGTGTCGGCCTTCTCGGCGGCCACCTTGAGCAGGCCGCTGCACGACACCGCGATGAGGACGGGCACGCCGTCGGCGCCGGGCAGGGCGCGTACGGCGTCGACCGTCCTGGTCAGGCGTTTGAGCTGGTCGGCAGGTGTGTCGCCGGTCGTGGGCTGGTCAGCGGTCGTGGGCCGGTCGGCGGGGGTGTCGACGGTCGTGGGCGGGGCGGCGCCCAGGCCCAGCTCGAACCGGCCGCCGCTGAGCGCGCACAGCCCGGCCGCCGCACGCGCGACGCGCTCCGGCGTCCAGGACGGGGCGTCCACGACGTACGTGCCGACGCGCAGCGTGGTGGTCGCGGCGGCGACGGCCCCCAAGCCGCCGAACGACGCCACCGCCCCGGACGCGGACACCGTCCCTGAAGACGCCACATCCGGAATGCCGGACGCCCCGAGCGGCCCCGCCGGCCCCGGCACCAGCAGCGTGTCGAAGCCGAGCCCCTCCACGCGGCGCCCCAGCTCGCCCCACGCGTCGGGATGGAGGTCATGACCGGCCACCACGCCGAATCTGAACGGATGCGTACGCATGCTCCCACGATCGGCCACCCGCGCCCCCGGTACATCGTCCGCGAGACCGGTGATCCGATACCGCGCCAGGCGCAAACGCCCGCTCCCCGCCTACTCCCCCAGCAGTACGCGCACGAAGTCGTTGCGGAACTTGCCCGCCGGGTCGTAGCGCCGCGCCAGCGTGGAGAAGCGCTCCGGGCAGGCGGGGTACCGGGTGAACAGCTTCCCCCAGTGCGGCCGTGGCTCGAACTCCGCCAGCCGCTCCTCCACCAGCCCGATCACCGGCAGCACCCCGGCCCAGTCCTTCTTCCAGGTGAAGTGGATGCCGACGGTGTCGCGACCGCGGTAGGGGCTCAGCCACAGCTCGTCGGCCGCGATCGTGCGGACCTCGGAGATCTGCAGCACCGGCCGGATGCGGTCCGCGATGCCCCGCAGCGAGCGGATCGCCTCGGTGGCGTGCTGCCTGGGCAGCAGGAACTCGGTCTGCAGTTCGTCGCCCGCGCTGCTCGGCGGCGAGTCGGCGCGGAAGTGCGGCAGCCGGTCGTACCAGGGGCCGGGGACGCCGAGCTGCTCGGTGCAGCTTCCGGGCGGCATGCCCGGCACCGGGTGGCGCGGCCCGTCGGCGGCGCGGGTCCCGTGCCAGTCCCCGGCAGGCAGCTCGGTGCGGCGCTTGATCCACACGTTGGCGGTGTCCCGCCAGTCGGTGAACAGGCTGACGCTGTACCCGTCCGACATGACGGCCTCGAAGTCGAAGTCCTCGGGCAGGCCCTCACGTACGTACTGGCGCAGCTCGAAGGCGGGCACCAGGTCGAGCGTGACCGAGGTGACCACGCCGAGCGCGCCGAGCGCCACGACGGCGCCGGGGAAGTCGTCGTCGTCGCGTTCGAGCGCGACCACGGAGCCGTCGGCGGTGACCAGCTCCAGCGCGGACACGGCCGAGGACAGGCTCTGGTTGGCGACGCCCGAGCCGTGCGTGCCGGTCGCGACCGAGCCAGCGACCGAGATGTGCGGCAGCGACGCCATGTTCTCCAGCGCGAACCCGTTCGCGTGCAGCACGGGCGCCAGCTCCGCGTACGTGGTGCGCGCCCCGACGCGCACGCGGGCCGCGTCCTTGTCGATCTCGATCGGGTACGGGAGGCGGTCCAGGGTGACCAGGTCACCTGGGCCGTCGGCGACGTCGTTGAACGAGTGGCCGCTGCCCAGCGCCCTGATGGCGGCCGAATCGGCGACCAGGTGCTGGAGTTCGTCGAGCGTGGAGGGATGGTGAACGGTCAGCGCGCGGAACGTGATGTTCCCCGCCCAGTTGGTCAGCGTCACCGTGCCACCCTGCCATACGATTTGTCAGCGCCCGCGTGCGGGCGGCTGGTTTCGGCCATCGGTTCGGCCATCGAGGAGATCATCGTGCTCTACCTGTCCGAAGCTTTCGGCCTGGCCACGCTCGTGCTGTGGCTGTACTGCCTGTTCGATGCGATCACCACGCCGGACGAGATGTGCCGCAACCTGCCGAAGATCGTGTGGATCGTCATCGTGCTGCTGTTCCCCCTGGTGGGATCGGTCGTCTGGCTGATCGCGGGCCGGCCGCAGCGGGTGCCCCGGCAGGCGGGCGGCGGCTCGTACCCGGCGTTCGACCGGCCGGGCCCCGGGCAGGACCGGCCGGGTCCCGCCGTGCCGTCGAACCCGGACGACGACGAGGAGTTCCTGCGCCGCCTGCGCGAGCGGGCCGAGGAGCAGCGCAGGAACGCCCCGAAGAAGCCCGAGGAGGAGGACTGAGCGGCGGCGATGACCGCGACGACCGCGTACCGGATCCTGGCCGTGGACGACGACCGGGCCATCCTGCGCTCGCTGCGGCGCGGGCTGCGGCTGGAGGGGTTCGCCGTGGACACCGCCGGCTCGGGGCGGCAGGCGCTGGAACGGGCGGGCGAGGGGCCTGACGCGATCATCCTCGACGTGTCCATGCCGGAGATGTCGGGCATCGAGGTGTGCGGCAGGTTACGGGAGGCCGGGTCGGAGGTTCCGGTGCTGATGCTGTCGGCCATGGACGAGGTGGCCGACCGCAGGGCCGGGCTGGCGGCGGGCGCCGACGACTACGTGGTCAAGCCGTTCGACCTGGGCGAGCTGGTGCTGCGCCTGCGCGCCCTGTTGCGCCGGGCCGGACGCGCACCCGGCGCGGCGGTGCGGGTGGGGCCGCTGGCCGTCGATCCGGACGCGCGCCGGGTCACGTTGCGGGGGCGGGAGGTGGTGGTGACGCGGCGCGAGTTCGACCTGCTGGAGGTGCTGGCGCGTAACTCCGGCATCGTGCTGTCCCGCTCGGTGCTGCTGGAGCGGGTGTGGGGCTACGACTTCGAGGTGACCGGCAACGCGGTGGACACGTTCGTCGGCTACCTGCGGCGCAAGCTGGAGGCGGACGGCGAGCCGCGCATGCTGCACACGGTACGCGGCGTCGGCTTCGTGCTGCGGGAGCCCGGGGGTTCGCGGCCATGAACCTCGCGCTGCGGGACCCCCCGCCGTGAAGCTGTCCACGCGGTTCGCGCTCTGCCTGGCCGTCGCCGTCCCGCTGCTGGTCGCGCTGGCCGGGCTGGTGGTGCTGGCGCTGGTGTCGCAGGACCTGCGGGCCGAGCGTGACGACCGGCTGGCCGCGCGGCTGCGGGCGCTGACCCCGGTGGCGGCGTCGTACACGTGGCGGGCGCGCGTGCTGCCCGCCATCCCGCCCGACTTCCTGCAGCAGCGCCTGGTCACCGCCGCCGGTTCGGGCGGCGCGTGCGTCGTGCTGAAGGGGACGAAGCTGCTGGTCATCGGCGACGTGCCGGGGACGCCGCCGGCCGGGGACGGTCCTGGCGACCACGTCGAGGGCGAGCGGCGCTGGCGGTTCGTGGCCGGGGCCGTGGGGTGGCAGGGGGACGCGCGGCTGATCCTGTTCGAGCCGGAGGAGCGCCTCGGCGACCAGATCGCGGCGCTGGCCCAGCGGCTGGTGCCGGTCACGGTGGCGGCGGCGGGCGTCGGCGTGGTGGCGGGGCTGGCGCTGGGCGCGTTCGCGGTGCGACCGCTGTCACGGCTCGGCCGGCAGGCCCGTACGATCGGCGCGACCGCCCGCGCCGACGACGCCCCCGCCCGCACAAGCGATCCCCGCGCCCGCACAGGCGCCGCCCGCACCGCCGATCCCCCCGACCGCACAGGCGCCGCCCGCACTGCCGATCCCCTCCCCCGTACGGAGACGCGCCTGACCACGACGGCCGGTGTGGCCGAGATCGACGAGCTGGCCCGGCTGCTGAACGACCTCCTGGACCGCCGGGACGCGGCCGTCGCCCGCACCGGCGAGGCCCTGGAGACGGCGCGCGCCTTCGCCGCCACCGCCGCCCACGAGCTGCGCACCCCGCTGACCAGCATGGGCCCGAACCTGTCCCTCCTCGACCACCCCGGCCTGGACCCCGCCGAGCGCGCCGAGATCATCGCCGACCTGCTCGCCGAGCACGGCCGCATCCAGCGCCTGATCACGATGCTGCGCTGCCTGGCACGCGGGGAGCTGATCGACCCGGCCGCGTTCACCGAGGCCGACGTGGCGGAGATCGTCAACGACGCGGTGGAGGACGCCCGCCGCCGCCACCCGAAGGCCACGATCACCACCGGGCTCGCGGACGGCGCGCGGGTGCGCGGCTGGGCCGAGGGGCTGCGGATGATCGCCGACAACCTGCTCGACAACGCGGCCGTGCACGGCTCCGCCGCGATCACCGTGACGGTGGAGACCGGGGAGGAGGCGGTCGTCCTGGCCGTCCAGGACGACGGTCCCGGGGTGCCGCCGGAGGACCGGGAGGCGATGTTCGGCCGCTTCCGCCGCCGCTCCGGCAGCCCCGGCTCGGGGCTCGGGCTCACGCTGGTACGGCAGCAGGCGACGCTCCACGGCGGCGGCGCCACGCTGGGCGTCCCGCTCGACGGGCCCGGCACGCGCGCCGAGGTGCGCCTTCCCAGAAGAACCGGTCCGGCGGAGATCGCACGGTCCTGGCTGGAGTAACCCGCCCTGCCAGAAAGCCCTGCCATGAAGCACCGCCAGAAGGCCCCGCCACAAGCTCTGCCAGAAAGATGCCAAGAAGACGCGCCACCATTCCGCCCGGAGCACTCACCCTTCGGAGGAGAGAAAAGATGCACATCGCCCGTTATGTGCTACCCATCACGCTGCTAGCAGTCCTGACCGGCGCGCCTGCCACCTCAGCCGCCGCCAGCCCCGTGTCGAAGGCCGAGCGCGCCGACGTGCTGCGACCGTCGGCACATCCGGTCAAACTACGCACCGCGCCCAGGAAGCTCACGGTGACCTACACTTACCAGGGCCAGGAGCACACCCTGAACGACTTCCTGTCCCGCACGAGGACCAACGGCTTCGTGGTCCTGGACGGCCAGGACGTCGTCCTGGAGCGGTACCGGGACGCGACCCGCGACACCCGGTTCCAGTCCTGGTCGATGGCCAAGTCGTTCACCTCGGCCGCCGTCGGGATCGCGCTGGCCGAGAAGCGGATCGGCTCGGTCGACGACCGGGTGGACAAGTACCTGCCCGAGCTGGCCCGCTCCGGCTACGCGAAGGTGACCGTCCGCGAGCTGCTGCGCATGTCGTCCGGCATCGAGTGGGACGAGCTGACGGACGCGCCGCGCCTGCAGGCCGCGGTCAACAAGGGCGCCTCGGTCAGGAAGCTGGCCGCCCGTCAGGTGCGCGGGTGGGAGCCCGGCAGCAGGTTCGAGTACACGAGCATGAACTCCTTCGTCCTGGCCCGGCTGCTCACCAAGGCGACGGGCGTGCCGTACCACCGGTACGTGGAGCGGAAGATCTGGCGGCCGGCCGGGATGGAGTCCTGGGCGACCGTCGGCCACGACTCGCGCGGCGACAGCCTCGGGTACTGCTGCTACTACGCCACCGACCGTGACTTCGCCCGCTTCGGGCTGCTGTACCTGCGCGGCGGCAAGGCCGGCGGACGCCAGGTCGTCCCGGCGTCCTGGGTGAAGGCGTCGCTCCAGCCGTCCCCGGCCAACCCCGGCTACGGCCTGCACTGGTGGCTGGGCGGCAGCGGCGGGGACTTCATGGCGGCCGGGTTCGGCGGCCAGTACATCTACGTCTCGCCCAAGCACGACGTGGTGATCGTCAAGTCGGTCACCTCCGGCGGGCGCCCGGACCAGCAGGAGGCCCTGACGGCCTTCCGCGCCGTGGCGGCCGAGGTCGCCAGGACCCGCTGACCACCGACCGCCGAACTACAGGCAACGGCGATCTTGCCGGTGGGCACCCCACCGGCAAGATCACCGCGTCACAGGCCCTGGGCCAGCCGGTAGTACGCCTGGTTCCAGCGCAGCTCCTTCGCGAACGACCTGGGCGTCGTGTCGGCGTCGATGACCAGCAGCTCCACCCCGAGCATGTCGGCCAGGTCGGTCAGCTCCTCCACCCCCACGACCGTGGACAGCACGGTGTGGTGCGGCGCGCCCGCCGTCAGCCAGGCCTCGGCGGAGGTGCGCAGGTTCGGCCGGGGCCGCCAGACCGCGCGGGCGACCGGCAGGGCGGGCAGCGGGTGCGGCGGCGGCACGACGTCGATCTCGTTGGCGACGAGCCGGAACCGGTCCCCCATGTCGGCCAGCCCGATCGTGATGCCCGGCCCCGGCGCGGCGTCGAACACCAGCCGCACCGGGTCCTCCCGCCCGCCGATGCTGAGCGGGTGGATCTCGCACGACGGGGTGCCGGCGGCGATCGACGGGCACACCTCCAGCATGTGCGCGCCGAGGATGAGCTCCTCGCCGGGCGTCAGGTGGTAGGTGTAGTCCTCCATGAACGACGTGCCGCCCGGTTTCATGGCCTTGAGCGTGCGCAGCAGCACCGAGGTCTTCCAGTCGCCCTCGCCGCCGAAGCCGTACCCGTCGGCCATGAGGCGCTGCACGGCCAGGCCGGGGAGCTGGCGCAGGCCGCCGAGGTCCTCGAAGTTCGTGGTGAACGCCTTGAAGCCGCCGGCCTCCAGGAAGCCGCGCAGCCCCAGCTCGATCCTGGCGGCGTAGCGCAGCGACTCGTTGCGCTCGCCGAGCAGCTCGGGGGCCACCCGGTACTGTTCGGCGTACTCCTTGACCAGCGCTGTCACGTCGCCTTCCGAGGCCGCGTCCACGGCCTCGACCAGCTCGTTCACGCCGTACGTGTTGACCGAGACGCCGAAGCGCAGCTGCGCCTCGACCTTGTCGCCCTCGGTGACGGCCACGTCGCGCATGTTGTCGCCGAACCGGGCCAGCCGCAGCGTGCGCACCTCGGCCAGGCCGGCGGCGGCCCGCGTCCAGGACAGGACGCGCTCGGCCACGTACGGGTCGCTGACGTGCCCGGCCACGGTCTTGCGCGGCACCCCGAGCCGGGTCTGCACGTGGCCGAACTCGCGGTCGCCGTGGGCGGCCTGGTTGAGGTTCATGAAGTCCATGTCGATGGAGCTCCACGGCAGCTCCACGTCGGCCTGCGTGTGCAGGTGCAGCAGCGGCTTGCGCAGCGCGTCCAGGCCGGCGATCCACATCTTGGCCGGGGAGAAGGTGTGCATCCAGGCGATCACGCCGCCGCACGAGTCGTCGGCGTTGGCCTCCAGCATCACCCTTCTGATCGCGGCCGCGTCGGTGAGCACGGGCTTCCACTCGACGGGCATCGGGAGCTGCGCGGCGATCCGCTGCGACTGCTCGGCGACCTGGCGCAGCGTGTCCTCGCCGTACAGCCCCTGGCTGCCGGTCAGGAACCAGATGTTCAACGCGGGCTCCTCTGTCCGTAGACGTTCTGATAGCGGTCGTACAGGTGGTCGACGTCGGCCTGCGCGATGGCCAGCGGCTCGCCGAGCTGCCGGGCCACGTGCACGGTGCGGGCCACGTCCTCGCACATCACCGCGGCCTTCACCGCCGCCTTGGGGGTCGGGCCGATGGTGAAGACGCCGTGGTTCTGCATGAGCACGGCCTTGGAGCGGTGGCCCTTGAGCGTCGCGACGATGCCCTGGCCGATGGAGTCGTCGCCGATCAGCGCGAACGGCCCGACCGGGATCTCTCCGCCGAACTCGTCGGCCATGGCGGTCAGCACGCACGGGATGGCCTCGCCGCGCGCGGCCCAGGCGGAGGCGTACGTGGAGTGGGTGTGCACGACGCCGCCCACCTCGGGCAGGTGGCGGTAGACGTAGGCGTGGGCGGCGGTGTCGCTGGAGGGCGCGTGCTCGCCCTCGACCAGGTTGCCGTCGAGGTCGCAGACGACCATGTCCTGCGGGGTCAGCTCGTCGTAGGAGACCCCGGACGGCTTGATCACGAACAGGTCCTCACCTGGGACCCGTCCTGACACGTTCCCGGCCGTCCAGGCGACGAGGTTGTTGCGGACCAGCTCCGCGTGCAGCTCGCAGACGACTCGCCTCATGGCCGGTGCGCCTCGTTCCTGATGGCGCGCAGTGTGTGCAGCATCCTTCCGTCCCCGAAGTAGTCGTGCAGCTCGCGGTACTCGGCGTAGAGGCGGTCGTAGGCGTCGGCCCGGCCGGGGTCCGGCGTGTACGCGTTCTCCTGCCGCGATCCCATGGCCGTGGCGGCCTCCTGGACGTCCTCGTACGCGCCGGCGGCCACGGCCGCGTGGACGGCCGAGCCGAGCGCGGGCCCCTGGTCGGAGCCGATGACCGACAGCGGCCTGCGCAGCACGTCGGCGTAGACCTGCATGAGGAAGGCGTTCTTCAGCAGCCCGCCGGCGACCACGAACTCCCGCACCGGCACGCCGGACGCCTCGAACGTCTCGACGATGACCCGGGCGCCGAACGCGGTGGCCTCGATGAGCGCGCGGTAGACGTCCTCGGGCCTGGTGGCCAGGGTCTGGCCGACGACCACGCCGGACAGGTCGTGGTCGACCAGCACCGACCGGTTGCCGTTGTGCCAGTCGAGCGCGACCAGGCCGTGCTGCCCCACCTGCTGTGCGGCGGCCAGCTCGGTCAGGTGGTCGTGCACGGACAGGCCGCGCTCGGCGGCGGCGGAGGCGTACGAGGCGGGCACGGCGTTGTCGACGAACCAGGCGAAGATGTCGCCCACGCCCGACTGCCCGGCCTCGTAGCCCCACAGCCCGGGGACGATGCCGTCGCGGACCACGCCGCACATGCCGGGCACCTCGGAGAGCTGGTCGGAGGGCATCACGTGGCAGGTGGAGGTGCCCATGATCGCGACCATCTGGCCGGGCCGGACCGCGTCGGCGGCGGCGGAGGTGACGTGCGCGTCCACGTTGCCGACGGCGACGGCGATGCCCTCGGGCAGTTTGGTCCACTCGGCCGCCTGGGCGGTCAGCCGGCCGGCGAGCCCGCCGAGCGGTGCCACCTCCTGGCCCAGTTTCCCGACAAATCCGGAAAAGTCGGGGTTGAGCGCCGCCAAGAACTCCGCAGACGGATAGTGCCCGTCCTGATAAATGCCCTTGTATCCGGCGGTGCAGACGTTGCGCGTCTCGACGCCGGCCAGCTGCCAGATGATCCAGTCCGCCGCCTCGACCCACCGGTCGGCGCGGGCGTACGTCTCCGGGTCCTCTTCCAGCAGTTGCAGCCCCTTGGCGAACTCCCACTCCGAGGAGATCTTGCCGCCGTACCGGGGCAGCCAGCTCTCCCCCCGCTCGGCGGCCAGCGCGTTGATGCGGTCGGCGTGCGCCTGCGCGGCGTGGTGCTTCCACAGCTTGGGCCAGGCGTGCGGGCGCTCGGGCGTCAGGAAGCACAGCGGCGTGCCGTCGCGGGTGGTCGGCAGCACCGTGCAGGCGGTGAAGTCGGTGCCGATGCCGACGACCTGCGCCGGATCGACGCCCGCCGCCGCCACCGCGTCGGGCACGGCGGTGCGCAGCACGTCCAGCCAGTCCTGCGGCGACTGGAGCGCCCAGTCCGGGCCCAGCCGGATACCGGTCCCGGGCAGCCGGTCCTCGATGACCCGGTGGGTGAACTCGTGCACCGCGGTGCCGGCCTCGGCCCCGTCGGAGACGCGCACGACCACGGCGCGCCCCGACAGCGTGCCGAAGTCGACGCCTATCACGTACCTGTCGCTGTTAGCGTTCACACAATCTCCCTAGGGACCGGTACGGCGGCTGCCGCACCGGAGATCACGTCCGGCGCGCGGAGAACAGGCGCTGGAGCAGGATGAAGACGAAGAGCAGCAGGCCGATGAAGATCTTGGTCCACCAGGAGCTGAGCGTGCCCTCGAAGCTGATCACCGTCTGGATCAGGCCCAGCACCAGCACGCCCAGCACGGTCCCGAGCAGGAATCCGGACCCGCCGGTCAGCAGCGTCCCGCCGATGACCACGGCGGCGATGGCGTCCAGCTCCATGCCGACGGCGTGCAGCCCGTACCCGGAGAGCATGTAGAACGACAGCAGCACCCCGCCCAGCGCCGAGCAGAAGCCGCTGACCGTGTAGACCGTGATCTTCGTCCGCGCGACGGGCAGGCCCATGAGCAGCGCCGACTGCTCGCTGCCGCCGGTGGCGTAGACGGCCCGGCCCAGGCGCGTGTAGTGCAGCACGTACGCCGCCACCAGCACCACGACGGCGGCGATGACCACGCTCGGCGAGACCCACATCCCGGCGAACAGGTTGACCTTCGTCTGCGCGAACGCCGTGAACGTCGCGTCCTCGATCGGGATCGAGTCGGTGCCGATCGTGTAGCACAGGCCGCGCGCCAGGAACATCCCGGCCAGCGTGACGATGAACGGCTGGATGTCGAAGGCGTGGATGATGTAGCCCATCACCATGCCGAGCACCGACCCGATGACCAGCACCAGCGGGATCACCAGGTACGGCGGCCAGCCGGGCCCCTTCATCAGGCTCGCCGAGATCATCGTGGACAGCGCCACCACCGAGCCGACCGACAGGTCGATGCCGCCGGTGAGGATCACGAACGTCATGCCGACGGCCACGACCAGCAGGAAGGCGTTGTCGACGAAGACGTTGAGTATCACCTGCCCGCTGGCGAACCCCTCGTAGCGGATCCCGCCCACGACGAACATCGCCACGAACAGGCAGCCGGTCACCAGCACCGGCACGTACTTGGCCGGGATCCGCCGGCTCAGGTCAAGGGCCGCCGTCGTCATGCCGTCACCCGCTCTTCCCGCGCCGTGCGGCTCATGCCGTCACCCGCACCTTCTCCTCGGGGGCCGCCGGACTGGGCGGCGCGGCCCGGCCGCGGCGGCCGAACACCTTCGCGCGGAACGACGCGGACTGGATGAGGCAGACCGCGGTCACCACGAGCGCCTTGAACAGCAGCGTGGTCTCCGGCGGCACGCCGATCGAGTAGATGGTCGTGGTCAGCGTCTGGATGATGAGCGCGCCGAGCACGGTGCCGCCGAGCGAGAAGCGCCCGCCCGACAGCGAGGTCCCGCCGATGACGACGGCCAGGATGGCGTCCAGCTCGATCCAGAGGCCGGCGTTGTTGCCGTCGGCGCTGGAGACGTTCGAGCTGATCATGAGCCCGGCGACGCCCGCGCACAGGGCGGCGAAGGCGTAGACCATGATGATGATGCCGCGCGAGCGGATCCCGGCCAGCCTGCTGGCCTCGGCGTTGCCGCCGACCGACTCGATGAGCAGGCCCAGCGCGAGCCTGCGGGTGAGGAAGGCGGTGATCGCCAGCACGACCAGGACCAGGATGATGCTGAACGGCACGGTCAGCCAGTAGCCGCCGCCGATCACCTTGTACGAGGCGCTGTTGACGGTGATGATCTGCCCGTCGGTGATGAGCTGGGCCAGGCCGCGCCCGGCGACCATGAGGATCAGCGTGGCGATGATCGGCTGGATGCCGACGACCGCGACGAGCACGCCGTTCCAGGCCCCGAGCAGCACCGACAGCGCCAGGGCCAGCGCGACGGCGGTGAACAGGCTCGCGTCCTCGCTGATCTGCAGGCAGGCCAGCGCCCCGGCGATGGCCACCACCGAGCCGACCGACAGGTCGATGCCGCCGGTCGCGATGACCAACGTCATGCCGAGCGAGACCAGGATGAGCGGGGCGCCGAAGCGCAGGATGTCGATCAGGCTGCCGTACAGGTGGCCGTCGCGCATCTGGATCGAGAAGAAGTTCTGGGTGAAGACCAGGTTGACGACGAGCAGCAGGAGCAGCACGACGACCGGCCAGAGCAGCCGCTTCACGAGGCCCTCCCCCCGCTTGCGATGGTTTCCATGAGCACGTCCGAGGTGAGGTCGTCGTCGTTGGGCAGCTCGGCCACCAGCCTGCGGTCACGCAGGACCTCGACCTTGTGGCTGAGCCGCAGCACCTCCTCCAGCTCGGCGGAGATGAACAGCACCGCCATGCCGCCGTCGGAGAGCTGGGTGACCAGCCGCTGGATCTCGGTCTTCGCGCCGACGTCGATGCCGCGGGTGGGCTCGTCGAGGATGAGCAGCCGGGGCTCCAGGATCAGCCATCTGGCCAGCACCACCTTCTGCTGGTTGCCGCCGCTGAGATCGCGGACGAGGCGCTCGGGGTCGGCGGGGTTGATCTTCAGCGCGGCGACGTACCGGCCGACCAGCTCGTCCTGCTGCTCGCGCGGCACCGGCCTGGTCCAGCCCCTGGTGGCCTGGAGGGCCAGGACGATGTTCTCCCTGACGGTGAGGTCGGGGATCAGCCCGTCGGACTTGCGGTTCTCGGAGCAGAAGGCGATCTTGTGGTTCATGGCGGCGCGCGGCGTGCGCAGCGACACGGGCGTGCCGCCGACGGCCACCTCGCCCGTGCCGGCGTGGTCGGCGCCGAACAGCAGCCGGGCGATCTCCGTGCGCCCGGAGCCGAGCAGCCCGGCCAGGCCGACGACCTCGCCCTCGTGGATGGTCAGCGAGAACGGCTCGATCGCCCCGGCCCTGCCCAGGCCGCGGGCCTCGACCAGCGGGCTGCCGAACTCCTTGGCCTCGCCGTGCAGCTTCTCCAGCGCGGCCAGCTCCTGGCCGATCATCTTGGCGACCAGCTCGACCTGCGGCAGCTCCCGGGTGAGGTACTCGCCCACCAGCCGTCCGTTGCGCAGGATCGTCATCCGGTCGGAGATCTCGTACACCTGGTCGAGGAAGTGCGACACGAACAGGATCGCGATGCCCTCCTCCTTGAGGTTGCGCATCACCTGGAAGAGCTGCTCGACCTCACCGGCGTCGAGGCTGGAGGTGGGCTCGTCGAGGATGAGCACCTTGGCGTCGATGTCGATCGCCCGCGCGATGGCCACCATCTGCTGGACGGCCAGCGAGTACGCCGACAGCGGCGCCGAGACGTCGAGCCGCAGGTCCAGCCTGGCCAGCAACTCGACGGCGCGGGCGCGCATGCGCGGCCAGTCGATGCGGCCCCGGCGGCGCGGCTCCCTGCCGACGAAGATGTTCTCGGCGACCGAGAGGTTCGTGCAGAGGTTGACCTCCTGGTAGACCGTGCTGATGCCGGCCTGCTGGGCCTCCAGGGGGCTGGTGAAGGCGACGGCCCTGCCGTCCAGCTCGATGGTGCCCGCGTCGATGGGGTGGACGCCGGTCAGCACCTTGATCAGGGTGGACTTGCCCGCGCCGTTCTCGCCCATGAGCGCGTGCACCTCGCCCGGCAGCAGTCGCAGGTCCACGCCGTCGAGGGCCTTCACACCGGGGAACTGTTTGCCGATTCCGCTCATCCGCAGGATCGGCGCGGGTGGGGGCATGTGCGCTGGTCTCCTCCATGAGGCGGGGCGGGCCGGGGGGACCGGCCCGCCCTCGCGGTCAGTACTTGCGGTTGGGCAGGGCCGTCTTGGCCTGCTCCTGGTCGAACGCCGTCTCCTCCGTGATCACGCGGGCCGGGACGGTCTCGTTCTTGACGACCTTCTTGGCCAGGTCCATGAGCTGCGGGCCGAGGAGCGGGGAGCACTCGACGATGTAGTTGATCTTGCCGTCGGCGAGCGCCTGCATGCCGTCCTTGACCGCGTCGACGGTCACGATCTTGATGTCCTTGCCGGGCACCTTGCCCGCGCCCTCGATGGCCTCGATCGCTCCCAGCCCCATGTCGTCATTGTGCGCGTAAAGGACGTCTATGTCCGGTGTGGACTTCAGGAAGGCCTCCATGACCTCCTTGCCCTTGGCCCGGGTGAAGTCGCCGGTCTGCGAAGCGACGATCTTGAACTTGGGATCGGCGCCGATGACCTCCTGGAAGCCCGACTTGCGGTCGTTGGCGGGCGCCGAGCCGGTGGTGCCCTGGAGCTCGACGATGTTCACCGTGTCCTTGGTGTCCTTGAACTCCTCCACCAGCCAGTTGCCGGCCTTCTTGCCCTCCTCCACGAAGTCCGAGCCGAGGAAGGTCTTGTAGAGCGTCGTGTCCTTGGAGTCCACGGCCCGGTCGGTGAGGATGACCGGGATCTTGGCGTCCTTGGCCTCCTTGAGCACGGTGTCCCAGCCCGACTCGACCACCGGCGAGAAGGCGATGATGTCCACCTTCTGCTGGATGTAGGAGCGGATCGCCTTGATCTGGTTCTCCTGCTTCTGCTGGGCGTCGGAGAACTTCAGGGTGATCCCGGCCTCCTTGGCCGACTCCTGCACGGACTTGGTGTTCGCGGTGCGCCAGCCGCTCTCCGCGCCGACCTGGGAGAAGCCCATGGTGATCGAGCTGTCGCCACCGCCGCCGCTCTGCGCGCTGGTCGAGCCGCCGCCTCCACCGCACCCGGCCATCGCCAGGGCGGTGAGGCCGGCGAGCGCCAACGCCGAGATCCTCTTCAACACGTGGGGGGTTCCCTTCTGGTGTGAGCGCTAACACCGCATGGAGGTGTCAGTGCCATCCTGCCTTTCCTTACGGCCTACCGCCGGGCCGTGCTGGCCCGCCGGACGACCACGGGCGGGACCACGAGCCGTTCACGCTCGTGGGAGCCCTGACCCTCGATCTGCCGTAGAAGCACCTCGATGCTGTGCCTGCCCACCGCGCCGAAGTCCTGTCTGATGGTGGTGAGCGGCGGCGAGAAGAACTCCGACTCCGGGATGTCGTCGAAGCCGACGACGCTGACCTGCTCGGGGACTCTCACCCCCCGCTCGGTGAACGCCCGCAGCACGCCCAGCGCCATCTGGTCGTTGGCGACGAACACGGCGGTGACGTCCTTCATGCTCGCCAGGCTGCGCCCCGCCTCGTATCCCGAGCGCGGGCTCCAGTCTCCGGCGAGCGGCTCCGGGGCCGGCCGGCCCGCCTGCTCCAGCACGGACCGCCAGCCGGCCACCCGCCCCTCGGCCTCCAGCCAGTCGGAGGGGCCGCGGATGTGCCAGACCGTCTCGTGTCCCAGGTCGAGGAGGTGGCCGGTGGCCTGCCGGCCTCCTTCGTACTGGTCGACGCAGACGACCGACACCTCGCCCGCCTCGCCGCCCTCGACGGCCACCGTGGGCTTGTCGAAGGGGAGGTCGGCCAGCGCCTGCGCGGCCGAGCGCTGCGGCGCGACCACGACGATGCCGTCCACCCCCTGGTCGGCCAGGTAGTCGAGGGCGTCGCGAACCCCCGCCCTGTCGATGGACTTGAGACTCACGATGCTGACGAAGTAGCCGGCCGCCCTGGCCGCCTGCTCGATGCCGTAGACCGTGCTGGCCGGGCCGTACAGCGTGGTGTCGAAGCTGACGACGCCCAGCGTCCTGGAGTGCTTGGTGACCAGGGCGCGGGCGACGAGGTTACGGCGGTAGCCGAGCTTGTCGATCGCCTCCATGACCCTCGCGCGGGTCTCGCTGCGGACGTTGGGGTGCTCGTTGAGCACCCGGGAGACCGTCTGGTGCGACACGCCGGCCTCCTTGGCCACATCGGCCATGACCGGCGGGCGTCGCCCCTGGATCGATCTCACTGCCTCTCCCTTCCTGGCTTGGCACGACTGTGAACGCTAACAACACCAACGTCAAGAGTCCGGCTGATTACGGTCGCGTCACGCAGCGACCCGATCGGCACCCCCTTGACGCCTGGTCCCACCGCTCTTAACTTGACGCCAATCTCCGTGTGAACGCTCACTGCGAATGTTAACGCTAACAGAAGTGAGGACCGTCCACTCATGTTACGAACCGCCTTGTCAGGGGTGCTGATCGCGGCGTCCCTCGTGGCCGTCGCCGCGCCCGCGACCGCCGAGCCGATCCCCGAAAGAGCGCTCGTCGACCAGTTCGACGCCGCCACGCTCGGCCAGGACTGGACCGTCCTGGCCCCCGACGCCTCCCGCTGGTCGCTCAGCGAGCAGCCCGGCTCCCTGCGCGTCCACTCCCTGCCGGGTGACACCTACCAGGGCGTCAACACGGCCAGGAACCTGTTCATGCTCGACGTCCCCGCCGGCGACTTCGAGGTGGTGACCAAGGTCAGCGCGACGGTGGACCTGGACTTCCAGAACGCGGGCATCCTGGCCTGGCAGGACTGGGACAACTACGTGCGCGCCGGTCTGGCGCACGTCGGCTCCGCGGGCGGCCGGGTGATCGAGACCGACACCGAGGTGCGGGCGCTGTTCAGCGCCGGCTTCGCGGCCAGGACCGGCTCGACCGGCGAGACGATCAAGCTGGCCAGGACCGGCGACGAGTTCGTCTCCTCGTACTGGGACGGCTCGGCCTGGGTGCAGGCCTCCAGGATGACAGCCGACATCGACGTCAGGCAGGTCGGGCTGTTCGCGCTGTCGGCGCAGAACGGCACGCCGGTCGCGGCGGACTTCGACTACTTCGCGGTCAAGGCCGCCGAGGGGCAGCAGGTGACCCCGCCGGCGACGTTCACGCTGCGCGCCCCCGGGCTGCCGTACCTGTCGGCGGACAAGGGCGTGGTGCGGGCGTCGGCGACCCCGGGCCTGACCAGCCTGGCGCTGAGCGCCGAGCCCGCCGGCGAGGCGGGCGTCAGGCTCAAGGACGTCGCCACCGGCAGGTACCTGGAGGCGGCCGCCAAGGTCCGGCTGTCCAGGACCGGGTCGCCGTTCCAGCTCAGGGACGCGGGCGGCGGCAAGGTCACGCTGACCTCGGGCGGCAAGAGCGTCTCCATCAGTGACAGGACGCTCGTCTCCGGGACGGCGGCGACGAAGTTCCGGATCGAGCCCTACTCCACGGGCAGGCTCGGCGTGAACACCAGGGCCGCCGGGACCAAGGTCAGCCCCAACCTGTACGGGATCTTCTACGAGGACATCAACCACGCCGCGGACGGCGGGCTCTACGCCGAACTGGTGCAGAACCGCTCGTTCGAGTTCAACGCCACCGACGAGCGCACCTACAACGGGCTGACCGCGTGGAGCAGGGTCGGCGACGCCGCGCCCACGGTCGCCACGGACCAGCCGCTCAACCCGAACAACCGCAACTACCTGCGGCTGGACGTGGCGGCGAGCGGCGGGGTGAGCAACGCCGGGTTCAACCGCGGCCTGCCGCTCAAGGCCGGGGCGCGCTACGACCTGTCGCTGTGGGCCAGGCGCGCGGAGGCCGGTCCGCTGACGGTGACCGTGGAGGACGGCGCGCTCGTGCTCGGCACGGCGACCTTGCGGGTCAAGGCGGGCGGCTGGGCGAAGTACACGGCCTCGTTCCGCTCGTCGGGCACCACCGACGCGGGCCGCCTGATCGTGCGGGCGCCCGCTGGGCGAACCGACCTGGACATGGTGTCGCTGTTCCCGCGCGACACCTTCAAGGGCCATGGCCTGCGCAAGGACCTCGCGCAGGCCGTCGCCGACCTCAAGCCGCGCTTCCTGCGCTTCCCGGGCGGCTGCGTGACGAACGTCGGCACGTACGACCCGTACTCCGACCGGCAGGACAGGCGCCGCATCTACCAGTGGAAGGAGACGATCGGCCCGGTCGAGGAGCGGCCGACGAACTTCAACTTCTGGGGCTACAACCAGAGCTACGGCATCGGCTACTACGAGTACTTCCAGTTCGCCGAGGACCTGGGCGCCGAGGCGCTGCCGGTGCTGTCGGTGGGCGTCAACGGCTGCGGCGAGAACCGGCCGCTGACCGACGAGGCGAAGCTGGCCCGCTGGGTGCAGGACACGCTCGACCTGATCGAGTTCGCCAACGGCCCCGCCTCCTCCGCGTGGGGCGCGAAGCGGGCGGCCATGGGGCACCCCAAGCCGTTCGGGCTGGACTACATCGGGCTCGGCAACGAGGAGATCTACGAGCAGTTCTTCACCAACTACCCGAAGTTCGCCGGCGCGATCAGGGCGAAGTACCCCAAGATCAAGATCATCAGCAACAGCGGGCAGACCTCGCAGGGCGCGTGGTTCGACCGGATGTGGCAGTTCGCCCGCGACCAGAAGGCCGACCTCGTGGACGAGCACTACTACAACAACCCCACGTGGTTCCTGACCAACAACCACCGCTACGACACCTATGACCGTGCCGGGCCGAAGGTGTTCGTCGGCGAGTACGCCTCGCAGGGCAACACCTTCCACAACGCGCTGACCGAGGCGTCCTACCTGACCGGCATCGAGCGCAACTCCGACGTGGTCGAGTTGGCCTCGTACGCGCCGCTACTGGCCAACGTCGACTACGTGGATTGGACGCCGGACCTGATCTGGTTCGACAACGACCAGCTCTACGGCTCGCCGAGCTACCACGTGCAGAAGCTGTTCTCCACCGACGTCGGCGACCGGGTGCTGCCCAGCACGTTCACCGGCGACGCCCAGCACGTCCCGGACATCTCCGGAGCGGTCGGGCTCGGCTCCTGGGCCACCCAGGTCCGCTACGACGACGTCAAGGTGACCGGGGCCGACGGCACCGTGCTGCTGTCGGACGACTTCTCGGCCGGCGCCGGCAACTGGACCCCCGGGCTGGGCACCTGGTCGGTTCAGGACGGCGCGTACGTACAGACGGCCAACGTCACCGACGCCCGCTCCACCTCGGGCTCGGCCGGCTGGTCGAACTACACGATGGAGGTCACCGCCCGCAAGACCGGCGGCGCCGAGGGCTTCCTGATCATGTTCGGGGTCAGGGACACCGGCAACTTCTACTGGTGGAACGTCGGCGGCTGGGGCAACACCCAGTCGGCGATCGAGAAGGCGGTCAACGGCGGCAAGTCGTCGATCGCCACCTCGGCCACGACGGTCGAGACCGGGCGCGACTACCGGCTCAGGATCGAGGTGAACGGCCGCAGGATCACCACCTGGCTGGACGGCCAGAAGATCAACGACTTCACCGACGACGCCCGGGTCGAGCCGCTCTACCAGGTGGTGTCCAAGGACGGCGACACGGTGACGCTCAAGGTCGTCAACGCCCAGGACATCGCGGTGCGCGCCGCGGTGGACCTCGGCGGGGCGCGGGTGGAGCGCAGAGCGCAGGTCGTCTCGCTGACCGGCGACCCGGCCGACGTCAACTCCCTCACCGACCCCGACCGGATCTCGGCGAAGAGACATGAGGTCGAGGGCGTCTCGTCGGCGTTCGCCTACGACTTCCCCGCCCACTCGGTGACCTTCGTCAAGCTGCGCAGGAGGTAGCGGGCCCGTGCCCGGGCAGGGACCTGCCCTCCCTGTCCGGGCACGCTCACGCCTGTCTGTCCGGGCACGCTCACGTCGAGGAGCCGGTGGAGTCCCGGATCACGAGCTGGCAGGGCATCCGGTGCACGCCCGGCGTGGCCTTGCCGTCGATGGCGGCGAACAGGTGCTGGGCGGCCGTCCTGCCGAGCAGTTCCAGGTTCATGTCCACGGTGGTCAGGGCGGGGCGCGTCTCGGTGGACAGCACCTCCCAGTTGTCGTAGCCGATCACCGCGATGTCGTCGGGCACCCGGCGGCCCCGCTCGCGCGCCGTCTCCACGAACCCGGCCGCGATCTGGTCGCTGCCGCAGAACACCGCGTCGATGTCCGGCTGGGCCATCAGCAGCATCTCCGCGGCGTGCCGCCCCCAGCGCTGCGACCACGCGCCCCACAGCGTCTCGCCCGCCTGCTCCAGCCCGGCCTCGGCGAGGGCCAGCTCGACGCCCTCGACGCGGTCGCGGGAGGCCTTGTAGTGGTCGGGCCCGGTGACGTGCGCGATCCTGCGCCGCCCCAGCGCCACCAGGTGCTGCACGGCCATCGCCGCCCCGCCCACGTCGTCGGGCACGAACGACACGTCCTCGGGGTCGTCGGAGGCCCCGTAGGCGTACACGACCGGGACGCCCAGGTTCCTGCTCACCGAGGGCCGCACGTCGGTGCTCTCGCCCACCACGATCAGCCCGTCCACCCGCCGCGACAGCAGCGCGCGCAGGTGGTGCTGCTCCCTGATGGCGTCGCCGCGGGCGTCGCACAGCAGCACCGCCATCTCCCCCGCGCCGAACGCGTCCTCGGCGCCGAGCAGCACCGGGATGCCGAACCTGCCCGCGCTGTCGGAGGTCAGCAGGCCCACCGTCCGCGTCTGCCCGGACAGCAGCCCCCGGGCCAGGGCGTTCGGCTGGAAGGCCAGCTCCTCAGCGGCGGCCAGCACGCGCTGACGGGTCGACGCCCGCACGTCCTGCCGTCCGTTGAGCGCCTTGGAGGCCGTGGCGATCGACACCCCGGCCAGGGAGGCCACGTCGTTGATGGTCGCGCGCCTACCCGCCATATTCTCGAAACCCTTTTCAGTCAATCGATAGCCTGGACGAACCATAACACCCATTGACAGGCCTCTACGTTTCTTCTACGTTTCCGAAAACCTTTCAGTTCACCGGGGGTCCCGAAGGAGACAACCATGAGACGACGGCTGGCCGGGATAGCCTTCCTCGGTTTGTTAGCGCTCACAGCCGCTGCCTGCGGAAGCGGTGGCGGCGGCAGCCAGCAGCAACCGACGGCGGCGGGCCCGGTCACGATCACCATGTGGACCCGCGCCGCCACTCAGGCCCAGTCCGAGCGGCTGGTGAAGGCCTACAACAGCAGCCACAAGAACCAGGTGAAGCTGACCGTCATCCCCACGGACAACTACCAGCCGCGCATCGCGGCCGCGGCCGGGGCCAAGCAGCTGCCCGACGTGTTCGCGGCCGACGTGATCTTCGTGCCGAACTACACCTCGCAGGGCCTGTTCATGGACCTCACGGACCGGATCAACGCCCTGCCGTTCAAGGACAAGCTCGCGCCCTCGCACATGAAGCTCGGCACGCTCGACAGCAAGCTCTACACGCTCCCGCACACGCTGGACCTGTCGGTCTGGTTCTGGAACAAGGACCTCTACACCAAGGCCGGGCTCGACCCGGAGAAGGGCCCCAAGTCGCTCAAGGAGTTCGCCGAGCAGGCCACCGCCGTCCAGGACAAGCTCGGCAAGGACGGCAAGGTCCACGGCACGTTCTTCGGCGGCAACTGCGGCGGCTGCTACGTCTTCACGTTCTGGCCCTCCGTCTGGGCGGCCGGCGGCCAGGTCATGAACCCCGAGGGCACCACCTCGCTGAACGACCAGAAGGCCATGAACGACGTGTTCGCCATCTGGCGCGGCCTGTACGACAAGAAGGTCACCGGCCCGACGGCCAAGGAGGAGCAGGGCCCGACCTGGACCGGCTTCTTCCCCAAGGGTGAGATCGGCGTCATGCCGATGCCCTCCACCACGCTCGGCACGATGCCCCCGGACATGAAGATCGGCGTCACGCCCATCGCCGGCCCCGACGGCGGCGAGTCCACGTTCGTCGGCGGCGACTCGATCGGCGTCTCCTCCACCAGCAAGAACGCCGACGCGGCCTGGGACTTCATCTCCTGGACCGTGGGCGACGACGCGCAGGTCGAGGTCATGGCCAAGAACAAGGACGTGCTGGCGCGCACGGACCTGGCCAGCAACAAGTACTCGGCGGAGGATCCTCGGGTGGTCCTGATCAACTCGCTGGTGGCCAAGGGGCAGACGCCGTACGCGCTGCGCTTCGGCCAGACGTTCAACGACCCGCAGGGGCCCTGGCTGCGGCTGGCGCGTGAGGCGGTGTTCGGCGACGCCGCGAAGGTGCCCCAGCTGAACGCCGAGGTCACGAAGTCACTGCAGCAGCAATGAGCTTGACCCTCGGCAAGCCCAGAGGACGGGCGGCCCACTCGGCGCCGCCCGTCCGATGGCGCGGCAGGCGCGTGCAGGGCTGGCTGTACGCCATGCCGACCGCCGTCATCGTGGCCGTGCTGTTCATCGCCCCGCTGATCCTGGTCGTCTGGATGTCGCTGAACAAGTGGCCGCTGCTCGGCCAGGCGACGTTCAACGCCCCCGGCAACTACGCCAAGATCCCCAGCAACCCGCTGTTCTACGACGCGGTGCTCTTCACCCTGAAGTACACCGCCATCACCACCGTCCTGCTGTCGGCGGTCGCGCTCGGCCTGGCCCTGCTCGTGCAGGAGCGCCGCCCCGGCGTCGGCTTCTTCCGCACCGCGTTCTTCCTGCCCGGAGCCGTCGGCTTCGCCGCCGCCGCGCTGCTGTTCTACGGCATGCTGAACAACGACTTCGGCCCGATCGACCCGATGCTGCGGGCGATCGGCGTCATCGACGAGCCGATCAAGTGGATCGGCACGCCCAACATGGCGCTGTTCTCCACGATCGCGCTCGTGCTGTGGCGTTTCGCCGGGTTCAACATGCTCATCCTGCTGACCGGCCTGCAGGCCATCCCCACCGAGGTGTACGAGGCGGCCAGGAGCGACGGCGCGAACCGCTGGCAGGTGTTCACCAAGATCACGCTGCCGCTGCTGCGCCCGACGCTGGCGCTGATGCTCATCCTCAGCGTGACCGGCTCGCTGCTGGCCTTCGACCAGTTCTTCATCTTCACCAACGGCGGCCCGGACAACAGCACGACCACCATGGTCATGGTCGTCTACCGCGACGCCTTCTTCCGCTTCGACCTCGGCGGGGCCGCGGCGCTGTCGGTCGTGCTGCTGGTCGCCCTGGTCGGGCTCAACACGCTGATGATGCGGAGGCTGCGGTGAGGAGAGAACCCGACGCAGCGAGCGGAGCGGTCCGTGAGGAACGAGCGGCCCGCGGAGGGAGTGAGGAGTGGTGAACGACCGATGACACGGTATTACCCGACGGTCGGGGCGCTGGCCGTCCTGTTCCTGTTCCCGCTGGTGTGGAGCGGCTGGTCGTCGCTGGAGGAGCCGGACAACTACCTGCGGATGGCCCGCTTCGGCGAGGGCGTCGGCACGTACGCGACCAACAGCGTGCTGGTGTCGGGCATGACGGTCGCCGGGACGCTGCTGGTCTCGGCGCTGGGCGGCTACGCCTTCGCCCGTTTCGACTTCCCCGGCAAGAACGTGCTGTTCCTGGCCACGCTGGCGATCCTCATGGTGCCGTACGCGACGATCCTCATCCCGCTGTACGTGCTGCTCGGCTACATCGGGCTGCAGAACTCGCTGGTGGGGCTGTCGCTGGTGTTCGTGATGTTCCAGTTGCCGTTCGCGCTGTTCATGATGCGCAACGCGTTCGAGGCGATCCCGCGCGAGCTGGAGGAGGCGGCGCTGGTGGACGGCTGCGGGACCTTCCGCGCCTTCTCCCGGATCCTGCTGCACGCGGTGCGGCCCGCGCTCGTGACGGTCGGCCTGTTCGCCTTCCTGGCCTCCTGGAACGACTTCTTCGCCCCGTTGATCCTGCTCAACGACGGCGCGTCGTTCACGCTGCCCGTGGCCGTGGTCAGCATGACCCAGGGCACGTTCGGGGCCATCGACTACGGCATGCTCCAGGCCGGCGTCATGGTCATGGCCATTCCCTGCCTCATCCTGTTCGTCATTCTGCAGCGCCACTACGTGCGCGGATTCATGTCGGGAGCCCTACGTGGTTAATCCTGTCCTGCCCTCGTCCGGCGTGCTGTCGCCCCTCGGCCTGGACGCGGTGCGCGTCCCGGCCGGCTTCTGGGGCGACCGGATCGCGCTCAACCGCGAGGCCACGATCCCCCACTGCCTCGAATGGCAGGAGCGCGAGGGATGGATCGGCAACTTCCGCGGCGAGCGCCCCCGCAGGGGCCGGGAGTTCAGCGACTCCGAGACGTACAAGCTGCTGGAGGGGATGGCGTGGGCCGGCCATCCCGCGCTGCCCGAGCTGGCCGCGACCGTCGCCTCGGCCCAGGAGGGCGACGGCTACCTCAACACCCGCTGGGCCGGCAACCGCTACACCGACTTCGAGTGGGGCCACGAGCTGTACTGCTACGGCCACCTCATCCAGGCCGGGGTGGCCAGGCTGCGCGCGCACGGCGAGGACCAGCTCACCGAGGTGGTGCGCCGGGCCGCCGACCACGTCTGCCGCCGCTTCATGGACACCACGGAGACGTGCGGCCACCCGGTGGTGGAGATGGCGCTGGTCGAGCTGTACCGGGCCACCGGCGTCGAACGCTACCTGGAGATGGCCCGCCGCTTCGTCGAGCGGCGCGGCCGGCCCGCCCTCGCCGACATCCCCTTCGGGCGCGCCTACTTCCAGGACGAGGTCCCGGTGCGGCAGGCGCAGGTCCTGCGCGGGCACGCCGTACGCGCGCTCTACCTGGCCAGCGGGGTCGTGGACGTGGCCGTCGAGACCGGCGACCAGGAACTGCTGAAGGCCGTGGAGTCGCAGTGGGAGCGCGCCGTCGCCCGCCGCACCCACCTGACCGGCGGCATGGGCTCGCGGCACGCCGACGAGTCGTTCGGCGAGGACTACGAGCTGCCGCCCGACCGGGCCTACAACGAGACCTGCGCGAGCATCGCCTCGATCATGCTGGCGCACCGGCTGCTCCTGGCCACCGGTGACGTCCGGTACGCGGACGTGGCCGAGCGGACCCTGTACAACATGCTCGCCACCGGGGTCGCGCTGGACGGGCGGTCGTTCTTCTACGTCAACCCGCTGCAGGTGCGGGTGGCCGCGCTGCCGTTCGAAGGGGTCAACCACGCCGCCGAGGGCGGGCTGCGCTCGCGCTGGTTCGACGTGTCGTGCTGCCCGAACAACATCGCCCGCACGCTCGCCTCGCTGCCCGCCTACCTGGCGACCTCGGACGAGGGCGGGGTGCAGATCCACCACTACACGCCGTCGGAGATCACGCACGGGCCGCTCGCGCTGCGGGTGGAGACCGGCTACCCGTGGTCGGGGATGGTGGCGGTGCGGGTGCTGTCGGGCGGCAGCGGACGGATCTCGCTGCGGGTGCCGGCCTGGGCCGCCGGCGCGACGCTCTCGTACGCCCCGGCGGAGGCCCCCACGTCCTCCCCCCGCCCCGAGGGCGGGACGCCGACCCGCGCGGTCGATCCCGGTTACGCGGTCGTCGAGGGCGACTGGCTGCCCGGCGACGTGATCACTCTGGAGCTGCCCATGGCTCCCCGGTGGACCTATCCCGACCGGCGCGTGGACGCCCTGCGCGGCAGCGTCGCGGTCGAGCGCGGCCCGCTGGTGTACTGCGCGGAGTCGGTGGCCGACGAGGTGCCGCTGTCGGAGGTGGCGGCCCGCGTGTCCCGTCCGCCGAGCGACGTGGCGCCCTCCGGCGCCGACCCGGTCGTCGGGGTGGAGCTGACCGCCGCCCTGGGCAGGCCCCACTCCAACGGCTGGCCGTACGGGCCGGACCCCGACCCGGCCGGCGGCGCCGACCACACGCTGCGGCTGGTCCCCTACCACCGCTGGGGCAACCGTGGCCCGGCCACCATGCGCGTCTGGCTCCCCATAGCCGAGTGACACCCCCCTTTCCTGGAGGATCCCGTGCGCAAGACCCTTCCGGGCCTGGCGGCGTTAGCCATCGCGGGCAGCCTGCTCGCGAGCGTGTCCCCCGCCAAGGCTCTCGTGGACGACCTGGGCATGCCGGTGTTCACCGGCGCCGATCCGGTGCCGGCCGAGCCCGTCCGCTACGACCCGCGCAAGATGATGGAGGAGATCTACCAGAAGGAGAAGGGCGGCGACTCGTACTGGATCGACCGCATGCTCGCCCGCCCGGGAGCCGACCCGGCCGGGACGTGGCTGATGTCGCGCGGGCGGGCGCTGTTCATGAAGGAGCACGACCCGTCGGTCATCGGGTTCGGCGGTTACGTGGCGTACTGGGAGAGCATCGACAACCGCGACGCCTACGAGGTCTCGCTCGGGACCGCGCTCACCGAGGACGTCGCCGAGCGGCTGCAGATGCCCAGCCACTGGAGCGGCCGGTACACCGGTGACGGGCTGGCGGTGTCGGTCAAGAAGTTCATCACCCAGCAGAACGTCGCCGTCACCACGCTGTCGGTCACCAACACCGGCACCGTGAAGCGGGACGTACCGATCAGCGTGACCTCCCCGTACGCGACGACGGCCGACGGCGAGCGCGAGCTGACCGGGGTGGTCGCCGCGAAGAACCGGCTGACCACGATCTTCCCCCGGCTCAGCGGCGACGGCCTGAGGGCCGCGGACGGCGCGCTGAAGGGGACGCTGTCCGTCGCGCCGGGCCGGACCGTGCGGACGAAGGTGCAGATGGGCTTCGTCACCGAGGAGCTGCCCGGGTCGCGGGAGGAGTACGACGGCTACAGGGGCCGCTCGCCGGAGAAGGCGCTGCGGCGTCAGCTCCAGGACTACAACGCCTGGTGGGCCGGGAACCTGCCGTACATCGACGTGCCCGACGAGAACATCAAGAAGTTCGTGTACTACCGCTGGTGGCTGATGCGGTTCAACTTCCTCGACGCCGACATCCCGGGCAACGACTTCCAGTTCCCGACGTCGGTCGAGGGGGCGCTGGGCTACAACAACGCGATCGTGCTGACCGTGCCGATGTTCCTCCAGGACCTGAAGTACCTGCGCGACCCGATCTACTCGTACGGGCCGTGGGTGTCGGCCGGCGAGGTGTCGCGGAACGCGAAATATACCGACAACCCGGGCGACCCGGAGAACTGGTCGAACAGCTACACCCAGTACATCTCCGCCTCCGCCCTGGAGAGCTACCAGATCCACGGCGGCCAGCCGTCGATCCTGCGCAACCTCGCCCGCTACGCCGAGAAGGACGTCTACGGGCAGCTCGCCACCTACGACACCAACGGCAACGGGGTGATCGAGTACGACTGGGAGGCCCTGACCGGCAACGACGCGGACGCGGTGTCGTTCCACTACTACAACCGCTCCAACGAGCGGCTGGAGGGCGCCTACGTCTACGCCAACGCGATGGCGGCGGCGCAGGCGTACACGCTGATCGGCGACACGGCGAAGGCCGCCGAGCTGCGCGGCGTCGCGGACAAGGTGCGCAGCGGCATCCTGACGCTGCTGTGGGACGAGCAGAACAAGCTGTTCAAGCACCGTGACCTGCGCACGGGCAACCTGATCCCGTGGAAGGAGTCCAACAACTACATCCCGTACG
The DNA here is from genome assembly GCF_019396405.1 of Nonomuraea rhizosphaerae. Taxonomy (GTDB): domain Bacteria; phylum Actinomycetota; class Actinomycetes; order Streptosporangiales; family Streptosporangiaceae; genus Nonomuraea; species Nonomuraea rhizosphaerae. Next base: position 6,425 of record NZ_JAHKRL010000363.1, on the reverse strand, counting down.
CCACCGGCCTGGTCCCGACGGACGACCCGAAGTGGCGCGAGCCGCTCCGGCTGTGGACCGACCCCGCCGAATATCCGATATTCCCGGCGTATACGGCTAACCAGAAGGACAAGGCGGAGGCCGCCGCCGCGGGACACCCGGGCTCGAACAACTTCTCGCAGATCAACTCGACCCGGAACTTCGCGCTGTTCTCCAAGGCGCTGCGCGACTACGCCTCGCCGTACATCACCGCCGAGCAGTACAAGCAGCTCCTGTACTGGAACGCCTGGTCGCAGTTCGTCGGCGGGGACACCCGCTACCCGGACGCCAACGAGTTCTGGGCGAACTGGAACCCCGCCACCAAGACCATCGGCTACCGCTCCTGGATCCACCACACGATCCTCGGCAGCAGCAACTGGACCGTCATCGAGGACGTGATGGGCCTGCGCCCGCGCTCCGACGGCAAGGTGGAGCTGTGGCCGGTGGACATCGGCTGGGACCACTTCACCGTCAACGGCGTCGACTACCGGGGCAGCGACCTCACCGTCGTCTGGGACAAGCCGGGCGGCGAGCGGCACTACGTGGGCGTCCCCGAGGGCTACTCGATCTTCGTCGACGGCAGGCGCAAGGTCACCCTGTCCGGGCTCGCCCACGCCGTGTGGGACCCGCGCACCGGCAGGGTCGAGGGCGGCACGGTCGTGCACGCCGAGAAGGCGCCGTCCATGAAGGCCCCCGACCAGGTGAGGCTGTCCGGCGACCGGGTCGAGGACCTGTTCCAGAAGGCCGGGACCGATCTGGGCTCCACCCGGCCGGACCTGGTCGCCTCCGCCACGGCCTCGCACGGCGACCCGGCGGGCGCGGCGGACGGGTTCACGATCAACGAGCCGTACTGGAGCAGCAGGGGCTCCGGCAGACCGCAGGACTGGCTGGAGGTGGACCTCGGCGCGGCCAGGCCGGTCGACCTGGTCCGGCTGTACTTCTCCAACGACCGCAGGATCGGCGGCGTCAGCGAGCCCGCCCTCTACACCGTCCAGTACCTGGACGGCTCCGCCTGGAAGGACGTGCCGCGCCAGGCGCGCGAGCCCGCCTACCCTCGCGCCAACCTCAACGAGGTCCGCTTCCGGCAGGTCACGGCGCGGAAGCTGCGGGTGCTGATCACCCACCGGCCCGGCTACTCCTCCGGCCTGAAGGAGGTGCAGGCGTACGCGAGCGGCGCCGCGCCGCCGCAGATCGGCAACAGGGCCCCGTACGTGCTGGCCATGCCCGACACCACCTTCAACCGGCCGGGACAGGCCAAGCTCGACGCGGTCGTCAAGGACGACGGTTCGCCGTCGGGCGCGCTCACCACGCAGTGGAGCATGGTGGACGGCCCCGGCCAGGCGTTCTTCACCGACCCGGCGAACCCGGCGACGGTCGCCTCCTTCACCGAGCCGGGCACCTACCGCCTGAAGCTGACCGCCTCCGACGGCGCCAGATCCACCTCGGGCACGGTCGCGGTCACGGTCGGCGAGCTGGGCGCGCAGGTCAACGCGGCGCCGTACGCGACGCCGACCGCCTCCTACACCTCCCCGTGGGAGCGGGTGACGGCGATCAACGACGGCATCGACCCGCCGCGCTCCAACGACGGCGCCAACCCGCGCTGGGGCACCTGGCCGCAGCAGGGCACGCAGTGGGTGCAGCTCGACTGGCCGTCACCGGTACGGGTGAACAAGGCGGAGGTGTACTTCTTCGACGACAACGGCGGCGTCCGCGTCCCGGCGTCGTGGAAGATCCAGGCGTGGGACGGCGACTCGTTCGAGGACGTCACCGGCGCCGCCTCCTACCCGGTCGCCGTGGACGCCTACAACACCGTCTCCTTCGACCCGGTCACCACCTCCAGGCTGCGGCTGCAGCTCGTCTCGGGCGCGGCCTCGGTCGGGCTGCTGGAGTGGAAGGCGTACGCGGTGCCGCCGGACTCGGTGCGCCCCGTGCACGTCCCGACCGTCGCGGGCACGCTGCCGCAGCTTCCGGCCAAGGTCGAGACCCTGTACGCGGACGGCGGCCGGGGCCAGGCGGCGGTGACCTGGCAGCAGGTGACGGCCGACCAGGTCAGGACCGGCGGCACCAGCTTCCGGGTCGCCGGGCTGGCCGAGGGGCTGCGCACGCCGGTCGAGGCCACGGTGCACGTCCGGACGACGGCCGCGGTGACGATCACGTCGCTGGCCGAGGAGCAGGTCCGTACGAAGGCCGGGTCCGCGCCGCTGATGCCGGGGACGGTCGTGGCCACGTACAACGACGGCTCGAAGGACAGCTCGATCGCGGTGACCTGGGCCGCGATCGATCCGGCGGCCTACGCCTCCCCCGGCACGTTCACGGTGACGGGCCAGGTGACGGGCACCACGATCCCGGCTCAGGCGGTGGTGACCGTGAATTAGGCCGTTATTTGGCGACTTTTTGGGTAGCTGATGGCTCTGGCGATCTCATGGAGGGAACCTCGATGGGCTGGAGCTACCGAAAGTCGATCAAGCTTGGGCCGTTCCGGCTGAACCTGTCACGCGGGGGAGTCGGGCACAGCTGGGGCAACCGCTTGTTCCGCGTCACCCGCACGGCGGACGGACGGCGTACCTTGTCCGTCAACCTGCCCGGTGGATTCCACTGGCGCAAGACGCTCAGCGGGCGCGCCCGGGACTAGCGCGATATGGACTCGGTGTGACAAAAAGGGCCGGAGGCACCCGCTCTCCGGCCCTTTCGCATGGCCTCCCCGAGGAGGCCATGCCGTGTCACGGGAGTTCACCATGGCCGCGCAGCACATGAGCCCCGAGGAGTTCCGCCGCCACGGCAAGCAGGTGATCGACTGGATCGCCGACTACCTCGCCTCCGTCGAGTCCTATCCGGTGATGTCGCAGGTGAAGCCGGGCGACATCCGGGCCGCGCTGCCCGCCGCCGCGCCCGAGGACGGCGAGGGGTTCGAGGCGGTGATGGCGGACCTGGAGCGGGTCATCCTGCCGGGGATCACGCACTGGCAGCACCCGGCCTTCCTGGCCTACTTCCCGGCCAACGCCAGCGGGCCGGCCATCCTCGGCGACCTGATCTCCAGCGGGCTCGGCGTGCAGGGAATGCTGTGGGTGACCAGCCCGGCCTGCACCGAGCTGGAGACCATGGTCGTCGACTGGCTGGCCGGGCTGCTCGGCCTGCCACCACATTTCCGCACCGACGGGCGGGGCGGCGGCGTCATCCAGGACTCGGCCTCCAGCGCCTGCCTGGTCGCGCTGCTGGCGGCGCTGCACCGGGCCGGCGGCGGGCGGGTGACCCGTGAGGGGATCGACCGGCCGTACACGATCTACGTGTCGTCGCAGACCCACTCGTCGCTGGAGCGGGCGGCCAGGATCGCCGGGCTGGGCGCCTCGGGGGTGCGGGTGGTGGACGTCGATCCCCGTACGCTGGCGATGGACCCCGCCCACCTGGACGCGTTGCTGAGCGAGGACCCGCACCCGGCGATGGTGTGCGCCACCGTGGGCACCACCTCGACGACCGCCGTCGACCCGGTGCCCGCCATCGGCGAGGTGTGCCGCAGGCACGGGGTGTGGCTGCACGTGGACGCCGCCTACGCCGGGGTCGCCGCGGTCTGCCCGGAACTGCGCTGGCTCAACGCGGGGGTTACTGAGTACGCCGACTCCTACTCCACCAACCCGCACAAATGGCTGCTGACCAACTTCGACTGCACGGTGCTGTGGCTGGCCGACCGGGGGCCGCTGCTGGAGGCGCTGTCGAGCATGCCCGAGTTCCTGCGCAACGCCGCGACGGCGGCGGGGTCCGTCGTGGACTACCGCGACTGGCAGATCCCGCTCGGCCGCAGGTTCAGGGCGCTGAAGCTGTGGGCGGTGATCCGCTGGTACGGGGCCGAGGGGCTGCGGGCGCACATCCGCTCGTGCGTGGCGCTGGCCGGGGAGTTCGCCTCGTGGGTGGCCGCCGACCCCGGCTTCGAGGTGCACGAGCCGCATCCGCTGGGGCTGGTCTGCCTCCGTCCCCGCTGGGAGGGAAGGGAGCCGGAGGAGGCGGACGCGGCGACGCTCGCGCTCATGGAGCGCCTGAACGCGAGCGGCGACCTCTACCTCACCCACACCAAGGCGGGCGGCCGGGTGCTGCTGCGCCTGGCCGTCGGCTCCCCCGCGACCGAGCGGCGCCACCTCGAACAGGTGTGGGAGCGCATCCGTACGGAGGCCGCGGCGCTCACTCCGCGATCGAGTCGATCAGCAGCGTCCAGAACCGAGTGAGCTCCGCACCGGTGTAACGGCGGTGGTGAAGGCGCTCGTGGCCCCGGTAGACGGCCACCTCGGTCACCGGCGCGCCGTCCGTGCCGAAGCTGGTGTACAGGCTCGTCCAGTCGTCGGGACCGGCCCGCCAGTCCGGGAAGGCCAGGCGGGCGGCCCGCTCCTGGAGCGCCTGGATCCAGCGATCCCCCGACCCGTCCACACCAACCACAGTCTCAGGAGTGGCGCCAAGAGCTGGCAAAACGCATTATCTCGTGCGGCTGGCTGAAGCGGCGCGAGAAGACAAGACTGCACCTTCGCCGCGATTCCCCCTAGATTCCTCGGCACCGCCCAACCCCCTTTGAGGAGACTTGCCGTGGCAGAGCTGTGGGAACTTCCGGCCGGGGACCTGACCCGGCTGGTCGGCGCCGGAGAGGTGTCGGCCCGCGAGGTGGTCCAGGCGCACCTCGACCGCATCGCCGACGTCAACCCGCGCGTCAACGCCATCACCGCCGTCCTGGAGCGGGAGGCGCTCGACGCGGCGGACGCCGCCGACCGGGCGTTGCGCGAGGGCGCCGAGCCGGGGCCGCTGTGCGGCGTCCCCATGACGGTCAAGGAGAACGTCGACGTCAAGGGCTCGGCGACGACGCACGGCATCGTCCCGCTCCGGAACGCCGTCGCCGAACGCGACTCCCCGCACGTCGCGCAGCTGCGCGCGGCGGGCGCCATCCCGATCGGCCGGACGAACATGCCGGAGTTCGGCATGCGCTGGCACACCGACAACGCGCTGCACGGCCCGACCCGCAACCCCTGGTCGGCGGCCCACACGCCCGGCGCGTCCAGCGGCGGCGAGGCCGTCGCGGTGGCGACAGGGCTGAGCCCGCTCGGCGTCGGCAGCGACGGCGCGGGCTCGCTGCGCTGGCCCGCCCAGTGCTGCGGCGTCGCCGCGCTGAAGCCGTCGCTGGGCAGGGTGGCGCTGACCGGCCCGGCGCTGCCGTTCGGGTTCCAGCTCCTGGCCGTGCACGGGCCGATGGCGCGGCGGGTGGCGGACCTGCGGCTGGCCTTCGAGCACATGTGCGGGCCCGTCCCCGCCGACCCCTGGCACGCCCCCGCTCCCCTGCGCGGCCCCGCCCTCGGCCGCGGCGTGGCGGTGGTGACCGACGATCACGCCGTACGACGGGCCGCCGAGCTGCTGGCCGACGCCGGTTACCAGGTGGAGGAGGGCCGGCCGCCGGCGCTGGAGCGGGCTGCCGAGATCTACTTCCAGATCATGTCCGCCTACGGCCGGGTCCAGGAGGAGCAGCCCCCGGTCGAGACCGTCGCCTCGCCGGACTTCGTCCGGTTCTGGGCGGGGTTCGAGAAGAGCTGGTCCGAGGCGGGCGGGCGGGCCGCGTTCGACCCGATGATGGAGCGGGCCGCCATCCACGGCGCGTGGGCCGCGTGGATGGCCGCCACGCCGCTGGTCCTGATGCCCATCGTGCCGGACGGCCCCTTCCGCGTCGGCGAGGACCTCGAGGCGGGCTGGGCCGCCGCCTGGCCGGGCAGGCTCCGCACCACCGTCGCGGTCAACCTGCTGGGGCTGCCGTCGGTCGCGGTGCCCGTCGGGGAGGCCGGCGGGCTGCCGCAGGTCGTGCAGATCGTCGGGCCGCGCTTCCGCGAGGACCTGTGCCTGGACGCGGCGGCCGCGATAGAGGCGCGGGCGCCGCGCCTGACACCGCTCGACCCGCGCGACTGACGCGCCCTCCGGCGGCTCGGATCAGGCGCCGTCCTCAATGGCCCCGGTCAGGCGCCGTCCTTGGTGGCCTCGGTCAGGCGCCGTCCTTGTCGGAGTCGGCGGCGAAGACGATCACGCCCAGGTAGCCGCCGTCCTCCTCGGTGACCTTCATCAGCATGCTGTCCTTGTAGATGCTGTCGGAGTCGTTGAGCGTGTCCCGCCCGGTGCGCGAGGCGTACGGGGCGTTGGCGAGAACCTTCGTGTTGAGCGCCTCGTCGAACATCATCTGGGTGGTCAGCACCCGCGCGTCGCTGAAGTGGACCATCGCGTGGATGTGGACCGTACGGCCGCGGTACCAGCCCGGCCAGATCGTCGTGAACTCCACGATCCCGTCGCCGTTGGTGACCTGCGCGCCACGCAGGTAGCGCTTGTCGTCGGTGGGGGTGAGGTCCTGGGCGCCGGGGTCGCCCGCCGGAGGGCCGCCCTGCGGCGGGCTGCCCGAC